>JANWVF010000130.1 GCA_025056965.1 Thermoflexales bacterium | reverse complement strand
CCTCGTCGGCCTGTTGCTCGGTGAGGATGAGCGCCGGCGCGAAGCGCAGCGCGCTGGGGCCGCACTTGGTCATCACTACGCCGTGTTTGGCCAGCGACTTGATCACCTGCTTCACGCGCTCGGTGCTGATCGGCTGGCCGCGTTCGTCCACCAGATCTACGGCGACCATCAGGCCTCGACCGCGCACATCGCCGATCATCGGCAAATGCGCACGCGCCGCCTCGAATCCGCGCATGAGTCGCATACCGACGCGCACAGCGTTCTCCGGCAAGTGCTCCTCGCGCATGATGGCGATAGTCTCTAGCCCGGCGCGGCAGGCAACCGGATTACCGCCGAACGTGCTGCCGTGTGCTGCCGGCCACCAACGATCCATCAAGTCGGCGCGCGCTACGATGGCGCCGAGCGGCAATCCGCCACCGATGGCTTTGCCCAGCGCAACGATGTCGGGCACGACACCGCTATGCTCGAAGGCAAACCAGCGACCGGTGCGCCCCAGGCCGGTTTGCACTTCGTCGGCGATCAACAGCGCACCGGTGCGATCACACAGCTCACGCAAGAAGGGCAGGAAGTTGTCCGGCGGCACGATGTAGCCGCCTTCGCCGGCAATCGGTTCGACGATGACCGCAGCCAGATCGTCGGGATGAACGAGCTTGTCGAGCACCATCTGGATGAACGCTTGCCACTGGCCGCAGCAGTTCTGCAGTGCGCGCGGGCCATGGCCGAAGGCGCATCGCCCGCAGTTCGGATAGGGCACGTGCTCCACACCGGCAAGCAGGCCGCCAAGGTGACGCCGGTAGCCGCTGCTGCTGCCCGTGGCCGCCAGCGCGCCCATCGGCCGTCCGTGGAAGCCGTCTATGAACGCCATTACCATGCTGCGACCGGTTACGGCGCGCGCTAACTTCAGCGCCGACTCCACCGCCTCGCTGCCGCTGTTGACCAGCAGGGCTTTGCCTGTGTTCAACGGCGCCGGCAGCAGGCCGAGCAACGTCTCGACCATCTCAACGTAAGGCGCCATGTAGCCCACATGGGATGCCGCATGGATGAGCTTTGCGGCCTGGTCGGCGATCGCTCGTACCACGCGCGGGTGACAATGTCCGACGTTCATGGTAGCGATGCCGGCGGCCATATCGTAGTAGCGGTTGCCTTCAAAGTCGTAGAGGAATACGCCTTCGCCGCGCGCGAAGGCAATTTCGGTGTAACGGTAGATCGCCGGGCTGACTACCTCTCGATCTCGGGCGATGAGATCCGCAGAAGTAATTCGCTCGGCGTGACCGTTCGTCATTACGTCACGCACATACTGAGTCATGACCGAACTCCGCAATACCAACGAGGGCTAGTAGATCTTAGCGCAGCAGGATGCCCCGTGCAAGACGGGCTAAGACTGAAACCCGACGATGCCGCCCGGGTGGTTGCGTTTGCACTCGGTTAGGGGTTGAATAGCAGGCATGAACGAAGTTGCATCCGCTCCTGTTGCCGTTATTACCGGTGCAGCCGGCGGCATCGGCAAGGGCTGCGCAGCCCAGCTCGCCGCAGACGGTTATAGAGTGGTCGTCGCCGACCTGCGCGGCGAGGCCGCGCAAGCCACCGCCGAAGCACTGGCCGCACAGGGCCTGCCAGCCTTGGCCGTGCAAGTGGACATCACCGACCCGGACGCCTGCGCCGACATGATCAAGCGCGCAGTCGAAGCTTTTGGGCGCGTGGACGTGCTGGTGAACAGCGCCGGCATCAGCAAGCCGGAGCCATCGCTGGACGTCTCACCCGAAAGCTGGCGACGCATGATCGAGGTGCAGCTCAACGGTGTGTTCTTCGCCTCACAGGCTGCCGGTCGGCAGATGGTGAAACAAGGCCAAGGGGGCTGCATCGTGAACATCTCCTCGATCAATGCCGAGGCCGCCTTTCCCATGCGCACGGCTTACTCGTGCGCCAAGGCCGGCGTGAACATGATGACTAAAACGCTGGCGATCGAGTGGGCGCAATATGGCATCCGCGTCAACGCCGTGGGGCCGTGTCACACCGAGACGGAGATGACCGCAGAGAACATCCGGCGCGGCGTAGTGAGCGTAGACATACTCAAGAAGCGTATCCCCCTAGGACGCTTGGCCAAGGTTGAAGACGTCGCTCACGCAGTGTCGTTCCTATGCTCGCCGAAAGCCGCCTTTATCACCGGACATGCACTCTACGTGGATGGGGGATATTTGGCGTTTGGCTACTGGTGAGCACGGGCAGCTCACGCGGAGAAAGGCACGACGTTCGGCCGACGGCGATCGCCGGTCACACTCGACCGTCGCTCCGTGCGCAGGCAGTCAGTCCAGCGCCGGAATGAACTCAAATTCCTGCTTGCGCAGGTCGCGCGTAAAATCTAACTGCGCATGCGACCGACTGGTATTGTTGCCGACAAGGCCAAGGCCATCCTCACGATCGCCTGGGACGATGGCGAGGTATCTCAATTACCCTTCAAGGTGCTAAGCGACATGTGCCCCTGCGCTACCTGTGCCGCAGAGCGCAACAACCCCGATCCGCTCAAGATCATCCGTCCGCGATCCTATGAGCTAGAGGCCATCAATTCGGTCGGCAACTACGCCATCAACATCATGTGGAAGGGTGGCTGCCGATTCGGCATCTACTCTTGGGAATACCTGCGCGAGATCAGCGGCTTGATCAATCGTTCTTCCGGCACGAGCGCGGATTGACTCGCCTAGCGGGTTGATAGCGCCGGTCCAAAGTGGTTTCTGTGTCAAATTTCTCGACCACCTCGCTCCTTGCCAACAGCCATTCCCGCACCTTTAGGCTAGAGCGGTTCTTGCTCGCATTGAGATGTCCGTTCTTCATGCTAGGCTGAACGCATTTCGCTTGTGTTTATCCCTGCGAAACCAGCCAGATTCCAAACAGATTTCACTGAAAGTTGGCCGCTTGTTTGCGCCTCCCTTAGCTTTGGCGGATGCGAGGGCAACCGGAACGCGATCGTCTGACCGGGCGGATCAGCCTATCCGCCGCGGTACGCGCCATGGCGCTACCAGTGGATCGAACGGTGGCGGATGCGCATCTCGGCGATGCCGGGCGCGCGGTAGGTATTGGCGTATCCCGTTCAACCCTTCCACCCGCCCGGCCAGATGGCTCCACTCGCCGCGCACGATGCCTGCATACATCACGGCAGCCAAATCGTAGAACGCGATGATCGGCGCATCGCGCAGTCGCGCGTTCTTCGCCACCAGCCACACTTTGTTACGGCCGAGCAGGCGATGCTTAAAGGCCGACCCCTCGCCGCTGGTCGCGCTGGCGCGATGCAGCACGCGCGCCTGCGGCACGTATAGGCAGCGCCAGCCGGCGCGCTGCGCCCGCCAGGCCAGGTCTACATCTTCGAGGTAGGCAAAGAAGCGCTCGTCAAGCAAGCCGATCTCGTCGAGCATGGCGCGAGAATACAGACACGCGCCGCCGGATGCCCCAAAGACCTCACCCGGCGTCTGCGCCTCGACGCAATCGGCCGGGCAGCCGCGCAAGCGATCCCAGGCGATGGCTGCGCGATCCACAGCAATGCCGGCGCTTTGCACTACGGTCGGCCGATCCGCGAAGAGCATCAAGCTGGCGCACGTGCCGACTCGCGCAGACCGCAGACTGGGGACGAGCGACGTAGGATCGCGGATGGCGCGCATTAGCGCTTCGAGCCATTGCGGTTCGGGCTGCGTATCATCGTTGAGCAGCGCCACGAAGGGCGCGCGTCCGGCGCGGATGCCTTGATTGCAGGCCGCAGCGAAGCCGAGGTTGCGCTCGTTTCGGATGACGCGCACATCGGACTGTGCTTCCAGCCAAGCCGCGCTGCCGTCGCTGCTGCCGTTGTCCACCACGATGATCTCGAAGTCGCGAAAGGTCTGTTGGCGCAGCGCAGCAATACACGCCGGCAGCCAGCTGCGTCCGCGCACAGTCGGAATGACGACGGCCACGAGCGGCTCGCTCACCTCTCGATCAGTATACTGTTCGGCGATGAAAGGCGACTTACCCCGGCTGATGCAAGCGCGCAAACTCGACGCCCTCGTCATCCTCGGCCCCGACGGTTTCGGATTGGCGAACGCCCCTTTTGTCTATTTCGTCGGCGATGCCCACGTCACCAGCGGCGCCGTGATCGTCAAGTGGCGCGGCGAAGACGCGATCGAAACCTACCTGTTGCACCACCCTATGGAACGCGAAGAAGCGGCCAAGACCGGCCTTCGGCTCATCAACAAGGCCGCCTATAGGCTACCCGAGCTGATCCAGCAGAAGAACGGCGACCGTTTAGCCGCTGAGGTTGAGTTATGGCGGCGCGTTTTCGGCGATATCGGCGTCGCAGGCCGCGTAGCGTTCTACGGCGCCGATCACGTCAACACGTCGTTCAACTTCCTCAACGCGCTCATCCGCGCCGGAGTGTGCGAGGTGATCACCGAGCAGGAGAATGACGTGATCAGCGCAGCGCGCGTGACGAAGGATGCCGACGAAGCGGCGCGCATTCGCGAGACCTGTCGGTTGACCGAAGCGGTCATCGGCGCGACGCGCGACTTTCTGCGCAGCCACCGCATAGCCGATCAGACCTTGGTGAAAGGCAACGGCGATCCGCTCACCGTAGCGGAAGTCAAGCAGTTCATCCGGCGCGAGGCAGTGAGCTTGGGGCTGGACATGCACGACTGCATTTTCGCCATCGGCCGCGACGCTGGCATCCCTCACAGCAGTGGCACACCGAGCGACCCGATTCGGTTAGGCCGCACCATCGTGTTCGACATCTTTCCGCGCGGGCCGGGCGGCTACTACAGCGACATTACCCGCACTTGGTGCCTGGGTTATGCTCCTGAACACGTGCAGCAAGCCTATGAGCTGGTGATGCGGGCGCACGCCATGGCCGAAACGGCCTTCAACACGACCGACTTCACCTACACCTTCAACGAGGCGGTTTGTGACCTATTCGAGGCTCACGGCCATCCCACTCTGCGACAGAACTTCGAGACGACTTGCGGCTACGTACATAGCCTAGGCCATGGCTTCGGCCTCGCCATCCATGAGCCGCCGAGCATGAGCCTAAAGGGGCTGCGGCCGGACGAGACGTTCCAGCCGGGCGTGATCGTGTGCAATGAGCCAGGCTTGTACTACCCCGACGACGCGCGCGGCGGATGGGGCGTGCGCATCGAGGACGATTACTGGTGCAATCCGGATGGTCGTTTCGAGCGCCTGACCGAGTTCGATCGCAGCCTCGTCGTGCCGATGCCGTAGATGATTTAGGGCAACGCCAATAGCCAAACGTTACGATCGCGCGCGGAGAGAAACACGAGCTTCGACCCGTCGCGCGCTACATCCCAGTCACCATTTGCGATCTTGAACGGCGAGCCGGCGTCGGCGGCAATCAGCAGTTCCGCCTGCCCTGTGGTCACATCTAGCTGCCAGAGTTCATCGCCCGGCGCGCCGGGTCGCAGTGGGATGTAGAGCAAGCGGCCGGCGTCGCGCCAGCGAAATGCGCCGAAGAAGTTCAGCCGCTGTGGAACGGGCGCGGCATGCGTCAGGTCGAGCAGATACACGCCATTCTGCGATGCGTCGCGCGCCTGCGCGACGAAGTAGACTAACCTGCGCCCATCCGGTGAGAGGGACGCACCGCGCAGACGCTCCACGGCGACCAGATCGCGCGTCGTGCCCACGTCCACGTTCAAGATGCTCAACATTGGGGTCGGATCGTCGCGTTTCGCCCGCCCACTCAACAGCAAGTGCCGCGAGTCGGGCAGCCAGCTCAATGGGCCGCCGCCAAAGCGGGCCGCGACCAACCGTACATTACTGCCGTCCACATCGGCGACGTAGATCTCCACGCGGCGCACATCGAATGGGCCGCTCTCCTCTCGCACCGCCCACATGATGCGCCGTGCGTCGGGTGAGAAGACGACGCTGCGGCCTCCGTTGTTGATCGTCCAACGCCGACCATCACTCAGCCGCTCAATAACGGTTTGGCCGCCCTGGAGATCCAACGCCAGCGATAGGTCACGGCTGAACGGACCCAGGCGCTCGGTGAAGAGTGTAGGCGGCGAGAGCGGCGCATCCGTAGCAACCGACCAGATACCGACCGGCGCCGTGCGGCTTGGCTTGTCAAGGAAGAGCACGTGGCGGCTGTCCGGCGAGAAGAATGGCTGTACGCAACAGCCACCCTTGGTCAGTTGAACGAAGGCCGGCCGCGATTGCATAGCAGACAGAGCTGACGTCGCGCCCACATACCCTGTCAACGCGAGGCAGATGAACAGCGCGACTAGCAGCGCCCTCCTAAGCTGCCGGCCCTTCCTCAGTTCCAATCCCTCGGCCATGTATTCTTGAACTCGTTGATCAGCGGCCCGCCGAAGCGAATGTCCGGTTGGTCGAACACCGTCTGCCACTTGCGCGGGTCGTTCAGGTCGCGCTGGAAGCTGCGCCCGGACGCGCCGAAGAGCATCAGCGCGTCCCAGTCGGCGTCAATCAGATGATGCGGATTGAAGGCGCGGCTTAGCGTGCGGTCGCGGATCTCCAGGTGTAGATGTGGGCGCGAGGTACACGTGAGGTCCGGATCGCCGGTCAAGCCGATCACCTCACCGCGGCGCACCCGCTGACCGACGCGCAGCATCGGCCGCTCCAACAGGTGGCCGTAGAGCGACACGTAGCCGTTGGGATGAGCAATCAGCAGGTTGTGCGGCGCCGATCCGTGCTCCCGCGCATCCACCTTGAGCACCACCCCATCGCCGATCGCCACGACCGGCGTGCCGCAGCGCGCGGAGAAGTCAATTCCGAAGTGAATGCCTTGTCCGGCGCGGTACCATGTTCGCCGCTGCGCGAATGCGCCAGTCGTGTTGCCATACACCTGACCCAGCAGCCACGTGTCCGGGCCGGGGGGCTCTGCAAACGGCAGACCGAAGATCGCCCTCGTCTCTCGCTGCGCGGTGACCGAAGCCGGCTGCGTCGCAAATAGCGTGACGCTCGTCACCACGGCGATCGCAGCGATCCGCGCCGGTCTTCCCATGAGAAATTGAAGGGAGCTCACAAGTCAGCTCTGCTCTTCCGGGGTGAATGTATCGCTAAACATAGCAAGGGGGAGTTAACCGAAGACGATCCGGCCATCGCTCATATCTACGATGCGCGCCAGCGACTCGATCGGCACGTTGAGCACGCTCAGCGCGGCGCGCCCACCCTCGAAAGTTTTCTCGATGAGCGCACCAACGCCCACGATCTCTGCGCCAGCTGCCTTGGCAATGCGTGCCAAGGCGAGGATGGTCTGTCCGGTGGCTAGGAAGTCGTCAATGATCAATACGCGCTCGCCGGGGCGAAGATACTCCGGCGAGGCCATGATTTCGACCTCGCGCTTCTTGGTGTGCGACGGCGCCGTGGTGAGAAAGACGGTGTCCGGCATAGTGATCGGCTTGGTTTTGCGCGCATACACGACCGGGATACCCAGCGCGTAGCCGGTGGCCAGCGCCGGCGCAATGCCGCTGATCTCACAGGTCAACACTTTCGTCGCATTCAGCCCTGCGAACAGCCGAGCAAACTCCTTGCCGCATTCCATCATCAGCACTGGATCCACTTGGTGATTAACGAACGAATCCACCTTGAGGATGCCCTGGCCCATGTTGTGGCCCTCAGCCAGGATGCGTTCTTCAAGTGCTTTCATGGCAGCAGGGGATTATAGGATTGGGGCTTGAGCGTACACTGCCCATATGCCGGAACAATTCGACTTCATCACCCTCGGCGAGACGATGGTGCGACTATCGCCGCCGGGCTTTCAGCGCATCGCCCAGACTCAGTCGTTCGACTTTCAGATTGGCGGCGCGGAATCGAACACCGCAATCAACCTGGCCTGGCTCGGCTTCAAGACGGCCTGGCTCTCACGCATGCCGGACAACGCGCTGGGGCACAAAGTCGTCTCGGTGATTGCGTCATACGGCGTGGATACTTCAGGCGTGCGCTTCGTCCCCGGCGAGCGCGTCGGGGTGTACTTCATCGAGTTGGCGACGCCGCCGCGACCGAACCGCGTGATCTACGACCGCGCCGGATCGGCAGCCAGCCGCATGACCACTGCCGACGTGGATTTCGATCGGATTCAACGATCGGCCTGGCTGCACATGACCGGCATCACGCCGGCGCTGAGCGCATCTTGCCTAGCGATGACGGCCGAGGTGCTGCGCTTCGCCCGCGAGCATGGCTTGGTCGTCTCGTTCGACGTGAACTATCGGGCACTGCTGTGGTCGCCGCAGGAGGCAGGACGCGCGCTAGAGCCGCTGATGTCGTTGTGCAACTATGTCTTCGTGGCGCATCGCGACGCAATTGCCTTGTTCGGCGCGCCGGAATCACCCCAACAGGCCGCTGCGACGCTGCAGCAGCGCTTCGGCTGTGACACGTTGGTGATGACCCTCGGCGAGGCCGGGGCGATCGCTCAGACCCGGTCGCAGCAGGTTGAAGTGCCGCAGACGTTCAAAGCGCCGCAAATCGTGGATCGCATCGGCGCCGGCGATGCGTTCGACGCCGGCTTCATGGCGGCGCAGCGCTGGGGGCTATCTCTGGAAACGTCCCTGCGCTATGGCAACGCCCTGAGCGCGCTGAAGCTCACCATCCCCGGCGACCTAGCCCTGTTCAGCAAGGAGGAAGTGGATCAGCTCATTGGCGGGTCAACCCAGGCCAGCGTGCGATGAGGCGGCGTCAAAGCCAAACCAGGCTAGCGCATCACGCACGGTCTCCGCGAATGGCCGCGCAGCATGGCCGAGTTCAAGCTCCGCTTTGCGCGAGGACACCGGCCCCCAAAACTCGAAGGTGCGCACGTTCTCCGGTACACTCACGAATGGCAACATATCGGCCAGCCGGATGATCGCGCGCACCATGCCGCGCGAGACGCGCAGTCTGCGTCGGCGCACGCCCTGGCAACAGTCAATCGTCTCCAGCAGCTCTTGCATCGTCAGGTTGTGCCCGCCCAAGATGTAGCGCTCCCCCGCCCGGCCTCGCTGGGCAGCTACCAAGTGCGACATCGCCACGTCGCGAACATCCACGCAGTTAATCACGGCATCGAAGTAGATCGGGATGCGTCCACGCGCAGCCTCGCGGATCACCAGGCCGGTCGTTGGCTTCACGTCGCCAGGGCCGAACACGGCGGTAGGCAACAGCGCCACCACCTCCAGATCGCGCGTTGCCAAAGCCAACCGTTCCATAGCCAGCTTGGCCTCGTAGTAAGCGCTGCGCGCCGTGCCGGGCGCGTAGAAGTCGCGCTCATCCAGCGCGCGCATTCCGGGTGTGAAGCGCTGCGCCAGCGTCGTGAGCGAGCTAGTGTAGATCAGGCGACGAACGCCAGCGGCGCGCGCCGCGTCGAGCACGCGCCGCATCTCATCGCAGGCCTCTTCGACGGCGCGCACGATGTGACGAAAGTCCTGTGGATACGCTGCGGCGGCATGGAAGAGCACTTCACAGTCGCGCATGGCCGCCACCAACGAACGCGCATCGCGCAGATCGGCCTGCGCCCATTCCACCCCTAGGTCGGCAATAGCGCCGGGGTATGCCGGCCGGCGCCGCACGGCACGCACCCGCCACCCACGCGCGACCGCCGCGCGCGCAATCTGGCCGCCGATGAATCCGGTCGCGCCGAGGACACAGCACTGCATCGTTAGAGCGTAATCAACCCCAGTTTCGCAGCACGGCTCACCGCCTCGGTGCGGCTGGCGACGCCCAGCTTGGCGTAGATCGAGGATAGGTGAAACTTAACCGTGGATTCGCTCACGCCCATCTCCTGAGCGATCATTTTGCTCGGCAGGCCGCGGCTTACCCACTCGAGCACCTCGGCTTCGCGTGGGGTGAGCAGTGGTTTGGTTGCAGTTTCGTCCGGCAGGGCGATCCTCCATGCGGTGGCCGAGGTCGCCGCAAGCTGATCGGCCATCTGCGCCGGCAGCGCAACCATCCCTTGAAGCGCGGCCAACGCCGCGGCATGTAACTCTTCCGCCGAGGCATCGGCGGGCACCACGCTCCAACCGCGGAGCGGGAGCGCCCGCAGCGCCGGGACTGCCGCGGCGTCATCGGCGAGCAGAACGACGCTCTGGTCACGCTCGCGGGACAGGACAGCGGGCAACAGGTCAAGCTGATCGAGGTCGGCTACCAAGAACAAGTCGGCCTTCGGCGCGTTTGGGTCGGACGCAACCGCCGAGGCCGCGCCGATGACCTCCCACTCCGGCGCGGCCTGCGCCAGCATAGCGCGCAGGCCGGCACGCAAGGCGGGGGTGGAAGCGATGATGAAAACCCGGGGCATGGAGCATAGCAGAGAACTTCGGCGCGGCTTCCTCAAGCGCCTCGCAAGTCTAATTCATGCCCAGGTCTCTTGAGCAGTCCACTCCGCGACGACGTGGCTGGGGATGGCCATGCCCAAATCGCCGCCGAAGATCATCGCGTTGATGCCTACGACTTCGCCTGACGCATTCAGCAGGGGGCCGCCGCTGTTGCCCGGCGCCAAGGACACATCCGAGCGGATATAGGGCGCAGTGCGCCCTGCCCCGCGCAGCGTCATGCTGCCGAGGCCGCTAATGATGCCGGACGTGACGACGCCAGCCTGCCCCCACGGGTTGCCAATGGCGAAGACCAGCTCGCCCACCCGCAGCCGCGTGGAGTCGCCGACCTTGGCAGCCGGCAATCGGCCTACAGGTACGCTGAGCCGCGCTAGGTCGAGCCGAGGATCGCTCGCCAGCACCTGAGCCTTGAAGCTGCGCCCATCCGCCGTCACCACGCGCAGCCAGTCACTCGGCCGTCTTTCCAGTCCGGCCACTACGTGCGCATTGGTGATGACCTCGCTGTGGACGGCGTCGCTGTGCCAGATCACACCCGCGCCGATGCCGCGCCCGGCGGTATAGATCTGCACAACGCTTGCTTTGGCGGCCGCGATCATGTCGGCCAGGGCTCGATCTGCCACTGTCGAAGATCGGTTCATCGCCTCGCTTAGCCTTTTTGACCGACGACGACGGTGAGCGTCTGTGGGATGCCACCGCGACTCACCCGCACGGCGACCGGCTTGCCGATCCGATCGCCGTGCAGCGCGGCGACCAGATCATCGGCGTCGTTGATCGGCTGCCCCTCCACGGTCAGCAGGATGTCGCCGACGAGCAGGCCACCCTTCTCCGCCGGGCTGTTCTCCTCCACGCGCACGACGAGCAAACCATACTCCTGCGCATCGCTGCGCTGAGCCGGGGGCAGCCTCACCTGCTGACTGACGATGCCGAGGTAACCGCGCTTGACGTAGCCCTGCTTGGTCAGCATGCCGGCGACTTTCAAGGCGAGATCCATCGGGATGACGATCGCCGCGCCGCGGCCAAAGCCCGTGGTCAGCAGCCCGAACGCTGCGCCGGTCACATCCACCAGCGCCCCACCGCTGAAGCCGGGATAGGGCGTCGCATCGGTCTGAATGTATCGCTCCAATGCCACGCTGCCACGGCCCATCCGCAGCGGTCCGCCGATCTTGCTGACGACACCCAAGCTGGCCATGACGCCCTCGGGGGAAGGGCGGCCGACGGCCAATCCAAGCTGCCCGACACGTGCCTCGGCGGCTGCCGCTGCGATCGGCACATTTAGCCCTTTCACCCGCAGCACGGCTAGGTCGGTCGAGGAGTCGCGCCCGACGATCTGCGCGCCGAGGACACGGTTGTCATACGTTTGCACGGTCAAGCGATCTTCGCGCTCCAGCACATGATCAGCGGTGAGCACAAGCTCATCGTCGTAGGCGATGCCAGTCGCAGGTTGGCGCGGTCGGCCGCTCACCATTACGAGCGACATGGCGATGCGCTCGACGGCGTCGGCCATCTGTCTGGAGAGCGCGACGAGCATGGAATCGGTCTGTGTCATGTGGACTGTCCTCCAGCGAGAGCTAATGTCATTGTGATCGGCAGCATAGGCGATTTGCGCGGGAGAATCTACTCGTCGTTCGCACAGGGCAGAGGCGCCGAGCGGCTCGACCTTCGCACAGGTTCAGATGAGCTGGCCTATGATTACAGGCCTATGAAACCCAGCGACCGAGACATCGCCGAAGGTATTTTGTTCACCGACCAGTATCAATTGACGATGGCGCAGCTGTATTATCGCGCCGGCATCCATGAACGACGCGCGCAGTTCGACCACTTCTTCCGCAGCTACCCGGACTACGGTAAGCACCAGGCCGGCTACTGCGTGAACGCCGGCCTAGGCACGTTGGTCGAATGGATGCAGCATGCGCGCTTCCGCGACGAGGATCTGGCATACCTCAGGGCACAGAAGACGCGCGCCGGAGAGCCTCTTTTCAGCGCGGACTTCCTGGAATGGTTGAAGCACTATGGGAATTTCGACGCGATTACCCTGCGCGCCATCCCCGAAGGGCACGTGGTGCATCCTCACGCGCCGCTTACGGTCGTCGAAGGGCCGATCGCCTCTGCGCAGCTGTTGGAGAGCGCGCTGCTCAATCAGCTCAATTTTCAAACGCTGATCGCCACCAAGGCAGCGCGCATCCGAGAAAGTAGCCAAGGGCAAACCGTGCTGGAATTCGGCATGCGCCGCGCGCAGGATCGCGGCGCGAACGCCGGCACGCGCGCCGCGCTGATCGGTGGAGCCGACTTTTCATCAAACGCCGGCATGTCGCACGTGCTGCGCTTCCCGCCCAAGGGCACTCACGCCCACAGCATGGTGCAGGCCTTCATCGCCCTAGGCGGGAGCGAGCTAGATGCCTTCCGCGCCTATGCCGAGGTCTACCCCGATGATTGCCTGCTGCTGGTGGACACCCTCAACACACTGGAGAGCGGCCTGCCTAACGCCATCAAGGTGTTCGAGGAACTGCGCCGCAAAGGGCACAAGCCGGTCGGCGTGCGCCTCGACTCCGGCGACCTAGCTCACCTGAGCATCCAAGCCGCCAAGATGCTGGACCAGGCCGGATTCCCCGACACGTCCATCGTGCTCTCCAACCAGCTCGATGAGCTGGTGATCTGGCAGATCACCGCGCAAATCCGCGACGAGGCACAGCGCTACGGCGTGGATCCGGAAAACGTGCTCAAGCGGTTAGTCTATGGCGTCGGCACGAACTTGATCACGTCGTATGGCGATCCTGCCCTCGACGGCGTCTACAAGCTGGTTTCGATCGAGCACGAGGGAAAGTGGGTGCCGGCGATCAAGATCTCCGAGACGCCGGTGAAGACGCTGAACCCCGGCAACAAAACCGTGTGGCGACTCTACGATCGGCGCGGGTTGGCGACGGCCGATCTGCTGTGCCTACACGACGAAGATCCGCGACAGTGCGAACGGCTCACCTTGCGTCATCCGACCGATCACACCAAGTTCCGCACGCTGCATAGGGACGAAATCTCGAGCCTCGAGCCGCTCCTGGTCGAGGTGCTGCGCGAGGGCAAACTGGTCTGCGATTTGCCGACCATCGAGGAGATGCGGGCAATTCGCCGGCGCGACATCGAGCGGTTGGACGCTGGCGTGCGTCGCCTGATCAATCCACATACTTACCATGTCTCGCTCAGCCAGAAGTTGTGGGATCTCAAGCAAGCACTTATCGAGGAAGCCCGCGCGCAGCACGCCCTTCACTAGTTCGCCGTAGCCGGTTGCGCATGCGCGTCCGCGCCCGTTGCGCCCTCTTGTGCTCGCTGCAGGTAAGCGAGGACCTCGGCGTCGGTCAGCTGCCTGAAGTCCTGATACCACGCGCCGATGCCCATCAGAGACTCGGGCGAGAGCAGACAGATCAGCTCATCAGCTTCATCTTGGAGCGCCTCTAGCGCTTGCGGCGCGCCGACCGGCGTAGCCACGCTGATCCGCGCCGGTCGGTGCGCGCGAACGGCGCGGATCGCGGCGCGCATCGTTGCGCCGGTAGCAATGCCGTCGTCCACCAAAATCACCACGCGCCCTTCGAGGCTCGGAAAGGGGCGATCGCCGCGAAAGACGCGCTCGCGTCGCTGTAGCTCGGCCCACTCGCGGGCGGCCACGCGCTCCACCTCCTCATCGCTCAGCTCCAAGGCCCGGATCAGGTCATGCGAGAGGACGCATACGCCCCCCGAAGCGATAGCGCCCATCGCCAGCTCTTCCTCACCCGGCACACCCAGCTTGCGCACAATGAAGACATCCAGCGGCACCTTTAGTTCGGTGGCGATCTCGTAAGCAACAGGCACGCCCCCGCGCGGCAGCGCCAGCACGATGACGTCCGGGCGTCCCTGATAGCGCTGCAATCGCTGCGCCAGCAATCGGCCGGCCTGAGAACGATCTCGGAATACCCGCATCGTGCGCCTCCTTGGCTCTAGGCATAAAAAAGCTAGCGCGCCGGGATTAGACGGTCGCAAGAACTTAAGCCGACTGCCGAGCGAGCCAGAGCGCAGCTGCCTCCACGGCCACCCGGATCGCATTCTCCACAGCGGTCGCCTTAGTCTCGAGCACCACATTCTCGCCTTCAGTGCGTTGGGCGATCACGCCACACACGCAGCCGGCCGCGAAGCCGTATACACCCCCCATCTTGAACAGCGTGCCGCTCTCCATCTCGTAGTTCAGCACGTTGAGCCGGCGATACTCCTCGGTGACGCCGCGCAGCGCGCGCAAGAGGTGCGGGTTGGCCGAGCCGGTGCGCTCCTGGCCCTCGTAGAAGGTGTCCACACTGGCCGTGATGCCCACATAGTGCTCCACCCCCTGCGCGCGCGCCGCTTGAGCCAGCGTCACGGTCAGGAACGGGTCAGCAGCGGCCGGATACTCGATCGGTGCGATGTCGTTGGCAGCGCCTTGGCGACACAAGGCCGCGCTAGTGATCACCACGCTGCCGGGCTTGATGTGCGGCTGAATCGAGCCACATGTGCCGACGCGAATGATGGTGCGTATCCCGACCTGAACCAGCTCGTTCACCACGATGCTCAGCGAGGGCGCACCCATGCCGCTCGTAGCCGAGAGCACGGCCTGCCCATTCGGCAGCCGCCCCACATAGCTGTTTAGGCCGCGATTCTCCGAGAGCTTCCTCACGTCGGTCAGGTAGCGCTCGGCGATGTGGCGCGCCCGATCCGGATCACCGCTGAGGAGAGCCAGTGTTGGCAGGGGGGCGCCCAGGTCGTCCCGCCCGAATCCAATGTGATAGAGCGTCTCACTGGATGGCATGCTGCTCCCTTTTCGCTGCGCTTTCCGGCAGGCTACACTATCCTCTTGGATATGGCAAGCATCCACCTCGTCAACGTGAGCAAGCGCTTCGGCCAAGCGCCTGCGTCGTTGCCCGGCGAACAACACCAGCTGCGCAGGCACGCCTCCGACGACGCGCCGCCTGAGGGCAGCGTGCTTGCGCTGGACCGCGTGAACCTCGATGTGCGCGATGGCGAGAGCATGGTTATCCTCGGCCCGTCCGGCTGCGGCAAATCCACTTTGCTGCGCGTAGTCGCCGGCCTCGAAAGCTACGACGGCGACGTGTTCTACGACGACCGCGACATGCGCGACGTGCCGCCCAAGGATCGCGGCATCGGCATCGTCTTCCAAAACTACGCCCTCTACCCGCAGTTCGAGGGCAAAGGTAACCTGGCCTTCTTCTTCAGGATGCACAAGCGCGAAGCGGAAATTGACGAGCGGGTGCGCCAAACCGCGCAGATCATGGGTCTGGGCTTCGATGCATTGTTGGGTCGCATGCCGAGCACGCTCTCCGGCGGACAGAAGCAGCGCCTGGCCATCGCGCGGGCCATCTGCCGCAACCCCAAGCTGTTGCTGTTCGACGAGCCGCTATCTAACCTCGACGCGCAGCTGCGGTCGTCTACGCGCATCGAGATTCGTCGGCTAATCAACCGCTTCGGCATCACCACGCTCTACGTCACGCACGACCAGACCGAGGCAACGATCATGGGAGACCGACTGGCCATCATGGATCGCGGGCGGGTGCTGCAAGTCGGCGCCTACCGCGACGTATATGCTCGACCGGCCAACGCCTTCGTGGCCGGCTTCCTCGGCAGCCCGCCGATGAACCTCTTCGAGGGCTTGGTGGAAGGTGGGCGAGTGCTTGCGCTCCAGACGCGCCTGACGCCGCCGACGCACGTGCTGGACTTCACCGTGCGCGGCCAGCGAATCATCGTGGGCATCCGGCCTGAGGACGTCGTGATCGAAGTAGACAGTGCGTCGGCCGACGGCGAAGGCGACAACCGGCTGTGCACGGCCTTCGAGCTGGTCGAGCGCCTGCCCGCCGATCGCGCGCAGCTGCTACACGCGACCGTGAACGGCACGCGGCTAATTGCGCGCGCCCCGCTCGATCGCCATATTCCCCTGCACGAGCCGCTCAACGTGTTCCTGCCGCCCGAACACCTGCACTTCTTCAACGCTCAAACCGGCATGCGCATCTGAGCTAGGGCCACGCCCTGGCGGCTACTGGCTGCTCCGGATCGTCTCGTAGATCTCGGCGACGTTGGGGCTTTCCTGCCACAACCATTCCACGTCCAGCCAAAACCCCGGCAGCACCGCCGAGCGGAAGATGCGATCGGCTTCGAGAGAGGCAGGACGATAGCGACCAACCGCCGTGTCGAGGACGTAGAACTCCGCGCGATTGCGTCCGGGACGTGGATCAATCAGCCAATACTCGCGCACGCCCGCAGCTTCATACTCGTCGAATTTCGTCACGCGGTCGCGGAACACGCTGTCGTCCGAAATCACCTCAACCACGACATCGGCCGGCCCGACGAATGCCTTCATTGATTCTTGACCGGGATTGTCTCGGGTAACCACGAAAACATCCGGCTCGCGCGCATTGCCGTCAGGCTTTGCGCGCAGGGCATATGGGCCTGAATACACCTTGCCGAGTCGCCTGAGGCTGAGGTAGAGGGTGAGCAAAACGATGAGCAAGTTGACCACGCGCTGATGAACGTTGGTCGCGGGCATGTATTGCACGCCTTCGCCGTCAATCCATTCGGTCAGGCCTCCTTCCGGCGCCCAAGCGAGGAATTCCTCATAAGTCATGGGGCGCGACTGCACGATGCCCAGCCGGGCAGGGTTCTCGGCAGCGGCCTCGACCATCTGGGCAACGGCACTCACGTCTCCCATCGTCTCACTAAATCATACGCCTACTCTGGCCGCTTGGGTGAATTTAGCTTAGGCATCACCGATTCATGCTACAGCTTGCCGGAGAACGACGAATACGTGGCTATCCTCGTCAAATCCAGCTATCGCCCGCACCTCCTTAACGTCCAGCTCAGCACGCGCACGCATTTAGGGCAGGGCGAGGTAGTGCGCAATGCTAGCTGTTGCGGATCAGTTCGTATATCTCGGCGACGTTGGGGCTTTCCTGCCACAACCATTCCACGTCCAGCCAAAACCCCGGCAGCACGGTCGAGCGAAAGATGCGATCGGCTTCGAGAGAGGCAGGGCGATAGCGACCAATGGACGCATCGAAGACGTAGAATTCAGCTCGCCTGCGGCTAGGACGCGGGTCAATTAGCCAGTATTCGCGCACGCCCGCAGCTTCATACTCGTCGAACTTCGTCACGCGGTCGCGGAACACGCTGTCGTCGGAGATCACCTCGACCACGATATCGGCGGCGCCGATAAATTCTTTGTCGCTGATGACGCCAGCGTTTGTGTTGAGAACGACGAAGACATCCGGCTCACGAGCAGTCTTTCCACCAGCGAGTGTGCGCATCGTATATGGTCCGGCGAACACGCTGCCGAGCCGGGTCGCTGCAAGAAAGAGACGCAGCAGTGTGTAGATAAGCCCTGTGAGGTCCTGATGCAGTCGCGTCGCCGGCATATATTGCACCCCTTCACCGTCAATCCACTCGGTCAGGCCTCCTTCCGGCGCCCA
>JANWVF010000120.1 GCA_025056965.1 Thermoflexales bacterium | reverse complement strand
GCCGATGGCGGGTTGTACGTGGAAGACAATCGCATCGTCGCGGTCGGTCGAACCGCCGATATGCCGGAGACCGCCGACGAAGTGCTTGACTTGCGCGGTCATATCGTCCTGCCCGGCCTAATCAACACACACCATCACATGTATCAGAGCCTAACGCGTGCCGTGCCTGCGGCTCAAAACGCCGAGTTGTTCGGCTGGCTGCGCGCGCTCTATCCGATCTGGGCGCGGCTGACGCCGGAGATGATTCGCGTCTCTACCCAGATGGCGATGGCCGAGCTGCTGCTGTCCGGTTGCACGACTACCAGCGATCACCTTTATATCTTTCCCAACGGTTGCCGGCTGGATGACAGCATCGAGGCCGCTCAGGAGGTCGGCATGCGCTTTCACGCCAGCCGTGGCGCGATGAGCGTGGGCGAGAGCGAAGGTGGTCTGCCACCCGACAGCGTGGTCGAGGATGAAGATGCCATCTTGAAAGACACGCAACGCCTGATTGAGGCGTATCATGACCCGTCGCGCTATGCGATGCTGCGGGTTGTCGTTGCGCCGTGTTCGCCCTTCTCGGTCAGCCGCGACTTGATGCGCGAGTCGGCCAAGCTGGCGCGTGCCTACGGCGTTTCGCTACATACGCACCTGGCCGAGAATGACAACGATGTGCTTTATAGTCGCGATCGCTTCGGTATGACGCCGGCAGAATATGCCGACGACCTAACATGGACCGGACACGACGTCTGGCACGCTCACTGCGTCCGGCTGGACGATTCCGGCATCGCGTTGTTCGGACGCACCGGCACCGGCGTAGCACATTGCCCATGCTCGAACATGCGCCTGGCTTCGGGCATCGCGCCGGTGCGCCGGATGCGTGCGCACGGCGTGCCGGTTGGCCTCGGTGTGGATGGCTCGGCTTCTAACGATGCCGCGCACATGCTGAACGAAGCGCGCATGGCCATGCTGTTGCAACGAGTGGGCTTCGGACCAGACGCTATGACGGCGCGCGAAGCGCTGGAGATGGCCACACTGGGCGGCGCGCGGGTGCTTAACCGCGACGACATCGGCGCGCTCGCCCCTGGCATGGCTGCCGACTTCGTCGCCTTCAATTTGGCGCAGATCGGCTTTGCCGGCGGTCTGCACGATCCGGTTGCGGCGTTGGTGTTCTGCGCCTCCGCGAACGTCGCCTACAGCGTGATCAACGGCCGCGTGATTGTGCGCGATGGACATATCACTACGCTTGACCTGCCGCGCCTGCTGGAGCGACACAACAGGCTGGCTCGCGCGCTGGTCAACGGTGAGCCGTGATCGGCGAGTGGCCGACGAATCAGGCCGCAGGGTGAAACTGAGCAGTGACTTGTTGGATCAGCTTCGCCACAATGTCGTAGCGCCCGAAAGCAGGGATGAAATACGCGCCCCGCACCAGATCGCGCAGCTCGGCCAGGATTTCCATCGCGATGGCCGCGCCCTCGGTGCGGGTTTTCGTGCCAGCCGCTTCGAGCCGCCGGATGATCGCTTCGGGGATTACGACGCCCGGCACTTCGTTGCTCAGGAACTGCGCATGGCGCACGCTCGCCAGCGGCAAGATCCCGACCAGGATCGGCAGCGTGAGCTTGCCGAATTGCTGCTCGTAATAAGCGATGAACCGGCGCGCCATTGCGGCGTCGAACACCGGCTGGGTCAGTGCAAAGTCTGCGCCGCACTCGATCTTCTTGCGCAGTAGCTTGGCTTCCTTGTCAAAATCGAGCGGGGTAAGGTTGGCCGCTACGCCGACGAAGAACGAGCATGGCTTGCCGATGGATGTGCCTAGGCCATCTTGGCCGGTATTAAAGCGCTCCTTGATGAGCTGTACCAGGCCGGTGGGCACGATGTCGTGGCTGTCGTTGGCTTGTGGATAGTCGCCGATGCGCGTCGGGTCGCCCATCGTCACAAAGATGTTGCGAATGCCCAGCGCGTGGGCGGCCAGCAGGTCGCCCTGCACGCGCAGCAGGTTTCGTCCGCGCACCGGGAAGTGCAGCACGGTCTCGATCTCCGCCCCGGCCTGCACGCGATGCGCAGCGGCCAGGCCGGTCATGCGCATGCGAGCCATCGGGATGTCGGAGATGTCGAGCACGGTTGCGCCGGCCTCTTTCAACATGCGCGCGACCTCTTCGATAGACGAGGT
>JANWVF010000118.1 GCA_025056965.1 Thermoflexales bacterium | reverse complement strand
GGTCACACGCACTGTGCCATCACCGACCTGACCCCGCAGGCAGCGCTGGCGAGGCGGGTGTTTGAGTGGTGGCGCGGTTACTGGCAGATTGAGAACTGCGGGCACTGGGTGCGGGATGTGGAGTTTGGCGAAGATCGCTGTTCGGCGCGCTGCTGCCAGGCGGCACGTGCATGGGTGGCCTTGCGCGACATCGTGATCGGTTTGTTGCGCTTCTGTGGTGCTCGTTCGATCGCTCAAGCGCGCCGCGCTTGCGTTTAGCCCTGAGCGGGCTGCTTCGATCATTGGAATTCCGCTAGATTGAGCCAGCCCTGGCGCGCCTGCGCGAAAAACTTGACAGGCACACTGAATCCTTATACTATTCAATTGTTCACTGAAGCCAGCCAGGTTTTCAGTGAAAATAGTTGAACGGTTAACAGCCATGCCGTCATCTGCCACGTTGAGAGACGTCGCCAAGCTGGCCGGGGTGTCGTTGGGCACAGCGTCGCAAGCCTTGAACAACAGGCCGCATGTCCTGCCCGAGACGCGCAACCGCGTGCTGGACGCAGCGCGCACGCTCGGTTACACCCCGCGCAACGCAGGCAGCACCCAAAGTCTCTCAATCATCGGCATGCTGACCAAGCACGACGTCGGCCCTCCCGGACCGTTCAACGCCTTCTTCTCGCACGTGCATGCAGGCATCGAGCAGGAGTGCCGCGCGCATCGCATCAGCCTGATGTTCGCCAGCGTCGAGGTGGATCAAAGCAACCATCCTGTCGAGTGGCCGCGCATGATCGAGGACAATCACATTGATGGCCTCATCCTCATCGGCATCTACCTCACCGATGAAGCCCATGGTGAGCTAGAAGCCAAGCTCGGCAGGCGCATCGTGCTGGTGGACAGCTATGCGCCTGGCGCGTCGTTCGACAGCGTGCTCATTGACAACCTGGGCGGCGCGAGGAAGGCAGTGAACCACTTGATTGACCTAGGACACCGCCACATCGGCCTGATCGGCTCAAACCCGGCATCCTCGCCGGACATCCTCGAACGACGCGAGGGCTACTTGCGCGCGCTGGCGGCGCGCGGCATCGCCCAAACCTACATTGAAGAAAGCCTAATGCGCCGCGAGGAGGGCTACGCGGCGCTAGGACGCCTGCTGAAACGTGCCCCGCAGGTCACGGCCGTCTTCGTCACCAACGACGACACGGCCATCGGCGTGCTGCACGCAGCGCAGGATATGGGCCTGCGCGTGCCGGAGGATCTCTCCATCGTCGGCTTCGATGACATTGACCTGGCAAGCGAAATCCAACCGGCGCTGACCACGGTGCACGTGCCCAAGGCCTGGCTGGGCAAGCTCGGTGTGCAACGCTTGCTGGAGCGCGTCCGCGCGCCCGATCAGCCGACGTTGGCGGTGACCGTCGCCACGCACCTGGTTGAGCGCGAATCCACGGCGCGCCAGAAGTCTTCACAAAAGGAGGTGGTATTGAGCGAAGCTTGAGTTTAAGACTTACCTATCGGCGCTATGCGCCGCAAATGAACTCGCAAGGGGTGACAATCACCCGATCTAAAGCTGATATGGATCCAAGAAATAGATCTATCTGATTGAGGAGAAAAAGAGCCATGAAGACCGTTTCGCGACGCGCATTTTTGAAGGCCGCGGCGTTGGCAGCCGGCACGGTAGGCTTGGCAGCCTGCGCGACATCTACGCCGGCGCCCACCGAGGCACCTGCCGTGCCACCAACCGAAACCCCTAAGCCCGCCGAACCAACTGCTACACCTGTTCCCGCCGAGCCGACGAAGGCTGCAGAACCGCCGAGCAAGTTCAAAGAGTCGCCCATGCTGGCCGAGATGGTCAAGGCTGGCAAGCTGCCGCCGGTGGATCAGCGCCTGCCGGAGAACCCGCAGGTCGTCACGCCACTGGTCAACCCTGGTGTATATGGCGGCACGCTGCGCCAGGGCATCGTCGGCAACAGCGTGACATGGGGCGGCGGCCTGTATACGTTCCAGTGGGAGAACCTGGTTCAGTGGAAGCCCGACTTCTCGGACATTGAACCGAGCCTGGCTGAGCGGGTCGAGGTCAGCCCGGACGGCAGGGAATACACCTTCTATCTGCGCAAGGGGGTCAAGTGGTCGGATGGCCAGCCCTACACGGCCGACGACGTGATGTTCTACATCCAAGACGTCATGTACAACACCGACCTGAGCCCGGGTGGCCCCGGCGCCGACTGGCTGCCCGGCGACCAGAAGGAGGGCTTCCGCGCCGAGAAGGTGGACGACTTCACCTTCAAGCTGATCTTCCCCAAGCCTTACGGCACCCTGCTCTACCAGCTGGCTACCTGGGGCGGGCGCTTCTTCGCCTACTACCCCAAGCACTACCTGAAGCAGTTCCACGCCGCCTACAACGATAAGGTGGACGAACTGGCGAAGGCCGAGGGGAAAGAGAACTGGATGCAGCTCTTCTTCTCCAAAGCCACCGACACTTGGGGCAACCCGGATCGCTTCATGGATGTGCCGGAGTTCCCGTCGCTCGGCCCGTGGGTGGTGACTCAGCCGCTGGGCGCCGGCACGACCGCGCGCTTCGTCCGCAACCCGTACTACTGGAAGGTGGACGAGCAGGGCAACCAGCTGCCGTATGCGGATGAGGTGATCATCACGTCATACCAGGATCCTCAGACCCTCACGTTGGCAGCGCTGAACGGCGACTTGGACTTCTTCCACGGTCCGAAGGAGGAGGAGCGCGAGCTGTACTTCGACGCGGTGAACGAGGGCAAGCCGCTCAAGATTATTAGCCGCACGCCCGCCAGCGGCAACACCATGTCCATCCACTTCAACATGGGCAGCAAGAACCCGGTGTTGCGCGAGGTCTTCCAAAAGAAAGACTTCCGCATCGGCATGTCGCATGCCATCAACCGCGCGGAGATCATCGAGGTGGTGTTCAAGGGCCAGGGCAAGCCGGCGCAGGTCGCGCCCTTGGAGAGCTCGCCGCTCTACATCGAGCGCTTGGCCAACCAGTATCTGGAATATGACGTAGCGAAAGCCAATGAGCACCTGGACAAGGTGCTGCCCAACAAGGACGCCAACGGCATGCGCCTCGGCCCGGACGGCAAGCCGTTCACCATCATCTGGACGCTGCTCGACCAGAACTACGGCGGCGGCGACGCCAAGGCCTGGTTGCAGGCCGCCGAGCTATGCGTCGGCTACTTCAAGGCGGTAGGCGTAGAGGTCAAGATGGACGTAGTGTCCGACCAGGTGTTGAACGAGCGCCGTCAGACCAACGACATTGACATGTTCGCCTTCCACGGTAACGAGGGCGGCGCCGGCATCACTGCGATTCTCGACCCGCGCTGGCACATCCCCGGCGAATACTGGGGCATGTTCAGTTGGGGTTGGTCGCCCTACTTGACCGGGGCGCAGATCACCGACGAAATCAAGGCCAACTTCGTGGAGCCGCCGCCCGGCATGAAGGAGATCCGCGACATGTGGTCGGCGGCGACCCAGCAGACTACCCTCGAAGGCCAAGTGGCCGCGATGAAGAAGGTGCTGGAGAAGTCAGCCGACGAGTTCTGGTGCATCGGCATCTCGCGGCCCGGCCTCGGCTATCAGCCGATGAGCAAGCGCCTCAATGGACTCCCCGACGGCGCGGTTGTGGACTGGCTATTCGGCTTCCACAAGATCATGCGCCCGGAGCAGTGGTGGATCGAAGCATAGTCCAGGGCGCCCGCACCGCATATGGGAATACGCAGCGCGCGGATGTTGCGCGCTGCGTATTCCACAACCTATAATTAGCGTCGGTGACCGATCAGGCGTCGAAGCGCCTTTCGCCCCGAGGATAAGCGCCGATGTGGAAATTCCTGTTGCGCCGTCTGTCCTACGCCGTCGTCGCAGTCTTCGTGATTTCGCTGATCTCATTTGCTGTGATCCAGCTGCCGCCTGGCGATTACGTCACCGACACGATTAATCGCATCCGTTTGGCCGGTGGCAAGGTGGATCCCGAATTCGAGCAGCGCATGCGCGAGGTATACGGCTTCAACGAGCCGATGATCGTGCAGTACTTCAAGTGGATGAGGAACATCATCACGCGCGGCGAGTTCGGCTATTCGTTCGTGTACAAGCGAGATGCCGGTGAGATGATCGCCGAGCGCCTGCCTGCGACTGCCGTCATGGTACTAGGCGCGGTGCTGTTGACCTGGGCGATCGCTCTGCCGCTGGGGATCATCGCAGCCGTGAAGAAGCACTCGATCGTTGACTACGGCGCAATCTTCATCGGTTTCGTCGGCTTGGCCGTGCCGAGCTTCATCTTGGCGATCGTCGTCATGTATCTCACCTTCCGCATCACGGGACGGGTGAACATCGGCCTGTTCTCGCCGGAATTCGTGGACGCGCCCTGGAGCTGGGCTAAATTGTTGGATCTGCTGCGCAACATGTGGCTGCCGGCGCTGCTGGCGGCCGTCACCGGCATCGGCGCGCTAACGCAGACTATGCGCGCCAACCTCTTGGATGAGCTGAACAGGCCCTACGTTACCACTGCCCGCGCCAAGGGCCTGCCGGAGTGGAAGCTGCTGATCAAGTATCCCGTGCGCCACGCGCTCAATCCCTTTGTCAGCACGATCGGCTGGCTGCTGCCGGCGCTAGTAGCCGGCGACGTTATCATCTCCATCGTGCTCAACCTGCCGACGGCCGGCTCCGTGCTCTACGGAGCGTTGGTTCAACAAGACCAGTACGTTGCGGCCGGGTTCATCCTGCTGCTCAGCACGCTCACGGTGATCGGCACGCTGATCTCTGATCTGCTGCTGGCTTGGCTCGACCCGCGCATCCGCATCTCTTGATTCCCGAGCTCCTCGCTCACAGGTAGAACAAATGGCTACACTCGCCCCCGGTCTAGAGACCACCCCCCCTGAAGAGGTGAAAGAAGCCCAGCGCAGCGTGGAAGTCGCCTCTCAGTGGAAGTTGATGTGGTGGAAGTTCCGCAAGGACAAGTTAGCGGTCGTCGGCAGCGTTGTCGTGATCTTCTTCTACACCATGGCGCTCTTCGCGGAATTCTTCGCACCGAAGCCGCCGGAGTTCTTCGACTCGCGGTATGTCTTCGCGCCGCCGCAACCGGTGTACTTCTTCCTGGATGGGCGCTGGGATCCCTTCGTCTACGGCCTGAAGTTCGAGCGCGACCCGGTCTCGCTGAAGAAGACCTGGTCCATAGACTACGAGACGCGCATCCCGTGGGGCTTCTTCGTCAAGGGCGAGCCGTATAAGCTGCTCGGCATCATTCCCGGCGACGTCCACCTGTTCGGACCGAAGAACCCCAAAGATCCCTTCTATCTGATGGGCGCTGACCGAAACGGCCGCGACATGCTCAGCCGCGTCATCCATGCCTCGCGCATCTCGCTGACGGTTGGCTTGATCGGCGTATTCCTGTCCCTCATCATCGGCGTGGTGATCGGCGGCATCTCCGGCTTGTTGGGCGGAATCGTAGATGTGGTGATCCAGCGCATCATCGAGATCGTCAACTCGGTGCCCAGCCTGCCGCTGATGATGGCGTTAGCAGCCATGGTGCCGCCCGGCACGCCGCCGGTGGAGGTCTACGTGATCGTCACCGTCATCTTAGCGCTGCTGAGCTGGACAGGCATGGCGCGGGTCGTGCGCGGGCGATTCCTGGCGCTGCGCGAGGAGGATTTCATCCTCGCCGCGCGGCTCGACGGCGCAAGCCGAGGCCGGCTGATCTTCCGGCACATGGTGCCGTCGTTCCTCAGCCACATCATCGCCTCGGTTACCATCTCGATTCCCTACATGATCTTGGGCGAGACCGGCCTAAGCTTCCTGGGCATCGGCCTGCGCCCGCCGGTGGTGAGCTGGGGCGTGATGCTGCGCGACGCGCAGCAGATTGCTTCCGTGGCGAACTATCCCTGGTTGCTGTTGCCGGCGGCCGCCGTGGTGATCTTCGTGCTGGCGATGAACTTCTTGGGCAACGGCCTGCGCGATGCGGCAGACCCATACGCGAACTGAGGAGCGGCCAGAACCATGACAACCACCGAGACGCAGCTCGAATTCAAAGACCTGCGCGTGCACTTCTTCACCGACGAGGGCGTGGTGAAGGCCGTAGATGGAGTGGATCTCGTCGTGCCGCGCGGCAAGACCACCTGCATCGTCGGCGAGAGCGGCTGCGGCAAGAGCGTCATGTCGTTGGCCGCCCTGCGCATCGTGCAGAAGCCCGGCCGCATCGTCAGCGGGCAGATTTTATGGCACAGCAAGAGCGGCAACGTCATTGACCTGGCCAAGCTCAACCCGAAAGGGCGAGACATTCGCAAGATCCGCGGCGCGGAGATTGCCATGATCTTCCAGGAGCCGATGACCAGCCTTAGCCCGCTGTATACCATCGGCAACCAAATCGGCGAAGCGATCCGGTTGCATCAAGGCGTCTCCAAGCAAGAAGCGCGCGCGCGCACCATCGAGATGCTGCGCAAGGTGCGCATCCCGCGGCCGGAGCGGCTGGTGGATGAATATCCCTTCCGCCTGAGCGGCGGCATGCGCCAGCGCGCCATGATCGCCATGGCGCTTTCGTGCAATCCCAGCCTGCTGATCGCCGACGAGCCGACCACCGCGCTGGACGTGACCACCCAGGCACAGATTCTCGATCTGATGCTGGAGCTACAGCAGGAATACGGCATGAGCATCATGTTCATCACCCACGACTTGGGGGTCGTGGCCGAAATCGCCGATTACGTGGCCGTGATGTACCTGGGGCGGGTCGTCGAGAACGCAGACGTGGACACCGTCTTCAACAACCCTAAGCACCCCTACACGCAGGCGCTGCTCGGCTCGGTGCCGAAGATCACGGCTACGCGCCAACCGCTCGAGCCGATTCAAGGGATGGTGCCCAGCCCGTTTCGTCGCCCATCCGGCTGCACCTTCCACCCGCGCTGCGCCAAAGTCATGCCGATTTGCCGGACGGTCGAACCGAGCGTAATCTCGCTGGACGGCGGGCAGCGGGTGCGCTGCCTGCTCTACGATGAGGCGGCGCGCGAAGCCACCATGAGTGCCGACGGCATGGCAGTGGCCGGGCCGTCGCCGCGGTGATAATCCTGGATGATGATGACATGACGACCGGCAACGGATATTCGCCTCAACCTGTTGCGCCGAGCGCGCCGAACGCCAACGCGCTCCTCCAGGTGCGTAACCTGAAGATGCACTTCGCCATCACCAAGGGCGTCTTCGGCGGCGTAAAGGGTTACGTGAAGGCCGTGGACGATGTGACGTTCGACATCAACGTGGGCGAGACGCTCGGCTTAGTAGGCGAGAGTGGTTGCGGCAAGACCACCGTCGGGCGTTGCATCGTGCGCGCCTATAAGCCCACCGGCGGCCAAATGCTGTATTACGGCCGGGGCGATGGCCAGGTGGTAGACCTCGCCACCTTGGACGAAAACCAGCTCAAGCCGTATCGGCGCGACATCCGCATGATCTTTCAGGATCCATACTCGTCGCTGAACCCGCGCATGCCGGTGTTCGAGAATGTGAGCGAGGCGCTGGTGAATCTAACGAACATTCGGGGCAGTGAAATGGAGGATCGCGTCAAGGAAGCCATCGTGCGCGTCGGCCTGCGCCCCGAATACATCCGTCGCTTTCCGCATGCCTTCTCCGGCGGCGAGCGCCAACGCATCGTCATCGCCCGCGCGCTGGTCACCAACCCCAAGTTGGTCATTTGTGATGAAGCCGTCGCTGCGCTCGACGTGTCCATCCGCGCCCAAGTGCTCAACCTGCTGGAACAGCTGCGCCAGGAGCTGAGCCTGACTTATCTGTTCGTCTCGCACGACCTGAGCGTGGTGCGCTACATCTGCGACCGCGTCGCGGTGATGTATGTCGGGCGAATCGTGGAAGTCGCGCCGGTCAACGATCTCTTTCGTCAGCCCAAACATCCGTACACCGAGGCGCTGATGTCCTCGGTGCCGATCCAGAACCCCCGCCACCGCAACAGGGAAGCGCGCATCCGGCTGGAAGGTGAGGTGGCCGACCCGTCCAATCCACCCAGCGGCTGCTACTTCCATCCGCGCTGCCGCTACGCACAAGAACGCTGCCGGCTGGAGACCCCGCCCCTGCGCGACATCGGCCCAGGCCGACAGGTCGCTTGTCACTTCGCCGAAGAGTTAGAGCTGCGCGGGGCCGTCATGGGTGATG
>JANWVF010000060.1 GCA_025056965.1 Thermoflexales bacterium | reverse complement strand
TGGGCGAATCGCATCGCTGCCGATGTAGGGCGAGAGCGTCACGGCATCGGCGCGAAACTGCTCGAATGCGCCGCGGGCGTAGGCCTCAGCCGTGTGCCCGATGTCGCCGAATTTGCCGTCCAGGATGATCGGGATGTCGGGTGGAACGAGCCGCACGATGCGTTCAAGGGCGACCATGCCGGCTGCACCTTCCGCCAAGTAGAAGCCCAGGTTGGGCTTGTAGGCGCACACTAAATCTTGAGTGGCCTCGATGATCGCGCGGGCAAACGGCAACATCGGCTCATCATAGGTCTGGATCGGCAGCGGAGTATGTGCCACGACGACGTCCAAACCGATGCACAGATAGGAGCGATTCTTACGCTGTGCGTGCGCGAGCTTCTGGATAAAGCTTGACATGGCTATGCAATGCTCAACGGCCGATGGTACACTTCTCTCACGACATTAAAGATAAACACCACGGATAGATGCCATGGAATCAATTGCCATCAGCTTAATCGCGATTGCTCTGGGCCTTGCCCTGCTGTTGCTGGGCAAGAATCTCCCGCTCTTCGCAGCCGCAGCCGGCTTCCTGATCGGTTTCATCCTTGCTCAACAAATCGTCCCTGGCCAAACCATGACCGCCCTGATCGCCGCTGCGATCCTGGCAGTCATCGGTCTGGTCATAGCTACCACGTCACGCCGCGGAGCGCAGCTGATATTCCAGATCATGGGCGCAGTCGCCGGCGCCGGTGTGCTGCTGTTGTTGGGCCAGCTGCTCGGCATTGCAGGGGGTATAGCCTCATGGATCATCTTGTTCATCGGCGCGCTGATCGGATTCATTCTGATGGCGCGCTTCTTCAAACTTGGCATCATCATCTTAACCAGTCTGTTGGGCGCAAGTCTAATCGTGTATGGGCTAGGGGCGTTCGTCACACTGCCGAGCATCGTCAGCCTATTAATTACCCTCGGCTTGGCGGTGATTGGCTTTTTGTATCAACGCCGCGGCCGCCGTCGCCGCTAGCTTGCATGCCGTGCCCGGCATGGCCATTCTCGAGCCCCTCTCCATCGAGTGCACCAGCCACAGCGAATCACAAACGCAGCGGTTGGGAGCGCGACTGGGCGCGCTGCTGCCGCGTCACGCCGTAATCGCCCTGCACGGGCCGCTGGGCGCCGGCAAAACCAGCTTTGCGCGCGGGGTAGGCATAGGTTGGGGCGCCGAACAGCCGCTGCGCAGCCCGACGTTCACCTTAGTGCAAGCGCATCACCGCCAGCACGACGACGCCACGCTATATCACATTGACTTGTATCGTGTCGAGGACGCGCGTGAGCTGGTCAACCTCGGGCTGGAAGAAATCTTGGACGATGAAAATGGCGTGTGTCTGATTGAGTGGCCGGAGCGCGCAGCAGCGCTGATCCCGGCAGAGGCGATCCATGTCAAGCTGGCGCCGCTGGATGACACGCACCGCCATATGACCTTCTCTACGTCGGACGCACAGACTTGGCAGATCTTGCTGGCCTTTCGCAAGAGCGCGTTCGGGGTATGACCGCATCCGACATCTTGCTCGCCCTGGACACCTGCACCGCGCGCGCCAGCATCGCCCTGCGCGATCGAGCCGTGCTGCGCGCCGAGATGACCTGGGAGGCACAGCGGCATGAGATGGCTACCATCGCCGCGCGCGTCCGCGACCTCATGCGCGCCTGCCGCATTGCGCCGGAAGACATCGGTTGCGTCGCCGTGGCGATCGGCCCGGGATCTTTCACCGGCGTGCGCTGCGGCCTGGCCATCGGCAAAGGCATGGCCGTAGCGCGCCGCCTGCCCATGATCGGCGTGAGTGCATTCGACGTGATCGCTCACGCGCAGCCGCAGCAGACGATGCCGATGCTTGCTCTGTTGGAGGTTGGGCGCAATCGAGTAGCAGTTTGTCCCTACGTGTGGCGCGCGGGCGCGCCAACGGTGGCCGGCGAATGGCGCATCCATAGCTGGGCGGAGCTGGTCGAGCGCGTTGCACCGCCGCTCTACATGTGCGGCGACATCGCGCCGGCCTGGATCGCTGCGCTGGGCGCAAAGGTCACTGTTGCGCCAGCTGCGCTCAACCTGCGGCGGGCGGGATTTCTGGCAGAATTGGCTATGGCCCGCTGGGAACATGGCGATGTGGACGATGCAATGACGCTGACTGCCATCTATCCCTCTGAGGTAGATCAGGCGAACTAGTTGCGCCGAATTCAGACGAGACGGATGGAGGAGATGAGCGCTCAAGTCATCCTTAACCCGCCCCGAGCGTCGAATGCGTCGAAGCCGGCCCCGTCTATCTTGATCGCCCCGATGTCCCTGGACGATATCCCGGCCGTCATGGCGATCGAGCGCGCTTCTTTCCCACGGCCCTGGCCGGAGCGCGCCTATCGCTACGAGCTGACCGAGAACCCGCAGGCTTATTTCGTCGTCGCGCGCGCGCACGAGCGCCCGACGGCGCAGATGATGCCGCGCCCGGGCTGGCAACGCCTGGCGCAGCGCTTCGGCCTACAGCGCCGCGATTCGGCGCAGTTCACGCCCTACGTAGTGGTGGGATTCGCCGGCATGTGGATGCATGTGGACGAGGCGCACATCGCGACCATCGCGACGCATCCTGACTGGCGCCGACGCGGCGTCGGCCAGCGCATCCTGATCAACCTGCTGCGCGAGGCCCAACGCCGCCACGCTCGCGTCGTCACGCTGGAAGTACGGGTGAGCAACTTCGCCGCTCAGCAGCTGTATCGCAAATACGGATTCGAGGAGGTTGGCCGGCGCAAAGCTTACTACCAGGACAACCGCGAGGATGCATTGCTCATGACCATCGTCCACTTCGACACGCCTGAATACCGCGCGCAGTTGGATGAACTGGAGCGCCGGCTGCGCCCTGCTGAGTAACTCAAAACTCCAGCCCGACGATATAGCGCCACCAATTGTTCAGCTTGCCCGTCGGCGTTGTCCCCTCAACGTGCGGGAAGCGCTTCATCCACCAGAGATGATGCTTGCGGATGTCGCCGCCGCCTCAATCGGCGCAGTTCATCCGGCGGAGCTGGCCGGTGAGGTGCGGATAGTTCAACCAGTCGTCGGCGCTGCTCCACACCGGCCGAGGGTTGCCCCAGTCATAGTCGGCCTGGCTGTTGGGAGCGAAGTGTACGTTCCCGCAGGCGGCTGCACCGGGATGCAACTTGTCATAGCGCGTGAATTGCCTCCACAGATTGCCCGTCAGCGAGACGGGCGAAGATGGCCGACCGGCGGTTAACCATCTTCGCAGTCCAATCGCACTGAGCAATCGCTTCCACCGACGAGGTTTATCCGTTGCTTCAGACGCATTGGCCGGGTCACTGGTTTCGTCGGGGATGTCGCTAAAGACGTGCTCCATGATGCTCTCGGCGCGATGGCCTAAGTTCTCAAGCATCTCGCCGACGCCGCGCTCATAGTTGAAGCCCATCACTACGAAGCGGCGCGAGACGTGCGCCGTGCCGGGGATGACCGGTCCATTACACCAGATCGCGCTGCGCCCGCCCATACACGACTCATATAGCCCGGCATAGGGAAAGGCCATGATCCACAATTCGTCTACTAAGTCAGCCTCTAGCTTGCGCACGAAGTCACAACGCCGCAGGATGGCCGGATAGTCGGCCGTGTCGGGTTGGTGGAATCCGCTGCCGGCGCGCCAGGCGCGCAGATAACCCTCGTCGTCGTAGCGGAAGCCATCCTGCTTGGGCGGATATTCGTCCAGCTCGATGCGTTCGACGATTCGATAATGCACGTGGCCGTGGCTGGCTTCCTGCACGTCGGCAATGTACTCGGCGCAGAGCCGATCGGGGTCGTTCCAGGCGAGGACGCGATTCAATCGTGCGCCGCCGGCCGCCTCGAGCAGCGGGTTGTAGATCAGCAGCAACACGCGTGGAGCGAGGGTCGTCACGTCACCGGTCAAATCCTGAACTCGCCGTCTACGATCACGTGCTCAACCTTGACGTTGAGAATGTCTTCCGGCGGAATGGTCGTCAGATCATGCGAGAGCACGGTTAGGTCGGCCAACTTGCCCGGCTCAATTGAGCCGAGCTCATGCTCGCTGTAGCCGGCATAGGCCGCACCCATCGTGTATCCGTAAATCGCCTCTTGGACTGTCAGGCGCTGATCGGGATACCAA
>JANWVF010000042.1 GCA_025056965.1 Thermoflexales bacterium | reverse complement strand
CTGTGGGATGGGGGCAGCCAAGGCACGTTCACCGGCGCACTTGACCCAGTTGGCTACCGATTGCGGGTTGACACGCAGATTGCGCCCGATGCGTCGGAAGCTGTGGCCATCTAGATACATCTCGACGGCTTGGCGACGGATATCAGGCGGGTAGCCGATTGGGTTGGGCTGAGGGGTGAAATGACGATTGCAGGCCTTGCACAGGTAGCGCTGGCTGCCGCTGTGATTTTTGCCTCGTTTGACCACCGATTCGCTTTGGCATCTTGGACACTTCATGTATCCAATTTTATTTACTCCCAATGTGCAGCACACATTACTTCCAAAATGTTATATACTCCCTTGCGCCAATAGCGCAGGGGCAAGCAAAGCGGATTCCGGTCATCCTAAGCTTGAGGGCAGTAAGAAGACCGAGACTAAACAGAGCTTAGGGGGAGAAGCAAGATGTCGTCTGAAAGTAACACCGCTTTCATCAAAGGCGTGTTCGCTACGTTGGCCGCAATAGCAGCTTTAGTTGCGATTTACGAGTTCGTGACCAAGCCCCAATCGCCACCTGCACCTGAGCCGCCAGAAGGGACTTTACCACGCACGTTTGAAGCCGGAGCTACAACAGTGGTTACGCTAGCAATTGTTGCTCCTGCAGCAGCAATACCAGCAGACAATCCCCCTCAGGTTGAGTCTAAACCTGATGTTCAAATCACACCCTATCAGGGAAATCTACCTCCTCATGAGACACAACCTACCACGCGCCAAGAATTGGATGTCCAACACCAACAGATTGGAGCAATGCAGACGGCTTTCGCAAGCTCACCGGCAACTGCTATCCCTCCACAACAACCTAGAACTGCAGCACTTACCGATTGCGGAAGATTCGCAAAAGGTGAAACCAGAGCAGTTTCAAGCGGCACGTTTGTGGTTGGTGATGTCTACGTCAACGACGTAAAACAACATGATGACGGAGATGGCGAGGGAACCGTGGTCCTCTTCGAACGAGATGGAGTTGCATACGCTCCATATGGGGCGGGATGCTATCGCGGAAGTATTGCTGGTCTAGAAGAGATCGTAGAACAGCAGTTTCGAGACGGCTGTGGATCCAAGTGCAGCAGCGTTCGCATTGTGATTGTTAAATCTAGCGGTGAACAGGTCGTATCCTATCGCAGATAAGTGTGAATCTGGACCAACCGGCAAGCGTAGTCACGACATCTAACCTCAGGCAAAGTCTCCTAGGGGGCAGTTTCGTCGGGCCACCCTGCCAAGCGCTCGCGTGTATAATTTGGGACGAGGCCTCCTAGCTCAGTTGGTCAGAGCGCACGGTTCACATCCGTGAGGTCACAGGTTCGAGCCCTGTGGAGGCCACTGAGAAGAGGAATAAGTTGGGGCGCACCTTGCGTGCGCCTTTAATTTTGTGGAGTATGGCTTCCGCGCCCCGCGTCGTCTGCTTCGGCTACGTCAATCCCGGCGTGGTCTTCTCGGTAGATCGCTATCCGGCGGCTAACACTGGCGCATACGTCACCGGCAAGCGGCCGTTCATCGGCGCGGACTGTGCGATGGCCGCGCAGACTCTGGCGCGCTGGGGCATCGAGGCCCATCTCATCGGCAATGCGCTCGGCGCCGACGACCTAGGCCGCCGCACCCTGGCGGAACTGGCCGGGCTGGGCGTGCACGCGCACATCCCCCTGCGGCGCGACCTGCGCACGCCGGACGAGGTGGACATCTCCGACCGAGCCGGCACGCGCACCTTCTTCGTCGAGGACGCCCCTGCCGTGTGGGGCAGCCTCATCGAGGCCGATCTCGAACCGATTGCCGGCGCCGCCATGTTGTATGTGGACTGGTATGTCGGGCCGGCAGCCGAACGCGCCATCGCATTCGCGCGCGCGCAAGGCGTGCCGGTCTTCCTCAACGTCGAATACTCTCTGCGTCACCCCAACGACTACCGGCACCTCATCGCCCGCTCCGCCTACGCGCAATCGCCCATGTCCGACGTACACGTGGTGCAGGAAGATCCGCGCGCCATCGCCCAGGCCCTGCGCGAGCTCGGCGTTCAGGTCGCGTTCGTCACGCGCGGCAAGCACGGCTCGTTGGCCATGGATCAGGCAGGGCTGGTTGAAATCCCTGCGCCGGCCGTGGACGTCGTAGATACGCAGGGCGCCGGCGCGGTCTATTCCGCCGCAGCGATGTACGGCTTGCTGGTCGGCTGGCCGGTGCCCCAAGTGGCGCGCTTCGCCACCTGGGCGGCCTCGCTCAAGTGCGCCCAACACGGCCTGCTCGATGCGAGCGTGGAGGCGATCTTGGCGCAGATGCAGCCGTCGAACGTCACCCAAAGCCGATGAGACCCGAATGGCAACTGCTTCTTTGGGTCGGCGGCGCGTTTGGAATCGGCCTCGCCGTCGCTGCCTACGTTTACCGCCTCGCCGGCCGGCGGCTGCGCGCATTCGTCGAATCCGAGACAGGCGGCGTGATCGTCGAAGTCGCGCGCTTCGCATACTTCATTGGGCTGCCCTTTTTGGCGTTGATCAGCGGTGCGCTCGGCGCCGATCTATTCGGCCTGGGCGCGATCGCGGTAGAAGGCGCGCCCACGTTGGCCGGCTTCACGGCGCGCGAATGGGTGCGCGGGAGCGCCACGGCCGCTCTGGCGGCCGGGTTCGTGCTGATCATCCTCTGGCTGGCCGGGCGGGCGGGCGATCCTTCGGTCGCCGCGGCCTCCACCGACCGGCCGACGCCGGGGTCGGCCTTGCGCGATGCAGCCTACGCCGAAGCGCATTGGGCGCTCTACCGCGCGCCGTTCGTGCTGCTGACCGAAGACGCTTACTGGGGGGCGATCGTCGGTTTCGCCTTGGCCGCGGCCGAGTGGGCGCTGTTGCAGTGGCTCCGTCGCACGCCGACGCGCACAGGGCAGACGCAAGCGCTGACGATCGGGTGCTGTGCCCTCACCGGCAGCTTGCTCTACGTGACCACGGGCAACCTATGGTTGATGATCGCGGCGCATGCGGCGATCCGCTGGGCCGGCGGGCGCTTGCTCACGCGCAGCGTGCAAGCGGCGAAGATCTAGCCGCCGCGCAGGTGCCCAGTGCGTCGCAGGTACAATTTTGGCGCCGCAACGGCGATCGGACGATCGCAGCGATGAACGCGAAACAACCCTAAGCTCGCCCTACCTTTCTACGAACGATTGAGCACGATATGCGCACCTCGATCCGCACCCAGCACTTCCCCGAATCCATCATCCGCGAGATGACGCGCGTCGCCCTGGACATCGGCGCGATCAACCTCTCGCAAGGCTATCCGGACTTCGCTGCCCCTCAGGTCATCAAGGATGCCGCCGCGCAAGCGATCCAGGACGACTGGAACCAGTACTCGGTCACCTGGGGTCTGAAGGCGCTGCGCGATGCGATTGCCGACCACTACCGTCGGCGCTACGAGATGGACGTGAACCCCGACACGGATGTTGTGGTGTGCTGTGGGGCGACCGAGTGCATGATTGCCGCCATGTTGGGCGTGGTGAACCCCGGCGACGAAGTCGTCTTCTTCGAGCCGTACTACGAGAGCTACATCCCCAACTGCTTTATCACGCAGAGCACGCCCCGCTTCGTCCCGCTGCGGCCGTCGGCCGGCGGCATTTGGGAGTTCGATCCCGACGAGCTGCGCCGCGCGTTCAACGACAAGACCAAGGTCATCATCATCAACTCGCCGCACAACCCCACCGGCAAGGTCTTCACCCGCGACGAGCTACAACTGATCGCCGACTTGTGCATCGAGCATGACGTGATCGCCGTCACCGATGAAATCTACGAGTTCATCACCTACGATGGCGCACAGCACATCCCGATCGCCACGCTGCCCGGCATGGCCGAGCGCACCATCACCATCAGCGGCATGAGCAAGACCTTCAGCGTCACCGGCTGGCGGCTGGGCTACGCCGTCGCCCCTGCCGATCTCATGGTCGGGGTGCGCAAGGCGCACGATTTCATGAGCGTGTGCGCCGCGACCCCGCTGCAGATTGCCGGCGTCACGATGCTGGGGCTGAGCGACGACTACTACCGCCAGCTGCGCGAGGACTACGCGCAGCGCCGAGCTTTTGCGCTGGAGATGCTGCGCGAGGTCGGGTTCAAACCGGTCACGCCGCAGGGCGCGTACTACATCATGGCCGACTTCAGCGCCATTAGCGACGAGGACGACATCACCTTTGGGCTGCGCATGGCCAAAGAAGTCGGCGTGGCGTGTGTGCCGGGATCACCGTTCTTCAGCCGGCCGGAGTTGAGCCGGAACATCGTGCGCTTCGCCTTCTGCAAGAAGCACGAGACGCTCGCGCAGGCCCGCGAGCGCCTGCAGCGCCTCAAGCGCGCCTAACGGGCGGCATCGCCGATCAACCGATCCCCGATTCGATCGTCTCGTCGCCGCGCTGTCGCTTCTGTTGTTGCTCGCGCTCCTTCATTTGCTCGTAGCTCTCCGGCTCGTTCTCCGGATATAGCTCCACATCTTCGCCGTGCAGCTGGTATGGCACGTCGGTGACGATGACGCGATCTATGGCCTGCAGGGCCGACATGATGCCCAACGCATTGTTGGAGTGCAGCGCGCGCGCCCAGGGCGTGTCCATGACCAACTGGCCCATGATCACGTGCACGAACAGATTAGGGTCCTTTTCAAGCTCGGCCTTCACATAGTCCACGATCGGCTCAACCAGGCGACGATAGGGCGAGGGCAAAATCACCAGCTCGCCTTCGCCGATGCGCTCGCGCCACTTCTGCTGGACGATGTGCGTCTTGCGGTCGTTGTAGTCCACGTGAACCGGCGTCCACGGATGGCCCAGCGACTTGGCGAAGTCCACCACGCGCACCGTGCCGCGATGCACGTCGTCCACGAGCACGATCGTCCTTACCGGATGGGGTGTCGGCTTGACGCGCTCCTTGCTCAGGCTCAGGATGCGCGCCACATCGCGATAGTGCTTGTGCACGCGATGGAAGACGAGCACCATGGCCGGGATGACCAACAGGGTAATCCACGCGCCATGGGTGAACTTGGTGATGGCGAAGATCACCAGCACCACGAGCGAGAGCACGGCGCCGGCGCCGTTGATGATCAGGTTGCGTCGCCAGCGCGGATCATAGGCCGCCATGCTTTGGCCCATCTTCACCGACTCACCGGGCTTGAGCTTGGAGACTTCGAGCCAGCGCCGCACCATGCCCGACTGCGACAGCGTGAAGCACATGAACACGCCGATCGCGTAGAGCGGGATCAGCGACGTAGTGCGGGCGTTGAAGACGATGATCAGCACGCTGGCGGCCACGGCCAAGGTGAGGATGCCGCCGGAGTAGACTAGCCGGCTGCCGCGAATGGCCAGTTGACGCGGCAAGAAGCTATCTCCGGCGACGAAGGCGGCGATGCGCGGGAAGTCGGCGTAGGCCGTGTTGGCCGCCATGATCAAAATGATGGTCGTCGCCGTGATCTGCAACCCGTACAGCATCCCGGAGCCGAACACCGCCCGCGCGATCTGTGAGATGATCGTCTCCTCCTCCGACGGCAGCGCCTGCACCTGGTTGGCCAGCAGCGTGATGCCCATGAACAGGCTGCCCAGCAGCAAGCCCATGACCGAGATGGTGAGTGCGGCGTTCTTGCCACGCGGCTCTTTGAAATTCTGGACGCCGTCGGAGATGGCCTCGATGCCGGTGAGCGCCGTGCAGCCGCTGCTGAATGCATATAGGATGAGGAACAGGCTCAGCGGCTCAGTGGTGTGGGTCACCATGTGGACGTTCTCAACCGGCGTCAGCTGGCCGGTGAAGAACTTGAAGGCGCCGGTCACCAGCGTCAGCAGGGTCATCCCGACGAAGAAATAGGTGGGCACGGCGAAGATGCGCCCGGACTCCTTGACGCCGCGCAAATTGATGAGGGTCATGATCAGGATGGCGGCAATCGCCACCAGCACCTCTCGTCCGCGCAGCACCGGGATCGCCGAGGCAACCTGGTCCACGCCGCTGGAGATGCTGACGGCCACGGTGAGCACGTAATCCACGAGCAGCGCGGCGCCGGCGATTTGTGAGGGGAACACGCCCAAGTTGTCGCGGGCAACCACATACGCCCCGCAACTCGCGCCGTTATAAGCCTTAATGGTCTGACGATACGAGATGATCAATACGCCGAGCACGAGCGTGATGGCTATCGCGATGGGGATTGAGATGCGGAACACGCCGACCCCGGCAACGGCGAACGCGGAAGCGAGGACGATCAGAATTTCTTGCGTCGCGTAGGCTGTAGAGGACAGCGCGTCCGACGCGAACACCGCCAGGCCGACCGGGTTGCTGACGGCCTGGTGCGGCGCTTCTTCGGTGCGCAGCGGTCGCCCGATCAATACTCGCTTGATCGGCTCGAATGGAGTGCCTAACAACACACGGGACATATCAACGGTTAATGAGTGACGAACCTCTGAAGGGGGAGCAGATTCAGGAGCGACGCAGATTGCAGACAATCATCGGTAGCGCCGGCTAGCTTGGGCAGCCGGCGGCGAACAAGAGGTGAACGACGCCTGAAACGAGCAACGCGAGGAGTATACACCTCCGCCCCCGGCTGCCCAGCTCGGGGAGTAAATAAAATTGGATACATGAAGTGTCCAAGATGCCAAAGCGAATCGGTGGTCAAACGAGGCAAGAATCACAGCGGCAGCCAGCGCTACCTGTGCAAGGCCTGCAATCGTCATTTCACCCCTCAGCCCAACCC
>JANWVF010000048.1 GCA_025056965.1 Thermoflexales bacterium | reverse complement strand
ACAGCAGGGCTTCCTTGGCCACGCCGGATAGCGCGCCCAGGCGCAGGAATACCTGCGTGACGCGCCGCGCACCGGCCCGACGCGCGGCCTGCTCGGCCGACTCAACCAGGCTGACGGCGATAGACAGCTCGTGCACCAAGGCTATTGTAAAGGAAGCCGGAGCTATGGGCGCGCGCGGCGGTCTACTGGACACAGGCAGCCGATTGCACTGCCGTCGGCTACCCGCTGTTGGCTCAGCAAAGGAGCATGACAGACGCTCTACCGGTAGCGTTTAAACCGCGCGCTGCTCCGTCTGTCACGCGAGCCCTTGCTTAAAATGGCCGGCGATGCCCGAGCATGCGCGCATGCGCCAACGGCTCACCGTGCGAGGGATTGTCCAGGGCGTGGGCTTCCGGCCGTTCGTGTTCGGCCTGGCCCGGCGACTATCGCTGGCCGGGCACGTGGGCAACAACAGCGGCGGCGTGTTCATCGAGGTCGAAGGGACGCCCGACGCGCTGGCCACATTCCTGCACGAGCTGCGCACCCACCCGCCGCCGCTGGCGATGATTGACAGCATCACCGTCGAGGACCTACCGGCGCTGGGGGAGTCGTCCTTCGTGATCGTCGAGAGCGAAGCGCAAGCGCGCGCCGGCACGTCCATTTCGCCCGACGTGTGCATCTGCGACGACTGCCTGCGCGAGCTGTTCGACCCGGCCGACCGGCGCTATCGCTATCCGTTCATCAACTGCACCAACTGCGGCCCGCGCTTCACGATCATCCAGGACATCCCCTACGACCGGCCGCTCACGACGATGGCGGCCTTCCCGATGTGCGCGGCGTGCGCGCGCGAATACCACGACCCGGCCGACCGACGCTTCCACGCTCAGCCGGTGGCGTGTCCGGCGTGCGGCCCGCGCGTCTGGTTCGAGGCCGGCGGCCAAGCGACGGCGTGGGACGACGACGCCATCCGCGCGGCACAGGTGGCCCTGCGCAGCGGCCGGATCGTCGCGGTGAAGGGCATCGGCGGGTTTCACCTGGCCTGCGACGCGACGAACGACGCGGCGCTGCGCGCGCTGCGGCAAAGGAAAGGCCGGGTGGACAAGCCGTTCGCCGTCATGGTGCGCGACCTGGCCGCCGCGCGCGCCTTGGCCGAGGTGGACGACGCCGAGGCCGCGCTGCTGACGAGCCAGGCGCGGCCGATCGTGTTGCTGCGCCGCCTGGCCGGCGCGCCGCTCAGCGCGCTGGTCGCGCCGGGCAACGCCTACATCGGCCTCATGTTGCCCTATTCCCCGCTGCACTACCTGTTGCTGGACGGCCTGGACGTGCCGTTGGTGATGACGAGCGGCAACCTGAGCGACGAGCCGATCTGCAAGGACAACGACGAAGCCTTGCGCCGGCTGGGGGCATTGGCCGACTGCTTCCTGCTGCACAACCGCGACATCCACATTTGGTGCGACGACAGCGTGATGCGCACGTTCGAGGGGGGCGAGCTGCCCATTCGACGCTCGCGCGGCTATGCGCCCTTCCCCATCCGTCTGGCGCAGCCGGGGCCGATGCTGATCGCGGTGGGCGGCGAGCTGAAGGCGACGTTTTGCGTCACCCGCGAGCGGTTCGCCTACCTGAGCCAGCACATCGGCGACATGGAGAACCTGGAGACGCTGCAGGCGTTCGAGCGCGCGCTGACGCACTTCGTCAAGCTCTTCCGTATCGTGCCGGAGCGGATCGTCTGTGACCTGCACCCCGGCTACCTCTCTACCCAGTGGGCGGAGCGCTTCGCCGCGGCACAGGGTTTGCCGCTGGTGAAGGTGCAGCACCACCACGCGCACATCGCGGCCTGCCTGGCCGAGCACGGCTTCGACCCGGACGCGCGCGCCATCGGCATCAGCTTCGACGGCACGGGCTACGGCAGCGACGGAGCGATCTGGGGCGGCGAGGTGTTGATCGCGAGTTGCCGGGCATTCACGCGCGTCGCGCACCTGAAGTACGTCCCGCTGCCCGGCGGCGACGCGAGCATCAAACGGCCGTATCGCGCGGCACTGGCGCACCTGTGGGCGGCCGGCATCGCGTGGGACGAGGATCTGCCGTGCGTCGCGGCCTGCCCGCCGGAGGAGCGGCGGGTCTTGCGCCGGCAGCTGGAGCGCAGCGTCAACTGCCCGCCGACCAGCAGCATGGGCCGCTTGTTCGACGCGATCTCGGCGCTGGTAGGCGTGCGCCAAACGGCCACCTACGAGGCGCAAGCGGCCATCGAGCTGGAGGCGCTCTGCGACGATACGGAGCAAGGCCGGTATGAATGGGCGAGCGCGCCCTCGGCCAGCGGCGACGCGCGGGTGTTCGACCCGGCGCCGCTGCTGCGCGGCATCGTGGACGACCTGCGCGCGGGCGTCTCACGCGCGGTCATCGCCGCCAAGGTGCACAACGCGGTGGCCGAGCTGATCGTGCAGGCGAGCGATCACGCGCGCCGAGGGAGCGGGCTGAACGTCGTCGCGCTGAGCGGCGGAGTCTTTCAGAACGTGCAACTGCTGCGGCGGACGCTGCCTCGGTTGCGCGCCGCGGGGTTCGACGTGCGCACCCACCGCGCCGTGCCGCCCAACGACGGCGGATTGGCGCTAGGCCAGGCGGTGGTGGGGATGGGCGAGTCGCTCTATGGGGTGGCTTGATCCTGTTCCTCACTACCAAGCGCCCACGGCGCGAAGGTCATCCGCTCGGCGCCCACACCTTCGCCTTCCAGTCGTCGCTCCCCGAAGCCAGTAGCCTGCCGTCCTGCGAGAAGGCAACGCTGGTCACCCCATCCGAATGCCCGCCGAACTCCTGGATAACTCGGGGCTGACTGCAGCGCCAGCCAAGCGGCGGGTGTCGCGTCAGCCACTCGGCGCCGTCGCGGCAGGCAGGGTTGAGCGTACGCAACGCCCGCAAGGGCTCGACGGCAGCTTCCAAATCCCCTTTCTCCAACGCCGCTTGCGCAGGACGGTAGTAGGTCTCGCACAGCAGGTCGAGGGCGCCGGGGTCGTCCGGATGTGCCTTTAGCCAAGCCTTTATCGCGGCACGGGCTTCCGCGTAGACGGGCCCTCACCCCCTAGCCCCCTCTCCCTCGGGGAGAGGGGGTTGGGGGTGAGGGCCTAATACACAGCACTCAACGCAGCCTCCAACAACTGGGTCAGCTCCTCCAAGGCAGCCTGGAAGCGTTCAGTTTCGGTTTCCAACGGCTGCCAGTAGTATGAGAGGAAGTAGTCAGTATCAGCATAGACGCGACTCACAGCTAGTAATCGCGCAAGCGCTCAATCAAGCCGAGCAGGTGAGCCTCATGTTCCTCGGTCACCGTGAGATAACGGTTGACACCCTGTGCTGCCTCCTCCAGCGCGGCGCCAAACTCGTGATACTTGGCATCTCGCCACAGACCGCCTAGCCCGCGCCAGTGCGTCTGCATCGAAGCGAACTCCTCCGCCAACGAGCGGTTGAAGCGGAGCAGGTGTTCGCGGAAGGCGATCATGGCTTCCAGATCAGCAGCAGCGGTTTGGCTCGGCATAGTCTACTCCTCGTTAGTTAGCCCTATCCTTTGCGGCTGTGTCAACCCAAATGAGCGCGCCTATCGCCGGCCTCGTCGGCACTTATCTCACTAGTTGTGCACAGCGACAGCCCCCTCAGCGAGATCTTACTGCAAGTAGAGCTTATCTCAAGAAATAGGGAGGGACAAGAACAAGATGCCAAACCAAATCAGCAGTCAACTCACCCCCCACCACCCTCCAGCGCGCGCTCTAGCAAGTCCTCGACGTTCAGTTCGGCGGCCCACCTGCGCGGATAATCCAGGTCGAGATCGCCGGCGCAGACTTTGAGCACGCCGAGGACATCGCGCCACTGCCTTTCGGAAACCTCGCCGCCCAGCCGATACCATTCCAGCTTGGCAAGGATGACATCTTCGGGGCCGGCGAACATCGCGCTAACTTCGCTGGCGAAGGCGTGTCTCCGGGCGCGTGAAATTTGAGGGTCACTTCCAGCGGCTCACTTTGCATCAGCGAACCTCCGCGAACCTGATGCGCCAACGCCTCACCCAGAAGCAGGCTTGCCAATCGGAAGCGCAGCTCGGCTTCATCGGCCTCGGGATAGCGCGCGCAAGCCTGCCAGCGCCAACGTTCGGGCGGAGGCGTTCAACTGCGCCAGCATATGCATCTTGCGGGCCGGGCCAGCTTGCCGCCACAGCGCAATCTGCAACGCCTCCATTCTCGGATGGGTATCGGGAAAGAGCGCGCTCATCGCTGCAGGAAACCACCGAGACTTGACTTTTGCGCCGCCATTCTGCGGGATCGGCCCGCGCCTGTCAAACGCACCCGACAGCCGAGCGAGCCGGATGGAGCAATCCACCCACTTCCGACGCAGCGCGAAGACCGGCCAACCGGCCAGGCGCAGCTTGACCGGGCGCATAGTGCCTCATTCCGCATCCTTCGTTAGCCTCATCCCAGACCGCGATTCGCACAGGACAGACCGAGGCGGATCGCTGCGAGGCCAAGGATGGATCTGACGACGACTTACCTCGGATTAAAGCTGGCGCACCCGGTTGTGCCGTCAGCCTCGCCGCTCTCGCGCAACCTAGACAGCATCCGGCGGCTGGAGGACGCCGGCGCGCCGGCCATCGTGATGTACTCGCTCTTCGAGGAGCAGATCGAGAACGAGAGCCAGGTGATGCACCACTTCCTGGAGTACGGTGCGGAGAGCTTCGCCGAGGCGGCGCGCTATTTCCCCGACTGGCGTTACTACAACGTCGGCCCGGAGGAATACCTGAAGCTGGTCCAATCGGCCAAGGCTGCGACGAACATCCCGATCATCGGCAGCCTGAACGGCACATCCACCGGCGGATGGATCGAATATGCGCGAAAGATCGAGCAGGCCGGCGCCGACGCACTCGAGCTGAACATCTACTACATTCCGACCGCCCCCCACATCAGCGGTTGGCACGTCGAGGAGCGTTACCTGGACATCCTGCACGCGGTGCGCCAAACGGTGAAGATTCCGATCGCGCTGAAGATCGGCCCCTTCTTCAGCGCGATGGCCAACATGGCGCTGCACTTCGCCAACGCCGGCGCCAACGCGCTGGTGCTGTTCAACCGCTTCTACCAGCCCGACTTCGACCTAGACCGGCTGGAGGTGACACCGCACTTGGTGCTGAGCGACAGCGATGAGCTGCGCCTGCCATTGCGCTGGGTGGCCATCCTCTACGACCGCGTGCCGATCGAACTGGCCATCAGCACCGGCGTCCACACGCACATTGACGTGCTCAAAGGGTTAATGGCCGGCGCGCGCGTGACGATGATGACTTCGGAGCTGCTGCAACACGGCGTCAGGCGCATCGGCGAGATCGTGCGCGATATGCGCAACTGGATGGAGGAGCACGAGTACGAGTCGGTCGCCCAAATGCAAGGCAGCATGAGCCAACGGTCGGTCGCCAACCCGGCGGCGTTCGAGCGCGCCAACTACATGAAGGTGCTCGACGCATGGCGACCGGATCCCGCCGCCGTGCTGCCGAGGTCAAAGCCGGCCGCATCCTTGCCGCTGCGGTTTGGCAGCGAAGGCCCGAGCGAATAAACTCGACCACAGAGAGATGATGACCAACCCCCTACCTCCACTTGGACGAGCTGCCGGCAACGGCGCTGCGACGGCGAAGCCCGATGACCGGCTGGTCAGCGACAAGCGCTACAAGATCATCGAGGCGACGATGCGCCGCTACGGCTACCAGGGCCACGGCCTGATCGAAGCGCTGCACAGCGCCCAAGAGGCCTTCGGCTACCTGGATGATTTCACGCTCATGCACATCGCGCGCACGTTGCACCTGCCGCCGAGCAAAGTCTTCGGCGTGGCGACGTTCTACAACCTCTTCACGCTCAAGCCGCAGGGCGCACACACCTGCGTGGTGTGCCTGGGAACGGCGTGTTACATCAAGGGCGCGCGCGAGGTGCTGGCCGCGATCGAGGCCGAATACGACGTGAAGGCCGGCGGAACGACGCGCGACAACCAGCTCTCGCTGCTCACCGCGCGCTGCTTCGGCTCGTGCGCGCTGGCGCCGGTGCTCACGTTCGACGGCGAGACGATCGGCAAAGTGACCCCGGAGGCGGCAGCGCAGCAGATCGCTCAGCGCATGATGGCGATTCGGCAAGCTGCGTGAACCTCCGATGAACCTGGAAGGATCGGCAACATGAACCTGGAAGAACTGAACGCAACGGCGACAAGCGAGCGCCTGGCGCGGGCCAAGAAGCGGCATCACATCCACGTGTGCGTCGGCACGGCCTGCCAAGCGCTCAACAGCGAACAGATCGCCAAGGCGCTGCAGGCCGAGCTGAAGCAACGCGGCCAGAGCCACGATGCGGAGGTGAAGTGCGTCGGCTGTCCCGGCCTGTGCTCGCTCGGCCCGCTGGTCGAGGTGGAATCGCGGGTCAACGGCCAGGCTACGACCGACGCGCCGGAGGAAGATCGGCGCAAGTCGGTCTTGTACCAGTTCGTCAAGCCGGAGGACGCCGCCGAGATCATCGCTCACTTGGACGGTGAGCCGGTGAAGCGGCTGGAGACGCCATTGGACCAGCCCTTCTTCACGCGGCAGACCAAGATCGTGCTGGAGAACTGCGGCAAGATAGACCCGGAGCGGATCGAGGACTACATCGCCGCCGGCGGCTACCAAGCGTTGATGAAGGCGCTGACCGAGATGACGCCGCAGCAGGTGGTTGACGAGATCACCCGCAGCGGGCTGCGCGGGCGCGGCGGCGCCGGCTTCCCTACCGGCCTCAAGTGGGGCACGGTGGCCAAGGCCGATCCGAACGCCTACCCGACCAACGTGCCGGAGGGCATCCAATCGCGCAAGTTCGTGATCTGCAACGGCGACGAAGGCGACCCGGGTGCATTTATGGACCGCAGCCTGATGGAGGGCGACCCGCACCGCATCCTAGAGGGCATGGCCATCGCAGCCTACGCCGTGGGCGCGAACCATGGGTTCATCTACGTCCGCGCGGAATATCCGTTGGCGGTGAAGCGGCTGCGCACGGCGATCCGCCAGGCGCAGCGCGCCGGCTTGCTGGGCAATGGCATCGGCGGCACAGCGTTCAGCTTTAACGTGGACATCCGCCTAGGCGCCGGGGCGTTTGTATGCGGCGAGGAAACGGCGCTCATGGCCTCGATCGAGGGTGGGCGGGGCGTGCCGCGCCCTCGGCCGCCCTTCCCGGCCGAGTGCGGCTTGTGGGGCTGCCCGACGCTGATCAACAACGTTGAGACGTTGGCCAACGTTCCGCCCATCATCATGAAAGGCGCGGACTGGTTCGCCAGCATCGGCACGGAGAAGAGCAAGGGCACCAAGGTCTTCGCCCTCACCGGCCAAGTGGTGAACACCGGCCTGATCGAGGTGCCGATGGGCATCACGCTGCGCGAGATCGTGTTCGACATCGGCGGCGGCATCCCCGGCGGCCGGCAGTTCAAAGGCGTGCAGACCGGCGGGCCGTCGGGCGGCTGCATCCCGGCGCAGTTCCTGGATATGCCGGTGGACTACGAATCGCTGGCAAAGGTTGGCTCGATCATGGGCAGCGGCGGCATGATCGTGATGGACGATACGACCGACATGGTGGAGGTCGCGCGCTTCTTCATGGAGTTCTGCATGGACGAGTCGTGCGGCAAGTGCATCCCCTGCCGCGCCGGCACCGTGCAGATGCACCGCATCCTGACCAAGATCCAAGAGGGCAAAGCTACCCAGCGCGACATTCAGATCCTGGAGGAACTGTGCGACATGGTGAAGCACACCAGCCTGTGCGGCCTGGGCCAGAGCGCGCCCAATCCGGTCATCAGCACGCTGCGCTACTTCCGCGACGAATACGAAAAGAAGATCAACGGGCATCACAAATCAAAGCCCAATGGTCTCAGCGATTAGCAAAAGTTGACGGGCGACGAGTTGTGCACTTCGCGTCACCAGGCTCGTTGCCCCAATCAAATCGCTCAACATGCCAAGGACACTTACGATCAACGGCCAAGAAATCAGCGCCCGGAGCGACCAGACCATCCTAGAGGCGGCGCGAGAGGCGAACATCCACATCCCGACGCTGTGTCACCTCGACGGGCTAACCGACGTCGGCGCGTGCCGAATGTGCCTGGTGGAAGTGAGCGGGTCGAGCAAGCTGCTGCCGGCCTGCACGACACGGGTACAAGAGGGCATGGAAGTGCGCACCGAGACCGAACGGCTGCGCGCCTATCGCCGGCAAATCATCGAGCTACTGTTCGCCGAGCGCAACCACGTCTGCGCGGTGTGCGTGGCTAACGGCAACTGCGAACTACAGGACGCCGCCATCGCCGTCGGCATGGATCACGTGCGCTACGACTACCTCTTCCCCAAGCTGGGCTTGGATCTATCGCACGAACGCTTTGGCATGGATCACAACCGTTGTATCCTATGCACGCGCTGCGTGCGTGCGTGTGACCAGCTCGAGGGCGCGCACACGATAGACGTGATGGGGCGCGGCGCCCGTTCGCTGATCATTCACGACATGAACGTGCCGTGGGGCGAAGCGACCACGTGCACGAGCTGCGGCAAATGCGTGATGGCCTGTCCGACCGGCGCGCTGTTCAAACAAGGCTCAACCGTCGCCGAGATGGTGCGCGACGCCGATAAGCTCGCCTTCTTGCGGGCCGCGCGAGATCGAAAGGTGTGGAATGTTTGAGGTAGCGAGTGGTGAGTGGCGAGTAGTGAGTGGCGAGTAGTGAGTAGCGAGTGGCGAGTGGCGAATAGCGAATAGCGAGTGGTGAGAAGATGAGCAAGCTTCGATTTGCATCCGTGTGGCTGGGCGGCTGTTCCGGCTGCCACATGTCGTTCCTTGACCTCGATGAGTGGCTGTTCGACCTAGCCGAGGCGGTGGACGTGGTGTATAGCCCGGTGGCCGATGTGAAGACCTTTCCGGAGAATGTGGACGTGACGCTGGTCGAAGGCGCAGTCGCCAACCAGGATCACCTGGAGCTGATCCATACGATCCGCAAGAACAGCCGGCTGGTGGTGTCGTTCGGCGATTGCGCCGTGACGGGCAACGTCACCGCCATGCGCAACCCACTGGGCGGGGCCGATGTGGTGCTCGACCGCGCCTACAAAGACGCGCAACTGCTTCGCCCGCAAGTGCCGCACGACGACGGTATCGTGCCGCCGCTCATAGATCACGTTGTGCCGGTGCATGCGGTCATCCCGGTGGACCTATACATCCCCGGCTGCCCGCCCCCGGCCAAGCGCATCCGCGCCGTGTTGCAAGCCGTGATTGAGGGCAAATCGCCGGAGATGATCGGACGAGAGATGCTGAAATACGGTTAAACGACCGATCCAGCGTGAGGAGTTGGGACTCTGACTTCTCCTGCGCAGTTTTGCTTTTGAGCTATGACCCAACGGATTGTGATTGACCCGGTGACTCGCATTGAGGGTCACGCCAAGATTTCGATCTACCTGGACGACGCCGGCGAAGTGAGCGACGCGCGCTTCCACGTGGTGGAGTTCCGCGGGTTCGAGAAGTTCTGCGAAGGCCGGCCGCTGGGCGAGATGGCCGGGATCACGGCGCGCGTGTGCGGCATCTGCCCGGTCAGCCATCTATTAGCCAGCGCCAAGACGGGCGACGACATCTTCGCCGTGACCATTCCCCCGGCCGCCGAGAAGCTGCGTCGGCTGATGAACCTGGGTCAGATCGTCCAGTCGCATGCGCTTAGCTTCTTCCACCTCAGCTCGCCCGACCTGCTGCTCGGTTACGACAGCGACCCGGCACAGCGCAACATATTCGGGCTGATCGCGCGCCACCCCGACTTGGCGCGCGGCGGCATCCGGCTGCGCCAGTTCGGCCAAGAAGTGATCGAGCTGCTCGGCGGGCGCAAGATTCACCCTGCCTGGGCCGTGCCAGGCGGCGTGCGCGAGCCGCTCACAGCGGAGAACCGCGACTATCTGCGCAGCCGGCTGCCGGAGGCCTTCGACACCGTAAAGCAGGCGTTGGGCTTCTTCAAGCGCTATGCCGACGAGCACGCGGAGGAAGTGGAGCACTTCGGCAACTTCCCCACCCTGTTCATGGGCCTGGTCAGCAAAGACGGCGGGCGCTGGGAGCACTACGATGGCTGGCTGCGCATCACCGACAGCGAAGGCCATGTGCTGGTGGATGGGTTTGACCCGCGCCGGTATGCTGAGATTCTGGGCGAGGCGGTCGAGCCTTGGTCTTACCTCAAGTCGCCGTATTACAAGCCGCTGGGCTATCCGGATGGCGCCTATCGCGTCGGGCCGTTGGCGCGGCTCAACGTGTGCTCCGGCATCGGCACGCCGCAAGCCGATGCCGAGCTGGCCGAGTTCCGGCAGCGCGGCAACGCACACGGCATCGTGACGTCATCCTTCATGTATCACTATGCGCGGCTGGTCGAAATCTTGGCGGCCTTGGAGCGCATCACGCTGCTGCTGGACGATCCGGACATCCTTTCGACGCGCATCCGCGCCAGCGGTGGCATCAATAAATTGCACGGCGTGGGCGTGAGTGAGGCGCCGCGCGGCACCCTGTTCCACGACTATGAGGTGGACGAACGCGGCATGGTGCGACGGATGAACATGATCATCGCCACCGGCCAGAACAACATCGCGATGAACCGCACGGTCAAGCAAATTGCGCAGCATTGGATTCACGGCGCGACGGCGGGCATCCCCGAAGGGCTGCTGAACCGGGTCGAGGCCGGCATTCGCGCGTTCGACCCGTGCCTAAGCTGCTCCACCCATGCCATCGGCCAGATGCCGATGATCGTGACGCTGATCGGCAGCGACGGTACGGTGCTTGCCGAGGTCAAGCGTGGGTAAAGAGGCTGCGACCGACTTTCTAATCATCGGCTATGGCAACACCCTGCGCAGTGACGACGGCATCGGTCCGCGCGTGGCCGACGTTGTCGCGTCCTGGCAACTGCCCAACGTGCGCGCCATCGCGTCACACCAATTGACGCCGGAGATGGCCGATGCGCTGGTCGCCGCCGAGGTCGTCATCTTCGTGGATGCGCGGCAGGTGAACGCAGAGGACAAATCCTCCTTCGGCGTGACGTTTACCGCCCTCAGCGCGGCAGAAGACGCCGCGCCGAACAGCTTCCACATCAGTGATCCGCGCCGATTGTTAGCGCTGACCAAGCAACTCTACGGGCGCTGCCCCCAAGCTTGGCTGATCTCGGTGCCGGGGGTGAACTTCGACTTCGGCGAATCGCTCTCCGAGCCGGCGCGCCAAGGGGTCGAAGTAGCACTGCGCCGGATTCGGTTGCTCTTCACCAGCCAGTGAGCGGAGGGACAAAGCTCCGCTTGTCTTGAGTCCCCCTGCCATCCCCTCATGGCGCGCCCAGTTCTAACGTCGCGCACAGGCCCACGTGATCCGACGGATACAGAGTCGGGTCACTCGGCGACGGCGCGTTCAACACGACTTCACAGGCGCGCACGCTGAAGTTGTCATCTACGAAGATATAGTCGAGCGTGCCACGCCACGGCTGGGGCTGGCGGTACGCGATCAAGTTGCCGACCATGCTTAGCCCTTTTCGCACGGCGTTGAACCGGTAGACCAACGGCGTTGGACAGGTGTATTCCGGCTCGCACCCGTGCACCACCTCGTACGCCGAGGAGAAGGATTCTTTCATCATCCGAATGGTGCGCATCTCCGGCGTAGCGTTGAAGTCGCCGCAGACAACGATTGGATAGTTGGCCGCGGCCAAGCGCAACCAGTTCAGCACGCGCTGCACCTGCTGTGTGCGCTTGATGTGATCGTACACATGGAACATGAAGTGGCCGTTGACGATCACGATCGGCCGATCGGCGACGCGCACGCGCACCGCCTGCGCCACACGGGACTGCGCCACTAGGCTAAGCGTGTGGCATGCCTCCACGGGCAAGCGACTGAGCGTAGCGACGGCCTCATGCTCGGCCAGCGCGCCGGTCTTGGGCGAGGTGTACACTGCGTAACCACCGAGCTGATCGGCCAACCACTGCGCGTTGTTGTGTGGCAGGCTCACTTCCTGCAACGCGATCACGTCGGGCTGGAGTTCGGCCAACTCGCGAACGATCAACTGGCGCCGGTCGTGCCAACGCGACGGCTTGTTGAGCAGGTTGAACGTGACGAGTTTGAAGGTCGGCATGGCCGGTGTGTATCTTCCTAATCGGTAGCCCCCAACGTCACCTTGGCCGCCAGATCGCGATCGAACAACGGCGCGGCTACGACCAATTTGCTGGCCGCGGCGTAGACCTCGGATGCCGACAACGGCTCACCGGTAAGCGTATCGAACCATCGCACGCGATGTCGGCCCTCGCCCAGCGCCTCCAGCTCCAGCGTGACCGCGCCGGGCTGACGCGGCCGAAAGCGAAAGGTGTGCTCTTTGGCTTGGCCGGTCGCAATCTGAATGCCGTACTGATACGCGCCCTCGTCCATGTTGTAGGCGCGGTTACGCAGCCAGATCAAGACGCGATCCGGCGCGCGCAGCCCCATGGCGATGGCCGCTTCGTCCGGCGCGACGGTGATCGGCGTCGGCGCGTAGCGCGCCAAGTCCTCGCCGCGCAGGAAGGCAGCGATGCCTCTGTAGTGCGACCACAGGCCGGCCGGCTCGACTAGGGTATCCCACCACCAGTACATGGCCGTGCTGGCGAAGCCGTTGAACGCCGCCGCCCACAGGCCGTTGTGGAAGTGGATGCCATCGCGCGTCAGGGCATTCGGCTGCTCCAAGGTGAACGTCGCAGCAAATTCGCCGATGATGACCGGCTTGGCCGGGATGTCCTTCATGTGCCGAAAGAACGCGCGTCCGCCTTCAACCGGTTTGAACCAGCGCGGATCCTGGCCGGTGTATTCGTGACGTTGCACCAGATCAATCTCCGGCATGTTCCAGATTTGCGGATCGCCCGGCACGGAGTAACTGGTGGTAGTGAGATGGCGATAGGGATCATGGGCGCGCAGCACCGCCGTCATTTCCTCGATCCATGGCCGGAGCACCTCCGTCTCTACCATCTCCGTGAAGTCCACCTCGTTCCACCATTCCCATGCCATGAGATGCGTGGAATAAGCCCAGCGCGCTGCGATGTAACGCAGGCGCTGCTTAAACAGCGCGCGCGCCGTCGGGTCGGTGGCGAAGTCGCGCGGACGAGCGCACGGCCCGCCGTTAGCCGCGTTGTACGGGTTCTCGTGCCACAGCGGATACACCCTCTCGCTGAACTGGCTGTAGTCGAGCAGGGTGAGCTGGATGTAGATGCCGCGCGCCTCGGCCATCTCGAACACCTGATCCAGGTAATAGGCGCGATCCATGCGCGCGGCGTAGTTGCCTAACGGGGTGTCGCGCCACTCCAGGCTGAACGACTGCGGCGCCATCCAGATGCGCGCGGCATTCGCGCCGTGAGCCTGCAACGCATCGAACCAGCGCCGATAGTCACCAAGAGGGTCGTCCTTCCACCAGGCCAGATTCAGGCCGATGGCGAAGAACGGTGTGCCGTCGTCGAAGGCCAGATAGCGCGGATTACGCCCATCCACGCGCACGAAGCCGCGCGCCCCGGGCAGCGGCTCGGTCACGGAGAAGCTCACCGGCTCGCCCTCGAAGGTGAACGGCGCACGCAGCACCGGCCGCGCGCGCCACTCGCCCTGAGCCGTCGGCGTAAAGCGCGCTCGCCAACCTTGACGCCCTCGATGACTGTAGAAGAAGGCCGGCACCTCTAAGACATCGCCCTCCGGCGATGCGAAACGCACGTTGATCTCGATCTGGCGCGGATCGAAGGGGTTGTCGGCCTGCACCGTCGTGGCAAGCTCGAGTTCGAGTTTGTGCCACTGCGGGACATGTCGGCTGGACGCGCGCCGGATGCACAGCGTGGCGCAGTCGGCGTTCGTCTCGAAGGGATGCGGGACAAACGTCGGCGTCGGTGATCTCGGAACAGATGGGGGAGCGACTGCGCAGCCCACCAACCACAGCACCCATGCCCACGCGGCAGCGCGGTGA
>JANWVF010000156.1 GCA_025056965.1 Thermoflexales bacterium | reverse complement strand
TACGGTTGTGGGTAGCGCTGACAGTTAGCTGGACATCGCTGCCTTCTGGCAAGCCCACCCCGCCTTGTATCGTAGGCTTTTGGGGCAAGATTGCGGCATCCCGGTGCACGACACCTTTCGGCGGGTCTTTATGTTGTTGCCAGCTGGCCGCACCGCATGCAGAGAACTTCGCCGCTTCACGACGGGTGGCGTTGAGCCTCCTCGGCTGTGGGCAGTCCGATGAGGCGGGTGAGCGCGCCATCACGGCGAGGCACTGCGAACCGTGCGCAGCGACGACCTCCTGTTCATAGTGCTAGCTTGAGCCGCGTAGAACCTTAAAAATTCCTGATGCGCAAACCTTAGTGCGTATAGGCCTTCCGTCAAAGGCGGCAAAACACTCGTCGCTGCGGTCTGGCCGGCGTCGTCCTGCACCTCATCGCCGATGCCGGCGGTGCGCGCTGCTCACACCAGAGGCGCGCGTTCCATCGCAAGGCCAATCTCGCGATGCAGGCCGATCTCTAGAAAGCTGCGACGAAATGGCGAGTCGGGTGGAATCAAATCGTGCTTGCGCATCATTTCGTTGTAGGCTTGTTGCAGATAAAGCGCGGCTTCCGCCGCGCGCCCCGCAGCGCTCAGCGCCTGGCCTTGACGCAGCAAGATCTCTTCGCCCACGCATTCCACGACTTGCGTGAAACCAAAAGCGCGATACAAATCAAGCGCTACACTCGAAGCCGCCAGCGCCCGTTGAACATACGCGGCGCGAGCATCCGTTTCGGTCTGCAAACGGGCAAGTGCTAGATAAGTCGCAGCATCTACACACGAAGCGGCCATCCGATACTGTTGCGAGATGAGATTGTCTGCCACCTGTTGGAGCACCGGTTGAGTCGCGCGCAGGGCATGCTGCAAGCTCAACTGATCCCCAATGGCCTGATACAACATTGCTTCGACCAATCCCCAACCGGCGCGTCCTAGCTCGATCAGAATAGCGCTGCGCAACGGTTCGGCGCGCGCCAGCATTGCGCGCGCCTGCTCCAGACGCCCCTGCAAGACATATACCTGCGCGATGCGCAACATCGGGAACAATCGCCGCGCAGTCGTGGACCACTTATCAAGTGCTTCGTGTAGTATCGCCAGTCCCCCATCGTAGTCGCCCAGGTAGATCGCCTGGATTTGCCCGCAAAACGTCAGCGCCTCGCCCTCGGCGAATCGGTTACCGATCTTGCGACTGATGCGCAGGCGCTCTTGCTCGAACTCGATGAGTTGTCGGTAGTAATCGCCGCGACGCTCGTAGCGCGCACTCAGTGCGCCCAGGAGCGCGATCTTGACGGCTTTGTCGTTCACCTGTTCGGAGCGCGCCAGTGCTGCCTGCAGATACTCTTCGCTGCGCGGCATGTCATCCGGGCCGTAGAACTGGCTAAAGCCAAGCAGCAGCTTGACTTCGGCGTGTAAGTCGCCTAGCGCGCGCGCTAACTCCAGCGCATGCTCGGCCAACGACCGGGCATCCGGCCGACGCAGTTGCGAGCCTAGTTGCGCGACGGCGATGAGCGCCTGCAACTCACGTCGCCGGTCGCCGATCTGACGCGCCAGCGCGAGGGCCTCCTCGGCCATCGCGAGCCCCTGCATCGCTTCGTCGCGGGTCGGTTCACCAGGGCCTACTTCTGGCTGGGATAGCAAGGCGTCCACGCGCCAAACCGGGTCATCCTGCATATCATCGGCCAGCCGCAGCAGGACGCGAGAGTCGGCGCGCGCGGCCTCGATTTCGCCCATAGCCAGGAATACGCGCCGACGGCCGTCGTACGCCTCAAAACGCTGAGCGAGGATAGCGAGCCGACGACCGGGAGGCGCATCGGCTTCCATCAGATCAAGGAGCTCAAGGGCGCGGTTGTATCGTTGCAGCGCTTCGGCGTTGGCGCATAATTTTTGCGCCTCCTCGGCAGCCAGTAAGGTGTAAAACAATTCACGAGCGCGATTCTCCGCGCCCCGAAACTGCTCGGCTAACAAGCTGTAGTAACCCACTAGCGTATCCGGGTGCACGTGAAGCGCCAAGTATTCCGCCACTCGGGCATGAAGCGCAGTCCGTTGCGGAGTGAGCAGGCTGTCGTAGGCAGCTTCGCGCACCAACGGCGAGCGGAATAGATACTGCATGCCAAGCTCCGGCAGCCGACCGGTCTCTTGGATCAACTGGGCGCGCTGTAGCGCCGCGAGCCGACGTGACAACATCGAGGTGTCACCTATTACGGCATGCACTACGTTCGACCAAAACACCGAGCCAATCACCGAGGCAACCTGCAGCACTTGGCGTTCACCGGGCGATAGGCGATCAATACGGGCGATGAGCAAGCGCTGCAGGCTATCCGGCAAGTCCAGTGTGGTCACCGTGCGGGTCGTGCGCCAACGACCGGTCTCTGCGTCGCGCACCAATACCCCGCCGGTTATCAACGCTTGAATCAACTCCTGAATGTAATACGGGTTGCCTGCCGCGCTCTTCACGATCAGCTCGCGCATATCCGAAGGAAGCGCCTCCGGCCCGATCATGGCTGCGATCAGTTCAGCGCTCTGCGCATCGTCCAGCGGTAGCAGCTCGATATGCGTCAGGCGATGGGGGTACTCCACCTCGACATGCTGAGCGAGCTCCCATACCGGCATATCGCGCTCCGGACGAAAGACGAGCAACATCAGCAGCGCTTCGGTCTCGCAGAGGGGCAGACAATACTTGAGCAAGTCCAGCGACGAAGCACCGGCCCATTGCATATCGGCGAAGGTCAACACCAGCGGGCCACGCCGACACATCGCCTGAATCCAACTATGCACGGCGATGAAGTAGCGCTGGCGCAGCCCCTCAGCATCAAGATGACGGACGCGCTCAGCGAACTCGTCTTCCAACGGCAGCGAAAGAAGGTTAGCGAGGTACGGATAGTGCTCGGCGAACGCCTCGCCCCACAAAGCCTGGCTCTCGCGGCGCAGCACATCGCGTGCTTCTTCTTTGGATGATGCGCGATGTGAGCCACACTGGCTCAACCAGTCGCCCAGCAAGTCAATCCACATCGAATAAGGCCAGCTCTGGTGGTAGGACCGGCATCGCCCGCGCACCCAGACCAGCGCCTGGCTCGGCGATGACGCATCGCGTGGTGGTTCATCAAGCAGTGCGCCCCGATGGACAAAATACTGGCGCAGCTCGTTGACGAGGAAAGATTTACCTAAGCCTTTGTCACCGGTCAGCACCGCAATCCGCCCTCGGCCGTTCAGCACGTCCTTCACGCACTGTTTGAGCGCAGCGAACTCCTTCTGCCGCCCGATCAACGGCACAGGATAGCCGGATGGCGAGGGCTGAGAGGCGCTCTCGCGATCGGCCCTATGCGCCAGCGGGCGATATACGGCGATCGGTCGGGCAATGCCGCGCACGGTGATGTCACCCAGCGGCTGCCAGTCGAACGCAGAGGCGACCAGGCGGTATGTGTGCTCGCTGACGAGGACGGTGCCCGGTTCAGCGGCTGCTTCCATGCGCGTTGCGACGGCGATCGCCGCGCCCATGGCCATCTCGGCATGCGGCGGACGCCGCGCGGCATCGCTGACGATCACTTCACCCGTGCTGATGCCCACGCGCAGGCGAAGCGAGATATTCTGCTGCCGTTCGACCTGAGCGGCGAATGCGCCGACGGATTGCTGCATCGCCAAAGCGGCAAGCACCGCGCGTTCAGGATCATCCTCGTGCGCGCGCGTCGCGCCAAAAAAAGCCACCATGCCGTCACCGCGAAACTGCTCTACCTCACCGCCGAAGCGATGAACTTCTTCCTCCAGAATGTGAAGCACGCAGTTCATCAATTCCACCCAGGCTTCGGTGCCTACGCGTTCTAGCAGCTCCGTCGAGCCGCTTACGTCGGTGACCAGAACGGTGGCGATGCGGCGTTCGCCGGCTAAGACAAAATCTGCTGGATCTTGATCGGAATGAGCCGGCAAATCGCGGGGAGTTTCAGCGGCTGGCAACAGTAGTTGAGAAGGGCGCTGCGCGCCTAAGTTGTCCTCCTCATGGCCGAGCGGCACGCCACAGTAGCCACAGTAGCGATAGGCAGGGGGATTGGCAAAGCCGCATGCGCCACACACGCGCGCGAGGCGCGTGCCGCACATGCCGCAGAAACGCATCTCCGGCGGACTCTCGAAGCCACAGCTAGGGCACTTCACCGGAAGGGTCTATATCACATCGCTTCGAGCGCGCGGCGGAAGCGCCGAGCCAGCTCCTGTAGAACGGTGATGGCCATGTCGGGATCCTCGCGCAACGCAGCGAGGAAGTCCCAGCGCGTGAGCGCCAGGCAGCGGGTCGGCTCGGTCGTTACCACCGACGCGGTGCGCAAGCCATCGTCAAGCAGAGCCAACTCGCCGAAGAAGTCAGTGGGCCCGAACGTGTTAACGACGGCCTTCGAGCCGTCGGCGCGTTCACGAATTGCCTCGGCACGACCGGACACGATGATAAAGAACCCTTCGCCCCCTGTGCCTTGGGTCACGATAGCTTGGCCGGCAGGATACTCGCGCTCTACGAAGCGGCGCGCTAAGTATTCCAGTTGACGATCATTCAAACCGCTGAATAGCGGCACACGGCTCAGGAAGCGAGCAGTCTGCTTCGGATCACTCACGTCTCCTCCTATTGTTTATCGGGAAGCTTCAACATCCGCGACGCGCATCACGCCCGGCCGTGGGTCAGCTCGCCGATGAAGATCTCGAACGGCGCCAAGCGCAACGCCGATAGGTGTGCGGTCTCTCCCTCGTGACCGTGCGACGAGAACAGGCAGCGCGCCGATGGCCAAGGCAATGTGAAGCGCGCCTCTCGGAACTGCGCCGACATGTTCAAGACGACCAGGCAAATCTGGCCGGAATCCTCGTCGCGTCGCAGGAAAGCCAGGTAGTCCTGCGCCTCCTCGTTGACCGGCACATAGTCGCCGGCCATTAGCGCCGGCGTGCGCTTGCGCAGCGCCAGCAGCCGGCGATAGAAATTCAGCATCGAGTTCGGGTCGCCATCTTGATCGGCGACGTTGACGCCCTGCGCGTAGTTGGGGTTGACGGGCAGCCACGTCTGCACTCCGGGCGGGCTAAAGCCGGCATTCGGCGCATTCGCCCACTGCATCGGCGTTCGGCAGCGATCGCGGGTCATGCGGGCGGCCATGCGCATGGCTTCATCCGGTGAGATGCCTTCGCCCACCGCAAAGTGATACAAGTTGATCGCCTGGTTGTCGCGCAACTGGTCAAAGCGCTCCAGCAGCAGGTCGGTCATGCCGATCTCTTCGCCGTTGTAAAGCACCGGCGTGCCGCGCAAGGTGAGCAACAGCGCCGCGTTCACGCGGGCGATCTCGGCATCGTGCTGGCCGTCGCCGAAGGCACTCCATAGGCGCGTCGAGTCGTGGTTGCCCAGCGTGTTGCACGGCCATGCGCCGGGCGGCAGCTTGCTCAGCCGCTCGGCCTGGTTGGCGCGCACCCAGGCCGGCGTCAGCCGGTTCGTGCGCATCAAGGGGAAGTTGAACACCAGGTGCAGCTCGTCATCGCCGTTCCCGTAGTAGGCCACGTCATCATCTTCGCCGATCAACACGCGGTCGCCCGGATACTCATCCAGCAAGGCGCGCAGCTCCTTCATCAGGTCGTGGACCTCGGGGCGACCGAATTGATGTTTGAACATGTCCATGAACTCCGCCATCAGCGCCTGCTGCTCCTCCGGCGAGCGATTCTCGCGCCAAGCGCGCAGCATCTCGATCTGAGAGAGCTTGGAGGTGTGGTTCGGGTATGCCGGGTCCTCAAAGATCGTGCCGATGGCGTCCAGGCGGAAGCCGTCCACGCCCATATCCAACCAGAAACGCACCGCCTGCCACATGGCCTGCTTCACTTCGGGGTTGCGCCAGTTCAAGTCGGGCTGCTGTTTGAAGAAGAAGTGGTAGTAATACTGGCCGGTCGGCGGGTCGAACTCCCAGGCCGATCCGCCGAAGGCCGAGTTCCAATTGTTGGGCGGCCCGCCATCCGGCGCGGGATCGCGCCAGACATACCAGTCGCGCTTGGGGTTGTCGCGGCTGCTGCGCGACTCGACGAACCAGGGGTGCTGCTCCGATGTGTGGTTGAGCACCAGATCGAGCAGCACGCGCATGCCGCGCGCATGCGCGCCGTCGAGGAAGCGCCTGAAGTCATCCAGCGTGCCGTATTCGGGCGCGACGCCGGTGTAGTCGGAGACGTCGTAACCCATGTCGGCATTGGGCGACGGAAAGTGGGGGGAGAGCCATAGGGCGTCCACGCCCAGCGACTGCAGGTAATCCAGCTTGGCGAGCATGCCGACGAAATCGCCGATGCCGTCGCCGTTGCCGTCGGCGAAGCTGCGTGGGTAGATTTGGTAGAACGTAGCGCGTTGCCACCAGCGCAAGTGAGCCATTCAGATGACCTCGTAGATGAGCAGGATAGCTAGTTGGATCGCGATGGTCACGGCGAAGACCTTCCACGAACGCGGCCGGCCTAGGTTCAGCCGATGCCATTCGGCCGTGCCGATGGCGAAGGCGATGAAGCCGAAGGCCAAGACGGGCAACAGACAGTATCCGACCACATCCGCCGATTCAAAGTCTCCGCCGAAATGTCGGGCGACGCGCGCGTAGAGCAGGTAGTAGAGCTGGCGCAGGACGTACACCTCCCACAACCCCAGGGCTACTGTGACCAGCCACAAGGCGAAGGCTGCTCCTGCAACCAGCGCATCCTTTACCCCGAACTTGGGATTCGATGGCACCCCCTGCTCTCCTGCTCACCATGCCGCGCGATACGTCGCCACCCGCAAAGGCCGAGCAAGCGCGCGTCTGCCCGATCCTAGATCCCTCTGAGCTGCAACTCCTCCGCGCGGTGACAGGCCACCCAGTGGTCGGGCTTAAGCTCGCGGAAGGCCGGCGACTCGGTCTTGCAGCGGTCAATCGCGTAGCGACAGCGCGGGTGAAAGTAGCAACCGCTGGGCGGGTTAGACGGGTCGGCCACGTCGCCCTGCATGATGATGCGCTCGGACTTGTAGAGCGGATCGGGCTTGGGCACCGCCGAGAGTAGCGCTTCCGTGTAGGGATGCAGGGGGTTGGCGTAGAGTTCCTCGGCGCTGGCCATCTCGGCCACCTTGCCCACATACATCACTGCGACGCGGTCGGAGATGTGCTGCACCACGCTCAGGTCGTGCGCCACGAACAAGTAGGACAGGTTGAAGTCCTTTTGCAGGTCTTGCAACAAGTTCAGCGTCTGCGCCTGGATGGATACGTCGAGCGCGGACACCGGCTCGTCGCACAGCACCAGGCGCGGGTTGAGCGCCAGCGCACGGGCGATGCCGATGCGCTGGCGCTGGCCGCCGGAGAACTCGTGGGGATAGCGGTTGACGAAGTAGGGGTTGAGGCCGACCACCCGCAGCAGCTCCTGCACCCGCTCGCGGATCTCCTGCTTGTTGCCCAGGCCGTGCACCTCCAGGGGTTCCCCCACGATGGCG
>JANWVF010000147.1 GCA_025056965.1 Thermoflexales bacterium | reverse complement strand
CAGTTGACGTGAGCAACAGCGTCTTCTCGGGCAACCAGGCCTCGGCGACAGGTGCCTTCGGCTTTGCAAACACAGGCGGCCTATACGCCTCCGCATTCGTCGCCGGCGTGCGCATCACCAACACACAGGTCACAAGCAATGCGGTGAGCGCAGCGAGCAACGCCACCGCTGGCGGCGCGAATCTGAGCGGCAGCGTAATTGACGTGAGCAACAGCACCTTCTCGGGCAACCAGGCCTTGGCGACAAGTGCCACCTTCGGCTCTGCGAGCACAGGCGGCTTGAACGCTTTCGGCTCTCAGGTTCGCATTACCAACACACAAGTGATGAGCAATGTGGTGAGCGCAACAACCAACGCCACCGCTGGCGGCGCGAATCTGAGCGGTAGCTCAGTTGACGTGAGCAACAGCACCTTCTCGGGCAACCAGGCCTCGGCGATAGGCAGTTCCGGCTCTGCGAGTGCAGGTGGGATAACAGCCTCAGCTCTTGGCGCCGTCGCTCGCATCACCGATACCCAGGTGCTGAGCAACAGCCTGGTTGCGGGATCTACAGCGCACGGCGGCGGAGCGTACTTCCTCGGAAATGCGCATCTGCACAACGCCCTGATCGCCTCGAACACCATCACCAGCGGCGACGACGCGCTGGGAGCCGGCTTCTACGCGCGGAATACTAACATCACCATCACCCACTCCCTGGTGCGCGGCAATCTCGCCAGTGGTCCTTCGGGGAGCAGCGTCAGCGGAGGCGCCGGCTTCGCCGAGAACACGAATCCCTCTGTGGTTGTCACGCTCACCGTTTACACCTCGACGTTTGCCGAGAACGTCGCAGCGGATGCCGGCGGGCTTGCCACCAACGGCTCTAAGGTGAATGCGATAATCATGGGCAGCAGCGTCGTCAGCAACACGGGATACGGGGTCATCTTCGAGAGCGCTGGCGCAATCAACCACGTGCAGAACACCACAATCGGCGCCAACGAGGATGGACTGCTCAACCGGAAGGGCACGACTTTGATCACCCACACCACCGTGGCGAGCAACACAGGCGTGGGCCTACAGCGAGTGCCGGGCAGCAGCATAGTTGTGTCTGCGACCTTGGTCGCAAACAACGCGCCAAACTGCTTTGGCTCGATTACTGCCCTCGGCGTCAACGTAAGCAGCGGTGGCTGCCCTGCCTTCAGCGTCGTCCATCCGTCTGCTTCCCAGCTGCTGCCTCTCGCGAGCCAGAGCGGCGAGCCGCCGAGCTATCGCCCGCTGAGCATCAACCCGGCCGTGAATGCCACGAGCTGCGCCGCCAACGTGGATCAGCGCGGTGTGTCGCGCCCCCAGGGCGCAAATTGCGACGCCGGCGCGGTGGAGATCGAGACGACCGACCTGCAAATCGGCAAGACGGCGACGCCTGCGGCCGTGCTGAGCAACGGCGTCGTGACCTACAGCCTGACGGTGACGAACAACGGTTCGACCACGGCGACGCACGTGGTGGTCACCGACGTGGTGTCGAGCGGCGCGTTCGGCGGGCTGGTGACGGGTACGTCTGGGGTGAGCGCCACCGTGAGCGGCAACCTGATCACCTTCACGTTGCCCAACATGAGCGTCGGAGCGGTAGTGACCATCGTCTACACGGTGACGGCGCCGGTTCAGGGGGTGATGACGAACACCGCGCAGGCGCTGGCGCTGGGGAATACCGATATCGCGCCGGGCGACAACGTGATGAGCACCACGGTCACCATTACGCCGGTATACGCGCTACAACTGGACAAGATACAGCAATACACGGTGCTCACCAACGTCCTGAGCCATACGGTGGCGCCCGGGCAGATGTTGACCTACGTGCTGGTGCTGACGAACACTGGGCCTGCGTCGGCAGTGAACGTAGCGCTGACGGACACGCTGCCGAGCGGGGTGAGCGTAGTTGGCGTGGCCAGCACGCCTGGGTTGAGCTGCGCGCAGGGTGTTGGACAAGTGACGTGTTCGGCGGCGTCGCTGATCACGGGCACCCATGCGGTGACCATCACCGTCACAGCGCCGATGACCTCTGGGGTGACGCTGCTGAACAGCGCAGTGGCGAGCGCCGCTCACGCTGCCTCGGTGAACGACACCACATCGGTGTTGGTGCAATATCGCGCGCTGCTGCCCATCGTGAGAAGGGAGCCGTAGCGTCTCACACGGGACATGCCGGCGAGACCGCCACGGCCTCTGCCACGAGTGCAGGGGCCGTGGCGTTTGTCTTTTTCCAGCACGAGGTGGCGCACCGAAGTTGCTCGTGTGTGAGCGAAGCTCTTAGGCGAGCACACTGCGGCGGGAGGCGCTTGACCGATGCAGGCCGCTGCTCAGATTCGATTTCTGGGTCAGGGCTTACGCATCAGAGCGCTGCTCGCGATCAAGTTGCTGGCCAAACAGATTCGCGGTTGTGGACATGTTATTGCGCCGATGTCGGGTGGGCGGGGTAGGCGAAGGCAGTGCCTTCGCCTACCCGCCTCGTCCGTCATGCGCGCCGATGCTAGTGATGTAGCCGCTTGGCAGCGGTTCACTGCTGGTGACCGTCATCCCCGCGCCTGCCGCTTGCGCACCATATGCAGTCATGACGACTTTCGGCCATGCGCCCGGCCTGCCCTGCACACAGATGATGCGTCTCTCCTGATTGCTGGTTTAAGAGCGCCGCGAAGGGCGCATGAGTGTAGCTATAATCGGATCATATCCCGGAGCGAGAGAAGAATGGAGGCGAAGGTCCGCGCGCTGCCGCTGTTTCCTCTGAACGTCGTGCTGTTCCCCGGCCAGACGCTGCCGCTGCATATTTTCGAGCCTCGCTATCGCATCATGATTCGCCGCTGCATCGAGAACGATGAGCCATTTGGGGTTGTGCTGGCGCGCGACGAAGAGCCGGATGAGCCGCACGAGATCGGCACGTCGGCGCGCGTCACCGATGCCAAGCGCCTATCCGACGGTCGGATGAACATCCTGACGTTGGGCGAAGAGCGATTCCGGCTGCGCGACTTCCGCGTCAGCGAACACGGTTACTTGATCGGCAATGTCGTGCCATTCCCGTTCATCGAGGATGTGACCCCCGCCGATGCACTCGTGAATACGGTCTCGCAGCGGTTAGCGCGCTACCTTAAGCTGCTGGGTGAGGCCAACGGCCTCAGCTTTCGGTTCGATCAATTTCCCACGCGGCCGGTGGATGTGGCCGTGTTCACGGCAATCGCCATGCGCTTGCCGTTAGATCAGAAGCAGTTCTTGCTCTCGCAGGAGCACGTCAGCGATCTGCTGGCGATTGAATCTGATCTGCTGCGCGAGGAGCTGAAGATGATGCACATCGTCGCTTCGGCCATCCGTCCCCCGGAGGACGGGCTTTTCTTCTCGAGGAATTGAGCATGCCGCAGCACCCTCAGGAAGCGCCTGCGCGCACGTCATGTTTTAGGGCTGCGGCTCACACATAGACGGTAAGACGCTATGAAAATCGTTCTGGACGCGATGGGCGGCGACTTCGGCCCAGGGCCAAACGTCGAGGCAGCTGTGAGCGCCGCGCGCGAGTTCGGCTGGGAGATTGCCCTGGTCGGCCGCCAAGAGATGATTCGCCCACTGCTTGTGCAGCACAACACGGCTAACCTTCATCTGCCGATTGTGCATGCCAGCGAGGTCATCGAGATGAGCGAGCACCCGGCGCAGGCGGTGAAGACGAAGAAGAACAGCTCGATGGTGGTCGGAATGCAAATGGTGCGCAACGGCGACGCCGATGCATTCGTCACCATGGGCAACACCGGCGGCGCATTAGCCGCGGCGCTCTTCCACCTCGGGCGGGTCAAGGGCATCCTTCGCCCGGCGCTATCGGCAGTCTTCCCCACCGCCAAAGGCTGGGTGCTTCTGCTAGACGTAGGCGCGAACGCCGATTGCAAGCCGGAATACCTGCTCCAATTCGGCTTGATGGGCAGCATCTATGCCGAGCGCGTGATGGGCATTCGCAACCCGCGCGTCGCAATCATCTCCAACGGCGAAGAGGAAACCAAAGGGAGCGAGCTAGTGCAACAGGCGCATCAACTCCTCAGGCGCGCGCCGATTAACTTCATCGGCAACGCCGAAGGCCGCGACCTGCCGGCCGGCAACGCCGACGTGTTCGTGACGGACGGTTTCACCGGCAACGTGATCGTCAAGCTGGCCGAAGGCATGGGCGATTTCATCAAAGGGATGCTGCGCGAGGAGATCATGCGCACAACCAAGAGCAAGCTCGGCGGCCTGCTGATCAAGGACGCCCTTGAGCGCATTAGCAAGCGCACCAACTACGAAGAGATCGGCGGCGCGCCACTTTTGGGCGTGGATGGTGTTGTTATCGTTGGTCATGGCCGCAGCAAGGCGCGCGCCATTCGTTCTGCGCTGATGCGCGCGGCCGAAGCGGTTGAGCACAGCGTCGTGGACGCGATCGAGACCGGCCTGGAAGCGCTGCCGAAGACGGCGGTGGCCGAATCGCGAGCGCCATCGCCCTAGCCGTCCATGCGCCCCGTCCAAGACACTTTCTTTGCGATCAGACATGGCACGACCGAAACGATTCTCCAGCCTGCGGCGCGGCCTAAGCCGCTTCACAAGCGTCGGTAAGCGCATGTTGAGGCGCAACCGCGGCGACGAGGCCGAGCCGCGCCCGGTTGTACACATCTACTCGCCGAATCTGAGCAAACGCCGACGCATCGTCATCACCGGCATCGGGGCGATCACGGTGCTGGGCCTGAATTTGATGGACACGTGGAATAACTTAGTTGCCGGTCGCAGTGGCATCGGACCGATCACCCAGTTCGATCCGAGCAACCTGCCTGTGCGCATCGCCGGCGAGGTCAAGGGGTTTGATCCGCTCAAGTATCTGGATGCCAAGGAGGCGCGGCGCATGGCGCGCTGCTCGCACTTCGCGGTGGCCGCTGCTCAGGAGGCGATCGAGCAGTCCGGCCTGCGCATCGGCAAGGATGTGAGGGCGGATCGCGTGGGCGTGGTGATGGGCACAGCGCTGGGCGGCTACGAGATGTCGGAAAACGGCTCGCGCGAGTACTACCAGTATGGCTACAAGCGCACGAATCCGTTTGCCCTGCCTGCCGCGCTGCCCAATGCGCCCGGCCACCACATCAGCACGCGGTTCGGGTTGAAGGGTCCGCTCACCACGGTCGTGGCAGCCTGCGCGTCCGGCACGCAGGCCATCGGCGATGGTGCCGAGATGATCCGTCTGGGCAAGGCCGACGCCGTGCTGGCCGGCGGCGTGGAAGCGGTGGTCATCGAGACGGCCATCGTGGCTTTCTCCAAACTGCGCGTGCTCAGCACGATGAACGATCATCCGGAGCTGGCACAGCGCCCGTTCGACCTTACGCGCGACGGCTTTGCCTACAGCGAGGGATGCGCGGTAATGATGCTGGAGGATTACGAGCGCGCCAAGGCGCGCGGCGCGACGATCTACGCCGAGGTGCTCGGCATGGGCGTGTCGTCCGATGCCTACCACATCGCCATCCCCGATCCCTCGGCCAGCGGCGCCATCCGCGCCATGATGTGGGCGCTGCAGGATGCCGGCATCGCGCCCCACCACGTGGACTACATTAACGCGCATGGATCGGCCACGCAGACCAATGACGCGCTGGAGACGGCGGCGATCAAGCACGTCTTCGGCGAATACGCCTACGATATCCCGGTCACCAGCACCAAGTCCATGGTCGGCCACGCTATGGGCGCCGCCGGCGCAATCGAGGCGCTCAGCACGGTCATGACGATCAAGACTGGCATCATCCCGCCGACGATCAACTTGCATCACCCCGATCCGGCGTGCGATCTGGACTATGTGCCCCACAAGGCGCGCCTGAAAGAGGTCAACATCGCGATCTCGAATTCGTTCGGCCTGGGCGGGCAGAATGCGACGATCGCTTTCGGGAAGGTCTGAGGGGGCCAGCCGCGCGATGAAAGTGGTCGTTGACGAGAAGAAGTACAGGCGCATGGCGCTGCTCGGGCGAATCGCGCTGTTCGGTTCGCTGGGCATCCTGCTGGCCGGCCTGTTGCTTACGTTGTTCGGCCCGCAGCTCGGCCTGCTCACGCCGGAAAATTCCAGCCTGTTCTTCGCGCTCTACTTGGTCATCCTCATGGTGGGGTTCACGGCGTCGCGGGTGGGGTTTCACTACGGCAATCGCTACCTCGCGCCGACGCGGCCCGATCGGGTGCTGCGCGAAAGTCTGAAAGGTCTGGACCGCAAGTATGCGCTGATGCTCTTCACAGGGCCGACCAATTACATGCTGATCGAGCCGGGCGGCGTGACCGTGTTCGTGGTGCGCAACCAAGAAGGCAAGATCACGTATAAGGACGGCAAATGGAAGCGCAAGGAGAGCCTGTTGCGCTTCTGGTTCGGCCGCGATGAGCCGCTCGGCGACCCGACCGCCGACATCACCGAGGAGCTGCAGAAGGTTAACCAGGTATTGACCGAGAAGCTGCCGACGCTGAAGATCCCGCTGCGGGGCATCATCGTCTTCAGCAACCCGAAGGCGTCGCTCGACGTCGAGCCGTCGCCGATCGCCGTGTTGCGCGCCGAGGATTTGAAGGACTACATCCGCGGCGCCGGCAAGCTGAAGGAGCTGCCCAACTCGATTCAGCGGAAGGTGCGCGAGGCATTCGGCGCTCCTGAACCGGCGCGTCCCGAGACGTGATCGCCATCCCCACAACTTCGCGCTCATGGACGGTTGGCCGGTAGCGCGCAGGGTGCAGCGCCGGGGAGTAGCCGGCTACGCGGAAGCCATTTGGCACGCTCGCCGCGACACCGTAAACGTAGCGATGGCTCAGGTGCGCGCGAAACCGACCGTCTTCCTACATTCGCCCGGCGTTGGCGAAGAATGTGACGCGGCCCGGGCGGGTCGGGAGAAAGTGTCTAACTAAAGGTGAATCGCAGACGTAGCATGCGACCGTCAGCGCGATTGACTCTTTGTGGGAGCGTTGCTCTAGGCAGCATTCGCGCGACTAGTGAACCAGGATTCATAAGTAACTCTCGTAATCCGCCGAGCCTAAGAGAGAGGGTCGCCTAGGCTGTATGCAGAGCCCCTTGCCCTGACGTAAGCTGTCTAGAATCCACTCAGATGCGCTGTGCATCTTGCTGAACTGTCAACAATATGCTGAAAGCAGTGCTGTAAGGAGATGACCCCCTTGAAGCTACTTACATTTCTAGGCGTGGCCAATTATGAAGAGACAACATACGTGTGGGGTGAAGCAGAATACACAACTCGCTTTGCACCAGCTGCGTCCTGCCATTTTCTGAAGCCCAATAGCGTAATCACCTTCCTGACCGAGGAGGCGCAACAGAAGGTATTCGATGACTTCAAGAAAAGCTTACCTCAAGATATTGAGGTGAATCCACAACCGGTTCCGCTAGGCAGTAACCAGCAGCAACTCTGGCAGATATTCCAGACCGTTACTGATGCTGTGAAGCCAGGCGATGAAGTCGCGTTCGATATCACGCACGGCCTGCGCTCCTTTCCGCTGATTGGGTTGCTGGTGGCTGTCTTCTTGCGATTTGGAAGGAATGTGTCTATCAAACGCATTCTCTACGGCGCCTTCGACGTGCGGGACAAGGCTGCTCAGCCGCCGCGCACACCGATGTTTGATCTAACCTCAATGCTGATTCTTCTGGAATGGGCAGCAGCAGCAGACCGATTTGCCCAGACCGGTGATGCCCGACCGATGGCGCAGTTGCTAGATGCAGGCCGGTCATCATCGCGCACCGTTAAGAAGGCAAGAGAAACCCTAACCAGCGTATCACTAGCGGCCTTGCTATGTCAGCCCTTTAGTCTTTCGGAGAGCGCAGAACGGCTTGAACAAGATTTGCAGGATGCGCAGGTAGAGCTGAACCAGCCCGCGCTTCCCTTTAATTTGTTGCGGCAGCGCGTAGTGGAGGTCTTCAGTGCCTTTGCTGCCAAGGGAGACAAAGGCTTAGATAAAGTGTTGAATGCTCAGTTGAAATTGATCGAATGGTACTCCCACAACAACCAGCTCATTCAGGCTATGACCTTAGCTCGGGAGTGGATGATTAACGCTGTTATCTTCCGACTTGGCAATGACTTTAGTGATTTGAACGAGCAAGAACGAGAAAAGAGGTATGCCTCGGCGATCAACAGCGTAGAGCGAGCCGCCCGCTCCAACAACAGCGCTGCGAGCACTAATCTAAACGCGGAGAGCAACTGGCAGAAATTGTCCGAAGAGGACCGTGAGCGCATCCAGCGGGAATGGTCTGAACAGGAGAGAGAGACTCTGATTGAGCTGTCTCGAGGAATTCAGTCGGTGCGCAACACGTTAGCTCACGCCGGTCACAAAAGTAACGCTATGACTCCTCAAAAGATTTCTAAGAAAGCCGAGGAGGAAGTTCTAACTCCTTTGCGCAAGCTAGCGGCAATCTGGGATCTGGATTAGCCTATTTTGCGCTCAATAGTAGGCTCACAGCAAGTCCGAACGACATACTAACCTGCAACGGCTGCGCAATCGGCGTATTGCGACTCGATCGTGACAGGTTCTGTTTAGTGTCACGGCACGGTGGCCTTCATAGCTGGTTGATCTAGAATCCCGATGTGCAACGCGCACAACAATCCGTCTTGCGCGCTTTCCTCGCCGTGGACTTCGACGACGATGCCCTGCGCGCGCTCACTACCCATCTCGGCCGGCTGCGCGCGATGCCATGGGCGGACGATGTGCGCTGGGTCAGCCCCAATAACCTACATCTCACGCTGCGCTTCCTAGGCGATATCACGCCCAGCCAGGCCGAACGCTACGCCGAGGCCTTCGGCGAGGGTTTGACGCGGATCGCCGATCTGGCTCGGCTGTCTTTGTCGGCAACCGCGCCGCGTTTCTTTCCGACGCCGTTGCGCCCGCGCGTGATCGCCTGCTTGGTCGAAAGCCATCCCACGCTATCGGCGCTCGCCGCGCTGGCCGAGGCATGCGCGGTCATGATCGGGCTTGACCGTGAGAAGCGTCCCTTCAGCGGCCACATCACGCTCGGCCGGACGCGCGACACCTTCCCGCGCAGCGCTGCCTTGCCCCGCGATGACGCGCTCACGCCAATGCGGCCGGTCGCGATCACCCTTTATCGGAGCAAGCTCGATCCGCGCGGCGCGATCTATACCCCGCTGCGCTCCTTCTCTTTGAGTTCTCAGCTTTGATTGGTATCCTGCCCGTCAGGCAAACTTATAATCCCGAAGGTAAATGTTCACCGATCTGGGTCACCTCGCAGTCATCTTCGCCTTCGTCGCCTGCCTATACGCTGCTGTCGTCTCGCCGCTGGGCGCACAGCGCAACGACGATCGGCTGGTGCAGAGCGGGCGCATCGCGACGTTGATGACCTTCCCGCTGATCCTGATCGGCTGCTTAGGCCTGTGGTACGCGCTGCTCACGCACGACTTCGGCGTGCAGTATGTGGCAAGCGTGTCCAGCCTAGCGACGCCGGTCTTCTTTCGGATCACGGCGCTATGGGGCTCGCAGAACGGCTCGATCCTGTTCTGGTGTCTGATCATGTCGGCTTTCGTCGCAGCGGCGATGCTGCGCGACTGGGACGCCGCCGGCGACAAGCCGCTGCTGCCCTATGTGACGATGACGATGGCATTGGTGCTCGGTTTCTTCCTCTTCCTACAACTCTTCCTCACCAATGCCTTCGTACGCTATGACTTTCCGCCCCAAGATGGGCGCGGCCTCAACCCGCTGCTGCGCCATCCCGGCATGATCATCCACCCGCCGATGCTCTACGCCGGATACACCGGCTTACTGGTGCCGTTCGCGTTCTGCGTCGCGTCGCTGATCACGCGCCGCAGCGATGACCTCTGGCTACGATCGTCGCGGCGCTGGACGCTGGTGGGCTGGGCGTTCCTCACGGCGGGATTGCTGCTCGGCGGGCGATGGGCGCACGACGTGCTCGGTTGGGGCGGCTACTGGGGTTGGGATCCATCGGAGAACAAGCCGCTGATCACATGGCTGATCGCCACACCGTTCTTGCACTCGGCGATGATCCAGGAGCGGCGCGGCATGTTCAAGAACTGGAACGTGTTCTTGATGATGCTGACCTTCGCCTCGATGTTCTTCGGGACGGCCTTCATCCGCAGTGGCCTGCTAACCAGCGTACATGCCTTTGCCGCCAGCGACATCGGCCCGTACTTCATGGGCGCGATGATCGTCATCTTGGTCGCCTGCGCCGTGCTCTGGTTGACACGCCTGGACGTGCTGCGCAGCGAGAACAAGTTGGACTCGGCCTTCTCGCGCGAGGGGATCTTCCTCATCCAGAACGTGTTGTTCCTGAGCACGGCTTTTACCGTCTTCATCGGCACAATCTTCCCGATCCTGAGCGAAGCGATCAGCGGCACGAAGATCACGGTCGGGCCGCCCTTCTTCGACCAGACGGTTGGGCCGCAGCTCGCTGCCCTCGTCGCGCTGATGGGCGTGGCGCCGCTGCTGGCGTGGAGCAAATCCAGCGTCGCTGCCGTTGGCCGGCAGATGGTCGTCCCGCTGGTCTTCGCCCTGGTAGTCGTGGCCGTGCTGTTCCTCTCCGGCGCGACCCAGCCGGTGCCTTTGCTGTTGTTCGGCCTGTGCGCATACACGCTGGCGCAGACGCTGATGGAATACGTGCGCGGCGTGCGGGCGCGCATGCGCAGCATGAACGAGTCGGCGCCTCTGGCGCTCATCCGGCTGGCGCAGAAGAACCAGCAGCGCTACGGCGGCTATCTGGTCCACATCGGCGTGGTGTTGATGGCCATCGGCGTAATCGGCAAGGGGTTCTACGGCTACGACACGATCACCACGCCTGCCGTCAAGCTCAACGAGAGCTTCACCGTCGGCGACTACACCTTCACCTATCGCGGCATTCGCCCCGTGCCCTGCGAGTTCAACGACTGCCAGACCATGCAGGCGATGCTGCTGGTCACGTCGGCCAAAGACGGCCGCGTCCTCGATGCCATCTTCCCGCATCGCGACCATTACCCGGAGCAGCAGCACACGGCGACCATCCCCGCTATCAGCGGCACCTTCAATACCGAGGTCTACGTGCTGTTGGCGGCCTGGGAGGACGGCGGCGCGACGGCATCGTTCCAGGTGTTCATCAATCCGCTCATCAACTGGGTCTGGATCGGCGGGATCGTGATGCTCCTAGGTTCCATCGTCTGCTTCTGGAAGGCGCCGGAACGTGAGCCGGTTGCATCGCCGGCCGTCGTGCGGCGCACGATCGGCGCCGGTGCGCCAGCGAGGTGAGAAAGAATGTTGCGTCTCGCGTCTCACATCCTATTTCTCTTGCACCAGTTGATTCGTGAATCGCATCCGCGTTCGCGCACGCTGTGCTTCACCGGCCTCGCCCTCGCTCTGATCGTGCTGGGCATCGGGCGACCCACCGCTGCGCAGCTGCCTGCGCCGGATGAGGCGACGTATCGCATCGCCAAGCAGTTGAACTGCCCGACGTGCGCCGGGCGTAATTTGGCCGACTGTCCCACCGAGACCTGCGCGCAGTGGAAGGCCGAGATCAAAGCGCAGCTTGACGCGGGCAAGAGCGCGCAGGAAGTGCTGGACTACTTCCAGGCGCGCTTCGGCACGACCGTCCTGCAAGAGCCGCCCAAGACCGGCGTGACCGCGCCGCTGTGGGCGGCACCGGTCGGCGCTGCGCTGGTTTTCTTGGTCGCCGCCGGAGTAGTGATGTGGCGCACAGCAGGCCGCAACCGCGCTGTGTCCTTAGCCTCCGCCGGCAGGAGCGAGGATCCGTTTGTGGCGGCGTTGGAAGATGAAGTGCGGCGCGATGAATAACGCATCCTCACTCGAGCACCGCGCGATGAGAGGCAAACCGCTGATCATCGTTGGGGCACTGATCGCCATCGCAGCTATCGCCGGGGTATTCGTAATCGCGTTGAACTTGGTGTCGCAGCAGGGTGCGCGCCCCAAGCCGGGCACGCCGGCGCCCGACTTCACCCTGATGCTTTATCCCGGCTATCGCGCCGGCCTGCCGGAGCAGATTCGGCTGAGCGACTTGCGCGGGAACGTCGTGGTGATGAACTTCTGGGCGTCGTGGTGCGTCGAGTGCGCCAAAGAGGCGGACGCCTTGGAGGCGGTCTACCGCAGGTATAAGGATCGCGGCGTCGTCTTTCTCGGCGTGGACTACTTGGACACCGAAGCGCCAGCGCTGGCATATCTCAAGCAGTACAACGTCACCTATCCGAACGGCCTGGACGTGCAGCAGCACATCGCCCGCGCGTATCGCATCACCGGCGTGCCGGAGACGTTCTTCATAGATCGAGATGGCATCGTGCGTGAGGTGATCGTCGCCCCGCTGACCGAGGCGCAGCTCACTGCCAAGATCGAGATGCTGCTGGCGGAATAGCGATCACGTGGACCCGATCCCAAGAGATTACTCGGCTTTCACCCTTTGAACTTCATGCCCCTCGGAACGATCCTCCTCGGAATCGCGCTGTTGATCATCGTGGTCGTGGTCATCGCGCTGCCGCTGCTCGATCGCAAAACGCCTGCCGTCCAACCGCCCAGCCGACGCGAGGCGCTCGAGCAGGAACGCCGCACCATCATCAGCGCCATCCGCGAGTTAGACTTCGACTATCGCACCGGCAAGATTGACGAAGAAGATTACAAGCGCCTGCGCGAGTCGCGCGTGGCGCGCGGCGCGCAGATCTTGCGCGAGCTGGCCGAACTTGATGAGGCCGAGCGCGACGTTGACGCGGAGATCGAGGCACAAGTCGCGCGCTTCCGGACGGTTCAGGCAACCGACGGACGAGCGCGTGCTAAGTCGGTGATCTGCTCGAGCTGTGGCCATGCCGCCGGCGCCGGCGATAAGTTTTGCCCGCAGTGCGGACACCCTCTCGATCCGCAGAAGGCCCAAGCAGGGCGATTGCCGGCGCGCAGTGAATGAGTTCAGACGTTTCACCCGACCGATGACCTTGCGCCTGCAGCACATCACCCTCTTAGTCGCAAGCGCGGCCGTGTTAGTCGGCTGCACCATGTCCAGCCGACCGACGCTGCCGGTCGAAGTGTTGCTGACGCCGGCCGTCATGCCGACGGCGGTGATGGATGGTGAAGCGGTGCCGCTGCAACCCCCCGATGCTGCGGCCGGCGCAGTGATCTACGAGGAGAAATGCGCCGCATGTCACGGCGACACGGGCCAAGGCGACGGCCCAAGCGCCGCACAGATCCGCGCGCAGGGCAAAGTCGTGGCCAGCCTGGTGGATCCGGCGCTGGCGCGCGCGGCTCACCCGCGCGATTGGCATGACGTGATCACCAACGGGCGCATCCAGAACCTGATGCCGCCCTTCCGCGGCTCGCTGAACGCGCAGCAACGCTGGGACGTGCAAGCCTACCTTTGGGCGCTGGCCACGACGCCGCAGACCATTCAGGCCGGCGGGCAGATCTATCAAGCGCAGTGCGCTGCCTGCCACGGAGCGAACGGGGAGACGCCAGTCGGCGATGCCGGGCGCGCCCTCAACGCGCCGAGTTTCTTGGTGGGGCGCTCGCTTTTGGATATCTCCAGCCTAATGTTGCGCGGCGAAGCCCATGCCGGCATCGCGCTCGACGAAGCCCAGCGCTTTCAGGTCGCCGACTTCGTGCGCACGCTGGGCTATCGCTACGCCGATCCCGCAGCCATCCGCCTTGCGGCCACGACCGGCGATGGGGTGATCAACCTGCGCGCGGTCAACGGCACGCCAAACGGCGCGCCGATCCGCAATTTACCGGTCACGCTGCGCGTCTACGACGCCTCGGGCGAGGTGCTCTCGCGCACGGCGGCGCTGGACGACGCCGGGTTCGTCTCGTTCGGCAACCTGCCGGTGCGCGCCAACTACTTTTACCAAGCCGAGCTGGATTACGGCGGCGGGCGATTCTACGCCGCGCCGATGCAATTCCCAGCTACGGGCACGCGGCTGATCAGCGACATCCTGCCGGTGTTCGAGACCACGACCGACGCAAGCGCCATCCGCATCAACGAGTGGCATATCTTCGTGCAAGACCTCAACGAGGACACGGCGACTATTGTCGAGTACTACCTGTTCGACAACGTCGGCAGCCTGGCTTACATCGGCGAGCAAGGCCCAAATAACCGGCGGCGCACGCTCAGGATCAGCGCCCCGCAGGACGCACAGAACCTGCGCTTCGATGGGTTGGGGCTGGGCAGCCGATTCTTCCAGGATGGCGACGTCATCTACGATAGCGACGTCGTCGTGCCCGGCCTGCGCTCGGCCCAGATCGTCATGCTCTACGAGGTGCCCTACCGTGACTACCGCGCCTTCAGCCGGCGCGTGTTCTACCCCGTCGAGCGCGCGGATGTCATCGTGCCGGAGGTGACTGGCCCGGGTACGCCGTTCACCGTAACTGGCAATCTGGTGGATCAGGGCGTGCAGCGGTTGACCAGCGGCGACCTGCGCGTGTTTCTCAGCCCGCGCCCGCTGGCGTCCGGCGAGTCGCTTTCGTTCGAGCTGCGCGGCCGGCCGCTGGCTGCGCCGCCGCCCGGTTCGGATGCGACTGCCCTGGGCATCGGCCTGATCGCATTTGGTCTGGCGCTCGGCCTCGCTTATTTCGTCCTAAGTCGCGCACGGGCCCAGCGCGCCGCGCTGGAGGGAGCGCCACAACGACGCAAGATTCTGGTGCGGCAGATCGCTGACTTGGACGACAAGTTCGCCCTGGGCGAAATCGCCGAGGAAGATTACCGGGCGCAGCGCGAACGGCTGAAGCGTGAGCTAGCCGCGCTCTGGGAGTGAGGAGGAAGCCTCGCCGCCGCAGAGTTGGGCGAGGTACTTTTCTTTGTTCGCGCTGCGCGCCACCTTGCCGCTGCTGGTCTTGATCAGCCATCGCGCGTCTACCATGACGACCCGCCGCACCGCCACATCGGAATTGCGCGTGATGTGCTGGCGGATGGCCTCGGCCACCTGCTCGCGCTCGGTGACGTCTTCGCTCTCGGCCTCGGCGACGATGACTACGTCTTCGGTGCCGGCCTCAGCGTTAAATACCCCAAAGGCCGCCACGCGCCCCGGATGCACGCCGGGCACCTCGCTCGCCAGCTGTTCCAGGTCTTGCGGATACACATTTTTGCCGCCGACGATGATCAAGTCTTTCTTGCGGCCGGTGACATACACTTCGCCGTCCAGCACGTAACCTAAGTCGCCCGTGAGGTAGAAGCCCTCGAAGAAAGCCTGGGCCGTGGCATCGGGGCGATGGTAGTACTCGCTCAACATGCAGTCGCTTTGCAGCGCGATCTCGCCGATGGCGCCTTCGGGCAGGTCGCGCCGATCCTCGCTCAAGATGCGGATGCGCACGTTGGACAATGGTCGGCCGGACGAGACTTGCCCGGCGTTGCCGATGCCGCCGCCCGCGTTGCGCGCGATCGGCCGGCCGATCTCGCTCTGCGTCACGGCAAACGTGTTCTCGGCCATCGCATAGCAGGTCGCCAGGGCATTCGGGCGCAGGCCGTAGCGCTCGAACTTTTGCAGGAAGATCTGATGGCTGCTGTGATATATCGGCTCGGAGCAGTTGATGACGGCGCGCAGGCTGGACAAATCTACGTCGGTCAGGTCGCGCTCGCGGATGCGCGTGGCGCAGAAGTTGTAGGCGAAGTTGGGCAGCCAGGTGAGGGTGCCGCCGTATTTCGTGACCGCGTGCATCAGCCTGGCCGGCGCGCGCACCCAGTCGAACGGCGACATCAACACGAGCGGCACGCGCCGCAGCACCGGCAGCACGAACGAGGCGATCAGCCCCATATCGTGATACAGCGGCAGCCAACTCACGATGACGTCGCGATCGCTCAGGCCGATGGCCGGCGCGTAGGCATCGAGCTGGTTGAACACGGCGCGGTGCGACAGTGCGACGCCCTTTTGCAGGCCGGTGCTGCCCGAGGAGTGTTGCAGCAGCACGATGTCTTGTGGGCTTCGTCGCATCCCGCCCAGGGCGGCGAAGTCCGGCTCGGTCGGCACAACCTCACCGATCACGATCACCTGGGGCGCGTCACCGCCGACGTCGTTCGCCGCGCGCGTCACCTCGGGCGCAAATTCGGCGTAGGTGACGATGGCGCGCGGGCGCGTCACGCGAATCAGGGCCGCGAGGTCTTTGCGATAGCGCTCCGGCAACAGCTTCTCGGTCAGCGGCGGCAAGATGGACGGCACGGCGCCGTGCAACGTCGCGCCCCAGAACGCATAGACCAGCGGCTCGCCGTGCTGCAGGATGATGACCACCACTTCGCCCGGGGCGATGCCGCGCTCGGCCAGCACGCGCGCGAAGCCGGCTGCGCCGCACACCAAATCGCGGTAGGTGAGCGTCACGTCGTCGCGGCGGGCGAACTGCAGGTGGATCGCCGGGCGATCCGCCGCGCCGACGTAGTGTTGCGCCAGGACTGTCGCGAACGTCGTCATGGTGATGACCGCTTCACCGCCGCGACGCGATGAGCGCCACGAGTTGTTCGAGCGTGTCGAACGTCTCGGCGTTCAGTTCGCTGTCGTCAATGCGCACGCCGAACTTGTCCTCGATGAACAGGCCCAAGTCCACCAAATGGAACGAGTCAATCAACCCGCTGGAGATCAGCTTCTCGTCGGGCCGAATCACGCGCTTGGGGTTCTTCAGGATGACGCCGGCGATGTATTCTGCGATGGGCGTTGCGATTGAGTTATCCATGGCGATTTATTATCTCCGGCCGGTGATCGTTCCAGCCAGCGCCTCGGCCAACAGCCTCGTCCCCTTTGGGGTCAGGTGCACGGCGCTGTTGGTGAATTCCTCCTGGGGGACGAGGTTCCAAGCGTCAAGGTAAGCCACGCCGCGCGCCGCGAGGTGCGCCTGCAAGAGCGCGCGGTATTGATCATAGGCCCAGCGAGGATAGAAGAAATTGTAGCGCACGTCGCCGTTCCGGCCGGGGCTGATCAGGATCGGCTCGTTCACGATCAGCGCCGAGGCGCCGGCTTCGTCGGCCATGCGGATGCCGGCGTCGAGCACGTCGAACGCCAGCGCGTCCTTCGGCAGCGTGGGCGGCTGCATGCCTTTGAAAGACGAGTCGGCTTCCAGGTCGCGCTGTGCCGGCTCATATGTCTGCGGGATGTGATGGTCAATCCGCGTCGCGCCCCACAGCGCCCCGTAAGCTTGCAAGCGCAACCAATCGGCCAGGGCGCGGCGTTGGCCGACGATCGTCCGGTCGAGGAAGGTGGGCGTGACGAGCGCGGGATCGTTAGGCTGACTGCGCAAGCCGTAACGCGCGATCAACGCGCGCACGGCGTCGGCATTGCGCTGCACGATCGGATGGGCCAACTGTTCGTTGGCCGGGAACGATTCGAGCGTGACCAGCCACACCACCAAGTCGGGCCGATATTCCACCGCGTGGCTCAGCACGAGCAAATCCTTGGTCAGCGACATGATCGGGTAGCCGAGGTTGTAGGCGCGCACGGTGCGGCCGTCCGCGGTTTTCAGGCGCATGGCGTTGATCTGCCCGGCTAGTGTGTCCTCGTTGCGCAGCAGCCAGCCCCACGTCGAGGAGTCGCCGATCAACAACACGCGAAACTCATCGTCGCGCTTCGTTGCGCCAGCCAGCTCATGCGATGCGAACATCGCGTTCAAGTCGAACAGGCTCAGGTTGTAGGATTTGGCGGGATCATCGCCATACGGCAAGCGCGCGCGCCCCGGCCAGACCACGTTGTAGAGCGAGAGGCGACCCAGCGCTGGCAGCGGGTTCAGCAGCGCGAAGAGGACGTTGAGCGCGACGAACAGCGCCAGCGCCTTGGCCAGGATGCGCAGCGCAGAGGGGCGGTCGAGCATCATAGGCCGAAGAGCCGAGCGAACACGCTGAGCGACAGCGCCACGTCCGGCAGCGCAAACCACACCCAGCCCAAGGCGACGAAGTGAAAGGTGAGCAGCGCCCCTGCGATGTTGACGGCTTGTTGCAAACGCGGGCGCTCCGGCGGGATGACTAGCCGCGCCTTGGCAAAGTCGCTCCAACGGTTATGGATGAACAGCCCCAGGCCGTGCCACAGCCCCCAGATGGCGAAGTTGGGGGTGACGCCATGCCACAAACCGATGAGCAGCATGGTGGTGACCTGGCCAAGGAAGACGATCGCCGGCATCGCCCAGGCGCGCGTGCGCAGCGCGCGCGTGAGCGGGTTGAAATAGTAGGCGCGAAACCACTGCGCCAGCGACATGTGCCAGCAGTTCCAAAACTGGGTCAGGTTAGGTTTGAGATACGGACGGTTGAAGTTCTCGGGCAGCCGCACACCGAAGATGCGCGCAATTCCAACGGCGATATCCGTGTAGCCACCGAAGTCGAAGTAGATGCGCAAGGCGTAGGCATACACCAGCAGCCAGGTCCAGCCTGCGCCTTGCACCTGCGCGGCGTTGGCCTCGTTCAAGGCGAACAGGGCAAGCACGTCGGCGATGACGAACTTCTTGAATGCGCCGGTGGCGATTCGCCGCAGACCTTCGGTCGCATCGGGCCAGTTGAAGGCGAACGACGCGCGCAAGTCTTTGACGAAGCGCTCCGGACGGTCAATCGGCCCGGCGATGAGCGCCGGCGCGAAGACGGCGTAGGTGACAAACTCGCGCAGCGACATGTCCGGCAGGCGCCCCGACGCGCGCTCGCGCAACGCCGCCGTCAGCCGGAAGAAGATATATGAAAAGCCAAGCCAGCGCACGTCGAGTGCCGAGGCCTGAGCCGCCGCTTGTCCTTGCGCGGCGCGCAGGGTAGCTGCGAGCGCCTGCGTAAGCGGCTCGAATTTCAGCGCGAAAAGCAGCGCCGTCAGCCCGACGACCAAGATCGTCGTCCATGCCGGGCGCGAGCCGAGGATGCGCCCGGCCGCCAAAGCCAGCAGCGCAACGATCGCCAGCGCGACCAGCACGCTCGGCACGGCGGGCGGAGGCGTGCGTGTGATCAATCCCTCGAGCGGCTCGACGAAGCGCAGCGCCGCCACCCCGAGGACGATCCCGCCGATGATTGCCGCGTCGGTCAGCGTTGCGCGGTCCGGCCGATGATGCGCCGCTAAGGCAGGCGACGTCGCCGCCCAGATGATCACCGCCAACGCCAGTGAAGCCGTCGGCAGCCAGAAATCCATCTGGCGAATGGGCATGGCAGGCTGCAACGCATACGCGGCCAAAACGCTGGCCACGAATAAGGTGATGTTGCGCGCTCTCGCCTGGTCAAGCACCAGGCGACCTACAGCTGCCGATGGGGAGGTTTCGGTGGCGAGCATCAGAAACCTTGATAGATCCACTGTGGCGCGCTGTCGGCGGAGACGATGACCAGCGCTATGATGAGCAAGCACAGCAGCAGCGCGATCAGGTTCTCGCGCGAGAAGATGCGGCGGAACAAACTCGGCATCGCAAGAATTCTACTCACCCGCAGGTGAAGGAGTCTCTCTTCAGAGGCGTCATGCGCCGACCGGTTGCGAGATCGCGCGATAGTTGCGCAGCATGGGAAAGCGCGCCGCGACCCACAGGGTGAGCAGCACGGTGATGACGCCGCCGCTCACTACGCTGAATGGCACCCCGAACGCCGCGGCCACCAAGCCGGCTTCCAACTCGCCGAGCTGTGGCCCGCCGATGAAGAAGATCATGTTCACGCCCACCATGCGCCCGCGCAGTGCGTCGGGCGTGTGCATCTGCCGGATGATGTTGCGGACGACGGTGGAGACGGTGTCCGCTGCGCCGGTGAGGGCAAAGAAGAAATAGGACAACGCGAAGTTCGTCGTCAGGCCGAATAGCGCTGTCGCCGCGCCGAAAACCAACACGCTGGCGATCAGCACCTTGCCCTGATGTTGAATTTCCCGGCGCAGCGAGGTGATCACGCCGGCGATTACCGAGCCGAGCGCCGCAGCCGTGGAGAGCAGGCCGTAGCCGGCCGCATCGGTGCGCACGATCTCCGCCGCGATGATCGGCAGCATGGTGCGCGCCGACGAGAAGAACGTGGCGAAGAAGTCCAGCAGCATGGTGCTGGCGATCATCGGCGAGCTGAACACGAAACGCAGCCCCTCGCCGATGGCGCGCAGACTAACGGCGCCGTCGCCTGCGCGACGCGCGTCGTCGCGATACGTCATCATGAGCAGCGCGACGATGACGCACAGGAACGAC
>JANWVF010000138.1 GCA_025056965.1 Thermoflexales bacterium | reverse complement strand
TGCGCGAGGTCGGCATCGGCATCGCCAAAGATAACCTGCGCACCTATTGGACGCTGACGTTCGGCGCGCAGCCCAACCTGTTGCCCATCTTCATCAACGAGGATGCGGCAGTGACGAACGAGCGACAGGTCGCGGTGATGTTGACCCAGGAAGAAGCCGTGCCCGCCGGCGACGTCAACGCAATCGGGCGCGTCGTCGAGGTGCGCCTCAGCAACCGTCCGGATTTCGCCGGTGCCGAGTGGCAACCCTGGGCACGGTTGATCCCCTTCACGCTCGATCGGCAACCCGGCCGACACACCGTCTATGTCGAGATGCGCGACGGGGCCGGGCGCACGACGATCGCCAGCGACGACATCGAGTATGACCCGAACGCGCGCGACGTCATTCGTCCCTTTTCGCCCGGCAGCGTCATCACGCTGTCCGAGCCGGTCGAACCGCTCCTGCCGACGATCTTGCCCGACGCGACGATGGCGGCGGAATTGCCCGCTGCCGTGCCTGTAGTCGTCACCCTGGCGCCGGGATCAACCGATGCGACCGCGACTGCTCCGCCATCGTGGCCGATACCGACGGCGGTGATAGTCTTCGTGCAGCCCACGCACACGCCTACTCCGTTGCCCGGCGCCGCTCCGGACGCAGCGATCAACGTCGTCCTCACGCCCACACCGGAGGCTGCGCTGCGGCGGTTCGGCGCGGTTGAGATGAACGCGCTGCCGATGGACTGGTTGGTCACCACCTATCTGGTTGTGCAGGCCGGCGTCGTGCTGCTCGGTCTGGTAACGCTCTTGCGGCGTCGGTGAGCACGTCCTATAAACTCGCGCACACAAGCGATGACTCGATCGCTCACCATCGTTTCGACGGGCACGTTCGGCGCAGATTCGATCGCGCTGTTCGAGCGCGTGGCGCCGGGCATCCGCTTTCATCAGTTTCCCAAGGCCGCGCCGAATGAGATTCCGGCCGACATACTCGCCGAAGCCGACGTGTATTACGCCTACGGCGAGCCGCCTTCGCGCGAGGCTGCGCCTAAGCTGCGGTGGGTGCAGACGCACTGGGCCGGCGTGGACACGATGATCCGCGCGCCGATCTTCGCGTCCGGTGAGGTGATCCTCTCTAGCGGCGCAGGCATCCATGCCGTCAACATAGGTGAATACACGCTCATGATGATGCTGGCGCTTGCGCATCGCCTGCCCCTGGCCTTTAAGATGATGCAGTCCGGCGTATGGAGCGATGATCGCGCGGCGTTCATGCCGATGGAGCTGCGCGGCGCGACGCTTGGGCTGATCGGCTATGGCCAAATCGGGCGCGAGATTGGCCGGCTGGCGCAGGCCTTTGGCATGCGGATCATCGCTCTGCGCCGCCGCGCTCCGTCAGAGGGCGAGCCAGGCGACGTCGGCATCACCTTTGTTCGGCGCGAGCAGCTTCCGGCGTTACTGGCGCAGTCCGACTTCGTGGTCGTGGCTACCCCGCTCACGTCGGAGACGCGGCACATGCTCGATGCAGACGCGCTGAGACACATGAAGCCGTCGGCATACCTGATTAACATCGGGCGCGGCGCCGTGGTGGACGAGGCAGCGCTGGCCGCGGCGATTGCCGCTGGGCGCATCGCAGGCGCGGCCTTGGACGTGTTCGAGCAGGAGCCGCTGCCTGCCGATAGCCCGCTGTGGCGGCTGGCAGCTGATGGCCGCGTCATCCTGACGCCGCATATCGCTGGTCAGACGCCCCATTACGAAGCGCGCGCGGCGGCTCTATTCGCAGAGAATCTAGTGCGCTTCACCCGTGGCCAACCGCTGATCAATCAGGTAGACTTTCAACGAGGCTATTAGGCTGTGAAGTTATCCATCATCATGCCGGTCTTTAACGAGGCCGACACCATCGCAGAAATTCTGCAGCGCGTGTCCAACGTCAGGCTCGATCCAGTGGAGAAGGAAATCGTCCTAGTGGACGACTGCTCGCGAGACGACACGCCGCACATCTTAAAAGCCCAGACCCACATCGCCAATCTGAAGATCATCACCCACGAGGTGAACGGGGGCAAGGGCGCGGCCATCCAAACCGCGCTCCAGCACATCAGCGGCGACATCATCATCATCCAGGACGCCGACCTCGAATATGACCCGAATGACTATCCCAAGCTGATCGCGCCGATCATGCGCGGCGAGGCCAAAGTCGTCTACGGTGTGCGCGATCTAGGCACCCAGCGGTGGTATATGGCGCTAGGCAATCGCTTCGTCACCCTCGCCACCAACCTGCTTTACGGCGCCGCATTGCGAGACATGGAGACCTGCTACAAGACGATGGCGCGCGAGGTGGTGCAGGGACTGAAACTGGAGTGTCGGCGGTTCGACGTGGAAGCCGAGATCACCGCTAAGATTTTGCGCCGTGGCTACACCATCGTCGAGGTGCCGATCAATTACCGAGCGCGCTACGAGCAGAAGAAGCTCTCCCCAGCGGACGGCTGGCCGACGCTCAAGGCGCTGTGGAAGTACCGGAATTGGCAAGGCTGAGTGGCGCCAAGCGCCGAACGCGAACTAACGCTGCAACTCTGCGCGCGCCGCCTCCACGTCCACCAACTGCGCGCCGGGGGCGATGTTGCCTTCGACGGCATCGAAACCCAGCTCGCGCACGCGGGCGATGACCGTTGCTGCGTGTTGTTTATTCGTCAGCAGCACGGTCGTCGGGCCGGTATCGGTGGAGAAATAGACCGGCGTCCCTTCGGCTCGCAGCGCATCGCACGCGCGGAACAGGATGATATTCTCCGGCTCCCAGGCGAACAATTTATGCTCGGTGCCGCCGGTCATCGTCACCGCGTGCAGCACGATGCTGTCGGCCTCGGCCATCTGCGCCACGCTCAGCCAGTCCCCGGCCATCACGGCCTCGATGCAGCGCAGCACTTCATCACGCCGGTTGCGCATCCAGCATTTGAAGAGCGGGCTGTTCGGGGCATGCGCATGAGCGCTCTCGGTCTTTAGCCCGATGCGCGAGTCGAGCGGCACGGTGATCAAGCGCAGGTCCGCCAGTTGGCCGCGCGTATCCAGCCGGACGGCGAAGCTATCCTCGTGCGCGATGCCCGGATAAGACATCCACAGCGAGACGCCGCCAGTTGCCGCGCGGCAGCCGCTGCCGGCCAGCAAGCGCGACATCGCGCTGACGAAGCGCCAGTTCTGCACCGCTTCCTCGCCGAACGCGGCGGCAATCGCCGCCATGGCCAAGGCTGCCGAGCCGCTGGCGCTGGTGCCCAGTCCCTTTCCGGCGCGCAATGTCCCGCCGGCCACCACGTTGCGCGACCGCACCCGCGCGTAGCTCTTGATCGCGGCGATGTTGCGCACCGCATTCAGGCTTTGCTTCACCCGCTCCAGGTCGCGTCCGGTCACCCGCTCTCCACCGATGATCGCTTCGTCCTCCGCCAAGTCGGGGTCGAATTCGACCAGTGTGATCGAGTAGGCCGCATCGTTCGTGACGCTGATGCTGGGCAAAAACGCAATCCGCCATTCCCAATCGGCCAAGCCGTGATATTTGAGGATGCCCTGCATCGGGTGCGCCTTGGCTGCGGCGACGCCGCGTGGGTTGCCCGGCCGGTCAAACACCGGATAATCGGGAAAGCGAATGCCGTGCCGATTCAGCGCGTCGAGGATGTCATCATGCGCGGCGTGCATGAAGCCGGCGATCTCTTTGAAGTGGCGGGGAATGTAGGTTGCCATAAGGAGCTACAGCACGCCCTCTTCCGTCTCGCGAATCAGGCGGTCTACGACGGCCTTGAGGTCGCCGGTCTGGCGATAGGTCTCGAGCTGGCGGTGGGCGCTGGTGCCTTCCTTCATGATCTTGTAGGCGTATTCAACCTCGCGGCGACTGCCCAGCTCGTCCACCACATCGCCGATGAACCACTCGATCATCTCGGTCACCAGGTCGCGCGCCGGCAGCTCCTCCTGCTTGCCGAAGTCAATCAGCTTGCCATCCAAGCCATAGCGCACGGCGCGCCATTTGTTCTCTTCGATCAGCGATGAGGAGTACACCCGAAAGGTCATGTTGCTGCGCCGCAGCTTCCAGCACTTGTAGCAGATGGCTTGGTAGATCGCGGCGATGCAGATTGCCTCGTCCACCCGCGTACACACATCGCACACGCGCATCTCCAACGTCGGATACTTGTAGTTGGGGCGCAGATCCCACCAAATCTTGGTGCCGTCGGGGATGCTGTTTGTCTTCACCAGCGTATCTACGAAGCGCTGGAACTCGGCATACGAACTGAAGCGCGGCGCCGTGCCCGTGCGCGGGAAGTTGCGAAAGACGACGCTGCGATAGCTCATCAGTCCGGTGTTCTGGCCGACCCAGAACGGCGAGCTGGTGGAAAGACACAAGATATGTGGCATGAGGTAGCGAGCGACGTTCATCACATCAATCATCACCTCAGGATCTTCGATGCCGACGTGAACGTGCGTGCCGAAGATCAACAATTGCTGGGCGAGGATCTGCATGTCTTCCCGGACGCCCATATATCGCTCAAAGGGGGTGATCTCTTGTTGCAGCCAGTTCGAGAAGGGATGCGTGCCGGCCGCCACGATCTTGAGCCCATGATGGCCGGCCAGCTCGATCACCCCGCGCCGCAGCCGTATTAAATCCTCACGCGCCTCGGCCGGGGTCTGGCACACTTTCGTGCCGACTTCGACGATGGACTGGTGCAGCTCCGGCTTGATGTCAATCTCCATCAACGTGCGCGTCTCGTCCGCAATCATCTGCGTGATGTAGCTGCGCAGCTCGCGCGTCTGTGGATCAACGATTTGATATTCCTCTTCGATCCCGATGTTGAAACTCGGCTCCTTCATCGCCGTCCTCGCACTTGAACGTTAGGCCTCACACAGCTTATTCGCGCATTATGCGCCGTGCGCCCAGGTTGACGCGTGCGGTCAGCGTTCCTCAATCACGAACGTCGGCACGGTGCTGCCGCCGCCAGCGGTCACGTTCAACAACGCTGCCGTCGAGAGCCGCGTCAGGCAGCTCGAAGCGTACTCGCCATACCAAACGTAGGGGTTCGTATCGAGCATCCGCTCGGCGATCTGCAGGCGCCCATCGGCAAGGCTCGGATAAGGCTCGCTCGGCACCGTCACCCGCTCCTGCACGATGGTAGGCCGGTTTAGCGCATCGTGCAACGCCCGATTCCACTCGTCCTGCGTCACCGTCCAGCCGAGTACGATTCCCTTGCCTCCGTATTCATCGGCCGGCTTCAGCACGAACTGTTCGCGGTTGTGAGCGATCAGCGGCAGTAAGTCCACGCGCCGGCCGCGATAAATCGTGAAGCGCTCGGCTACCAGGCGCGTCCAGGGGATGAACCGTTCGATCGCTTGCCGCTCATCGGCAGTGAACCGCTCCTGGTTAGCCTCATCGCTGATGACCGCGAAACTGGTCTTGCGGTGCAGGATTTTGCAATGAAAGGGGTTGACCATACACACCGCGCGGTCGTTCACCGCTCGGACGACCGGATGATCTGCTCCGCATCGCTCGATCAGCTCGGTAATCAGCACGCGCTTGTAGATGACATTGACCTGGAGCGGTGGCCCGGAGTCGTGCGCCGGCTGCGCATAGAACTTGCCGTCGCGGTATTCGCACTCGCGCGGGTCGGCGATTACGCATGCATACCCCTGCGCCTTAAAGTATTGCTCAAACTGGACGAACTCGCTGTACGTGGGCACGTCCTTCCAGTCAAGGATGCAGATGCGCATGCGCTCGCGCCCACCCCACTCACGATAGCTCTCGTTGAGTGCGTGCAGGACGTGATGCTTGCCGGGCAGCGTATGCACTTCGTAGCGCCGCGCGAACTTGCGCATGATCGGCAAGCCGAGCATGATCTCGCCGAGCGCGTCCTGATAGCCGGCGCCGGCCGGCGTTTCCGCGTTGTATTCGGTGAACTTCAGCTCATTGGCCTCCGGCACGAAGAACGTATCCATTCGTGCGGTCGGGCTGCTGGCACGATAGGGTGGAGGCATGGTGACCAGCCGCTCCTCCCAGTCGGCCAGCCTGAACTGGGCGCGGAATGCGGCGTCTTGCAGCGCGATGGCGTGCAGCTTGGCAAAGGCCGGCATCAGCGCGCCGATGGCGCGTCGTAGGAAGCGATACTGCTCGTGCGTCAAGAAGCGCGGGCGCAGCACTGTGCATAGTGGGCGAGTGCCGAAGAACAGCCCGTGCCGCTGCTGGCCTTCTTCGAGCAGCGCGCCGCTGGCCTGCGCCGTCTCGTCGTCGAGCAAGTCGTGGTAGAGCGCGATGGCTCTCTTCAAATCCGTCATGGCAGCTCAGAGAAAGGCGGAACGACCAGGGCCTATACCCGATAGGGTGTCTGCTGTGGACGAGGCGAATGAGCCAGCGCGATGCACATGTCGGCCATGCGCTCCACGCACCAACGGTGATATTCGTAGCCGCAGGAGTTGATGTCCATGTCCGGCGCTGGATTCATGAAATCAATCGCGTAGGGCACGCCGTCGCGGATCGCCCACTCAATCGTGTTCATGTCGTAACCCAGCGCGCGCACCAGCGTCAGCGACTCGCGCACCACGCGCTCATACATCTCCGGCGTCAGGTCGTGCTTCAAGTAGCGGCGATTCACCGGGTCGTATTTGGCGACGTATACGTGTTCTTGACCGATGCACATACAGCGCAGGTAATTCTCCCAGCGGATGAACTCTTGCAGCACCATGGTGAGCAAGCCGCTCTCGTTGTAGCGCGCCAGTAGCTCATCCATCGAATGCACGACGTAGACGCCCTTCCATCCGCCGCCGTGCGCATCTTTTAGCACCAGCGGGAAGCCGCCCAGGTGGTCCACGTGCTCCGCCCAGGGGATGGGGTAGACCAAGTTGCGCAGGCTTTCATTGTGCACGATGCCCGGCACGTAGTCTTTGTTCGGCAAGACTACCGTCTTGGGGCTGTGAATGCCTAGCTTTGAAGCCAGAGACGCCTCGAAGAATTTGTCGTCGGCCGTCCACATGAACGGGTTGTTGACGACGTATGTCCCCTGCAGCACAGCATTCTTGAGGTACGAGCGGTAGTACGGCACTTCGTGCGAGATGCGATCCACGATGACCGCATATGGACATGGCTCGTTCATGCGCGTCCCGCCCAGCTTGGCATATTCGGCGATGACGCCCTCATTGCGCTCGTTGACCTCTTCGATGAACGCCGGCGGCCAAGACCATTCTCGGCCGACAATGACTCCAATTTTCTTCATCGTTCCTCCAAGTGTTCTTTCAGGTTACGGGAGCTTGAAACTCAGGATGAGCAATCAAGGACATCCGAAGTGCGCGCCTGTGTGATCCGGCAAGCGATGCCGGGGGTGTTCTGCGGCTCGCGCCATCTCAGTCGTGCCCTCCGATGTATCGCTGCAACATGCGCTTCCAGTACGGCCAATCGTGCGACCAACCATCCCACAGTCGCAAGGCGTTGCCGATGCCCTTGTTCCAAAGGATTGCGCTCAGGCGCTCGGACTCGGAACGCAGCGCGTCATCCTTGCCGGTCGCCAGGATGATGTCCATCCGGCGCAGGGCTTCGAGTCGGCCCCAATCGTGCTCGTGCTGGATGAAGTCCATCGGGTTGTTGAAATAGACGTTGTCGTCGCTGTAGCCGCCGGTGAAACGCTTGATGTCGTACATCCCGCTCATCCCGATGACGCGGCCCACGAGATGCGGGAACTTAAACGCAAAACACACCGCATGATACGCGCCGAAGCTGGCGCCAAGCGCGATCAAGAAAGGATTGTCGTTTTTGACTCGAGTGAGCGGCAGCACCTCGTTCACCACATAGTTCATGTACTGGGTCTGCCGCCAACCACGATGGCCGGGGTGCGCCGCGTAGTTGTACCAGCTCTCGCCGTCCACGCTGTCCACGCAATACACCTGCAACCAGCCCTGTGCGATGTGATGGCCTAGCCCATCCGGTCCGAACATCCCGCGATCCTCCCACTCGAAGAATCGCCCGCGCGAAGTAGGGAAGACCAGCACGCGCGCGCCGTGGTGGCCGAACACCAACAGCTCCATCTGTCGGCCGAGCGAGGGGCTCCACCACTTGTGATATTCCCGGTTCATGCCTTTCGCCCTCGGTGGAGGAGAGATTCGCTCTCTTGGACGACAGCAAGGCCCTGAGCATAGTGCTCTGCCTTCTTCCGTCCCTGCGCGCCGAGAGTTCGTCTTCTCGACTTAAGCGCGGCTGCGACGGCTGCCCCGGCATGCACAACGCCGGCTCCTTGGCGCTCCAGCGGCGCATCCGCGAGCGGCTCGGCGGTCTCGATCAAGATCGCCTTCACCTGCGCTGGCGTGAGGGAGGGGTTCGCCTCCAGCATCTGGGCAACGACTGACGAGACGATCGCTGCAGCAAATGACGTTCCATCCACGTGTTGGTAATGCGGGTGAATGAACTTCTGATCGTTCATCCGCTGGCGAACGATGCGGCGGATTTCGTGAAACGGCTTGCTCATTGTCTCGGCGCTGATGCGTCGGCGTGCTTCTTTGGTGCGTAAGATCTGCGCCAGCTCGGCATCGGTAGCCCGTTCGATCCTCCACAGGAACTGGGCTTCGTTGTGCACCTTTGTCCGCGGCAACATCGGCGCAGCGATCCATTGGGCCGGTGCGATCACCTCCGGCTTGGCCGCGCCGTATCCCCCGCGGCCATAATTCGAGTGATACATCTCCCAGCGCGAACGATCGAGCGAATTGTGATCGTTCAGTCCACCAACGGTGATGGCCGATGGCGCGCTGGCCGGCGACAGGATGCGCCGCGTGCCGCTGTTGCCGGCGGCGCACACCACCACCATCCCGCGCGCTACGGCCTCCTCCACTAGCTCATCGAGCGCCGTCAGTTTGGCACCGCACAGGTGGTCGCCGCCCAGCGAGATGTTGATGATGCGCACGTCGAAGCGGTGAGCGTTATCCAGCACCCAGCGCAAGGCGCGACTAATATCGCGCTCGTGGATGCGGTTGTCCTTCAAGTTGCCGGTCTTGACCAGCACGACGCGCGCATCCGGCGCCAGGCCCGCGTAGCGATAGATGCTCATGAAGCCGTTGCCTGCGCACACGCATGAGGTCATCGTGCCATGCCAGCTCGACAGATGCGGAATACTGAAGCCGATGTTCTCCCGCACCGTCTCGTCGCGCGCATCGGCAAAATAGGCAATGCGATTGTTTGGCTGTGTCAAGTCGGGGTGCGGGTAAAAGCCCGAATCGAGAAAGGCAATAGTAATCCCCTTGCCGGTGTAGCGTGCATCGGCGTGCATCCGCAGAGAGATGGGCAGGACAAGCTCGACGTCCTCCAGGTTATTGATAAACGGCAACTGCACCATCAGACAAAATACCACAAAGTTCGCTTTTTGCCCTTGCGCTATCCTCGACACGCACTCGAATTTGGGCTAGAATTGCACGGCCTTCAATGCTATTCATGCCTCCTCAGGCAGTTATTGAGATGAATTCACACGAAAGGGGTTTCCCTGTGAGCGACGAAATGCCTACGATCCCAGCTGCAGCCGATGGCACGGCGAATGCCGAAGCCAATAGTCAGTCACCGGCCGCTTCCGGCCTCAGCCTAGCCACGCTCAAACCGCGCATGGCCTTCGTGGGCAAGGTGACGCGCGTTGAGTTGGGAGGTGTATTCGTGGACATTGGCGCCGATGCAGATGGCTTTCTGCATGTCTCACAAATCGTCAGCGACAAGCCGGTGCTGCGCGTCGCCGACATCTTTCGCCCTGGCGATGAGGTACAGGTCTACGTGCTGCGCGTTTATCCGAAGCTCAAACGCATTGACCTGACCATGCACAAGCCGTCTGCATACGACTGGAGCAACCTCGAAGTCGGCAGCAAACTCAGCAACGTCCGCGTCGTCTCCATCGAGAGCTTCGGCGTGTTCGTGGACTTCGATGGCCCGAAGCATGGTCTGATCCCCTTTAACCTGATGCCGAAGGGCATACGGCCGAAAGTCGGCGACCAGATAGATAACGTCTGGGTGGTCGAAGTGGACGAGAGCAAGCGGCGCATCGGCTTGACCATGATTGAGCCGCCGGCGCTGCCCTGGGAGAAAATCAAGAAAGGCAACCGTTACCCGGGCCGCGTGACGCGCGTCGAGCGCAATGCTGCTTATGTGGACATCGGTGCGGAGCGCGAGGGCATCGTGCGCGTCTCTTCGCTGGGCATCGCTTACGCCGATATGCATGCTTTCGTCACCGAGGGTGAGGAAGTCAACGTGCGCGTGCTGAAGGTTGACCCGCACAAGCGGCAGATAGACCTTGCCCTCGAGGGGATCAATGCCAGCGACTACGCCCTGTCGTCCGGGCCGGACGAGCAGCTAAGCCCGTTCGCGGCGGCCTTGCAGCGTGCCCAGCGCATTAAGCGTGCACAGATGGCCGCGGCAGCAGCAGCCGATCGGCCGGCCAAGAAGGCCAACCCGCAGAACAACCTGCTGGAGCACACGCTGCCCCAGGTGCAGGCGCAAAAGAACGACAACTAATCAATCGGAGATCAGAGCTGGGGAATGGCGCGATGACAACCGCTTTCCTCATCTCTACTCCCCTGTATGGAACTCACTGAAGTCGAACGCGAACGCCTGGCCAAGCTCGAGCAGCTCCGCGCCTCGGGAATTGAGCCCTATCCACTGCGCTCGCAGTTCGTGCGCCAGCGCATCATGGCCGCCGAAGCCGTCCGCCGGGCGCTGGCATCGGCCCAGGATCACACCGCTGCGCCGACGAACGACGCTCACGAACCCGAAGTTGCAGTCATGGGGCGCATCGTCGCCCGCCGCGTAATGGGCAAAGCGGCCTTCCTCGGCGTCGAAGACGCCAGCGGCAAAATCCAGTTCTATGCCCGCGTCGGCGAAGACTCCCTCGACGCCGCATCCTTCGCTCGCTTCAAGGAATTAGATTTAGGCGATTTCATCGAAGCGAAGGGCGTTTTATTCGTCACAAAAACCGGCGAACCGAGCCTGCGCGTGACCGACTGGCGCCTGCTGGCCAAGTCCATCAGCCCGCTGCCGATCGCCAAAGAAGAGAAACAACCCGATGGTTCAGTCGTCCGCTACAGCGCCTTCAGCGATCCGGAGCTGCGCTACCGCCAACGCTATGTGGATCTAGCAGTGAATCCGGAAGTGCGCGAGATCTTCGTAACCCGCGCCAAGATTATCAAGGCGATCCGCGAGTTCCTGGATGACAAGGGCTTCCTCGAAGTAGAGACGCCCATCCTACAACCTATCTACGGCGGTGCGGCGGCTCGACCGTTCATTACCCACCACAACCAGCTCGATCAAGACCTTTACCTGCGCATTTCCTTCGAGCTTTACCTCAAGCGGCTGATCGTCGGCAACCTGGAGCGCGTATACGAGATTGGGCGCGACTTCCGCAACGAAGGCGTCAGCTTCAAGCACAACCCGGAGTTTACTCAGCTAGAGTTCTACGCGGCCTACATGGACATGTATGACGTGATGGATCTGGCCGAGGAGATGCTCCAATATGTGGCGCGCCGTGTGCTGCCGCCGGAAGCCGAAGGCAAGAGCCGCTTCCGGGGACACGTCATCCACTGGCTGCAACCCTTCAAGCGCATTAAGCTTCGCGACGCGATCCTGGAGAAAACCGGCGTGGACTATGCGCAGTTCCCCGATCGGCAATCGCTGGCCGACGAAGTGGTGCGCCGCAAGCTGCTCTCACCCGAGCTGATCCAAGGGAAGCCGTGGGGCAAAATCATAGACAGCTTGATCGGCGACTACGTTGAAAAGGCGCTGATCGAGCCGACCTTCCTCTACGAATATCCACGCGACATCTCGCCCTTCGCCAAGAGCATTCCCGGCGACCCTAACACCGTCGAGCGGTTTGAGGGATTCGTCGGCGGGGTGGAGTTGTGCAACGCCTTCAGTGAGCTGAACGATCCGTTTGAGCAACGCCAGCGCTTTCTCGAAGAAGTCTTCAACGCAGAAGAGGGCGAAGCGAATCCGGTGGACGAAGACTACGTGCGCGCCCTGATGTACGGTATGCCCGTCACCGGCGGCTTCGGCATGGGCATTGATCGGCTGGTGATGATGTTCACCAATCGCGATTCGATCCGCGAAGTCCTGCTGTTCCCGGCGCTGCGCCAAGAAGAGCGCGCGACGGCGCGTTGAGCTGCCCTAACAAGCTAGAAGCGCTCAGACCGGTGAGACGCGCCGCCAGATTGCGTTCACCAGCCGCCGCGGGGTGAGCTGGCCGGCCAGCACAATGACGCGATTGTGCAAACCCGGGATGCACACGACCTCGCGGCCCAGCGCGTTCAATGACGCCTCAACGACTTCTTCCGCCGTCTGCCATACGAACGCCGGCAACCGCTCGCGTCGGAAGCCGCTGGCGCGATACGGCTCGCGGTCGTGAAACTCGGAATACGTGAAGCCCGGGCATAGCGCCTGCACGCATACCCCCGTGCCCTCCAGTTCAGCTTGCAGGGACTCCGAAAAGTTGATCAGGTAGCGCTTGGTCGCGCTGTAGGTGGCGTTGCCCGCCAGCGGATACCAGCCGGCGGTCGAAGCGACGTTGATGATGCCGCCGCGCCTCTGTCGCAACATGCTCGGCAAGGCTGCTCTGGTTAGGCGCATGGTCGCCGCGACGTGCACGGAGAGCATATCGAGCTGACTCTGAAGCGGCAGATCGGCGTATGCGCCTACCGTGCCGAAGCCGGCGTTGTTGATCAGCAAGTCCAGCCGGCCGGCCTCACCCATCTCGACGACGATGCCGGCGGCGCGCTCGACGTCATCCGAGTTGGCCAAGTCGGCGACCAGACTATGGACCGTGACTGCGTGCTGCCGTTGCAGCTCCGCGGCCAGCGCATCCAACCGATCTTTGCGCCGCGCCAACAGGATCAGGTCGTAGCCGGCGCGCGCTAGTCTTCTGGCGAACGCCGCGCCGATGCCGGCCGATGCACCGGTGATGAGCGCTACCGGCGACCGGCCATCGTATGCCTTCTCGACAGAAGCCAGAAAGTGCGATGGGCTGCGCTGGACGAACTCCGGCCACAGCAGCTTCCAAACCAGCGCGCCACCAGCCGCGGCGCCAATCCAAGCCCATAGTCGTGTAACACCGGCCATAGATATCTGCATCCTAACACGGCTGCGCTTCACGGCTGCACTTATGGGAGAGCCCATGCGGATGGGCGGCCGCCGTCCGAAATACGACAACCCTACGTCAAACCGACGGCGAATCGTATAGATAGCGTCAGGATGTCGTCAAGTAGGCTTGTCGCCGTCTTGGTATAAATGCGCCGGTACTTAGCGGTCGCCCGAATTCATGCAGGCTTTCTCGCGGGTGCGACTTACTAAGTAGCTGGGCGTGGTCGCAGCACAGAGATGCTCAACGTCGCACGTAGTACAACGTCGAAGCGACATCGTCGCACATTGGAAAGCGTTGCCTCCATCGCTGCTCTTTGAACTCTTAATGCATGGTGGTCGCCATAGTCGCCCTCATCGCAGGATTCGACCACCATGCCCACGCCTCCCTCTCGAGTGAAGCATCGCCCTGAGTCGGCGGGATCCTCTGCCCTCTCCAAAGCTTGCGAATTCCGCGATAATTTCCCGGGCATGCGATCGAAATGAATCCGTTCACCCGATCCATAGCCGTCCGCTTGCGGTCACGCCGGCTCAAAGAGTTCATCGAGCGCTGGGACGCGCTGGAGGGGCTGGTGATTCGCGTCTACCGGGGCGCCATAGCAACCGAGGCGGATGAGGCCGAGTTCACTGCGCTCAGACGCTGGCTGCGCGAGCATTACCCTGAGTGGCAGGCGCGCCTGGAGCCACACTGGCGCTCCGCCTTGCGCGGCGGCCGGCCTTCGCAAGACGATCCATTCGTATTCCTGCTCGCGCCGGAGCGAGCCGCCGAGTTCTGCGGCAGTTGGCCGCACATGCAGGCGCTGCCGGCTGCGCGTGAGGCGCTGAATCGCCTGATCATCGCAGAGCAACAAACGTGAACTTCTCGTGTCATGAGTTACTCGATTCGGCACTTCAAAGACATTGAAGAGCACGAGCAATGCGAGGATGTTCAAGCACAGGTGTGGGGCGAACGATCCGTGGTGCCGGCTCACATGACCGTCACGCTGCAGCGGCACGGCGGCGTCGCCATCGGCGCTTTTGAACCTGCGCCGGATGGCGAGCGGATGATCGGTTTCGTCCTTGGCTTTATGTCGCCCACGCATCACGCGGGCGCAAATCGTGGCTTGAGCCACCATTCGCACCTCGCAGCCGTGTTGCCGGAGAAGCAAGGCCAAGGCATCGGCGAAGCGCTCAAGCGCGCCCAAGGCGAAGCCGTGATCGGCCAAGGGCTCAACCTCATCACCTGGACGTACGACCCGCTGGAGGCGAAGAACGCTCGCTTGAACATCGGTAAGCTCGGCTGCATTTGCCGCACGTATCTCCGCAACGCCTACGGCGACATGCGTGACACGTTGAATGCCGGTCTGCCCTCCGATCGTTTTGAGGTGGAATGGTGGCTCGACCGGCGACAGGTGGGCGATGAATGGCACATGGCAAATGGCCGATTGCGCTTCCCGATCTATGGCGACCGATGTTTCATTGAGATCCCGCGCAATTTCCAGGCGCTCAAGCGCGCCGACAGGGAAGCTGCCCTGCGCTGGCGACTGGAGACGCGCGAGCGATTCGAGCAGGCATTCGCGCAAGGATATGCCGTCACTGGTTTTACGCTAGATGGTGAGCGCGCCGTGTATACGCTGACGCGCTTGACGGAATGAGAGGGCTCTCATCCGCCTCCAACCTTCGGAGGCTACACTTATATGGGTCATGGACCTGTTCAACTCCATCCTGGTTGGCCTGCCCGTCTTCGTCATCCTGCTCGGACCGCTCATGTTCATCCATGAGATGGGCCACTTCCTGGCAGCCAAGAAGGCCGGCATTCGCGTTGAGGAATTTGGCATGGGGCTTCCTCCGCGCGCCTTGCGCCTGTTTAAGCGCGGCGAGACCGAATACACTCTCAACTGGCTGCCCTTCGGCGCATTCGTGCGCATGACGGGAGAAGAAGATCCAAGCGACCCGCGGAGCTTTGCGGCGCAGTCCAAACGCTGGCGGCTGGCGACGCTGGCTGCCGGCCCGTTCATGAACTTCTTGGGCGGATTCGTCATCCTGACCCTGGCTTACCTGTTCTTCGCCACACAACCCACGGAATTTCAATATCGCATCAACTCGGTCATGGTCGGCAGCCCTGCCGAACGCCTGGGGTTGCGGCCGGGCGATGTCATCCTCTCGGTCAACGGCGTGGACATGATCCAGCGGATTGACCCCGAGAGTCGCGAACAGCCGGAAGTGAGCAGCCTGCGCAGTCAAACGCGGCAGTCCATCGGCAAGGACATCACCATAGTCGTGCTGCGGGCGGTCGAGGGCGCGGCGCAGCCGCAAGCGGTGACGCTGACCGGCCGGATTCCCGCCGATGCCAACCCGAACGCACCGTTGGGCGTGAGCCTCACCTTCGACATTACGAAGTCCGCGCGCATTCCCTACAGTATTCCGGAAGCCGTGGCCGCTGCCGCCAACGACATCGCCGGCATCTTCATCGCCCTCGTGCGCTTGCCCGGTGAGTTGATCAGCCAAAACATCCCCTTGGAGCAAGCGCGACCGGTCGGCGTCGTCGGCATCACCAGCATTGGTGTTTCGCTGGTTGACGAGCGCATCACCGAGACGCAGGGACTACTGCCCTTCCTGCGCTTCGCCGGGTTTATCAGCATCATGCTCGGACTGACCAACCTGTTGCCTATTCCTGCCCTCGACGGCGGGCGCATCCTTTTCATCCTGATCGAGGCGATTCGCGGCCGGCGCGTAGATCCACGTCGTGAGCAGTGGGTGCATGCCGTCGGCATGGTAATTTTGCTGAGTTTGTCAGCCGTCATCGTCGTCATGGACATCGTGCAGCCGATTACGATCCGCTAGTATGAAGAAGTCCTCCAAACCAGTTCCCTTCGAGCGCGCCATTCAGTCCTTGCGAACGGAAGCCGAACCGAGCCCAGAGAGCCTTATGGCCTTCTCGGATCTGTCGGGCGAGCAGTTGACCGTTTGGCAGACGGTATGGGCGAGTCTACCTGCGGATCGGCGAGCGAGCCTAATTGAACAATTGCGCGAGCTGGCCGAGGAGGACATCGAGGTTGACTTTCGCCCGCTCTTCCGGTTTGGCCTGTCCGATGCCGACGAACGAGTGCGCCTGGCTTCTGTCGAAGGGCTATTTGAGGATGATCACCCGAGCTTGATTGCGCCTTTGATCGCGCTTTTGCATAACGATCCATCGCCAACCGTACGCGCGGCAGCCGCGGAATCGCTGGGGCGCTTCGTGTATTCCGGCGAGATGGATCGTCTGAGCGATGCAAGGCGCAACCAAGTGTACGCCGCGCTGATGCGCGCACTGCTCACCTCGCCGGAGAATTCCATCGTGCGTCGCCGCGCCTTGGAGTCGCTCGCCTACGTCTCAAACGAAGAGGTAGACCTGCAAATCCGTGAGGCTTACTACTCAGATGATGACTTACTGCGCCTGAGCGCAATCGTCGCCATGGGGCGCAGCAACAATCGCGCTTACTGCGAAATCGTGCGCAGCGAGCTGCATAGCGTGTCGCCGGCGGTGCGCCGCCGCGCCGCCGAAGCCAGCGGCGAGCTGGAGGACGAGGAAGCCGTGGCCGATCTCGCGCAACTGTTGGATGACCCAGACGACGAAGTGCGCTTTGCAGCGCTCGATGCGTTGGCGCTCATCGGCGGCAGCGAGGCCAAGAAGTTGTTGCAGGACGCTGCCAATTCGGACGACGAAGCACTGGCCGAATACGCCGAGCAGGCGCTGGAGCAGTTTGAATTCTGGCACGGTGAGATGGACTTCCCCATGGCGCTGTTCGACGAAGAAGACCTCAAGCCCAAGCCGATCCGGCGCCAGGATAAGTAGTCCGGGCATGCGCCGGATGGCGCGCTCTACTTTGGCGAGTACGAGCGCGCAGAGGTGCAGCCGGTCACCCCTAGCGCGCATGTTCTCCTCTGGCGATTTGAGCGAGCTGCCTTTCTCCGGCGGCGCAGAGACACCTGCCATAGGGCGCCCGCAGAGATGCTCAGTGAGGCTGGACCGCCTGTTTCTCCTTGCGCATAACCTCCGCCGCATCGAGCACGGCGCGTACGATCTTGTCGTAGCCGGTGCAGCGGCAGAGGTTGCCGGCCAACCAGAAACGCACTTCGTGCTCGGTGGGGGCGGGGTTCTTATCCAACAGCGCTTTGGCCGCTACGATAAACCCCGGCGTGCAGATGCCACATTGCAGCGCCGCGTGTTCCAGAAACTTCTGCTGCAGCGGGTGCAGCCCTTCTTTGGGCGTGATGCCCTCGATGGTCGTGATCGTCGCGCCGTTGGCCTCAACGCCCAGCACCAAACACGAATTCACCAGCACGCCGTTCATGATCACGGCGCACGCACCGCAGTTGCCGTTGTTGCATCCCTCCTTGGCGCCGGTCAGGTTCAGCACATCGCGCAGCACTTCCAGCAAGCTCTGACGCGGTTCGCACAAGAACGACGTCTCCTCGTCGTTGATCGTCGCGGTGACCAAAACTTTGTTAGACATGGTTGTTTGAACTTTAGGCGGATGGGATTCAGAGAAGATTGCGCTGGCCGAACCCAAAGCGCGATATTGCCCACTCAAGGGGCTCGCTGGGTTGCGACCCAATCTCGAGGGAAGTATACGCTTGATTGCGTGCAGTCACCGACCGATGCCGTCCTTGCGGCTTAGTGGCCATGCAGCGAAGGATCCTTCGTCAGCTCGGATACGCCCAAGTCTTCGAGCGGCCGCGCAGGGCGCGACACGTCGCGCGTGAAAGATGCGACGCGCGTCGGCACCGCCCAGCGCACACCGTTGGCGATCACTTGCCGCACTAGTGGGTTGAAGTAGGTTGGGTAGGTTTCGTGACCCGGGCGGAAGTAGAAAACCTTGCCCATGCCGCGATGCCAGCAGCAGCCGCTGCGAAACACCTCGCCGCCGGTAAACCAGCTTACGAACACCAGTTCATCCGGTTGAGGGACGCCGAAGAATTCGCCGTACATCTCCTCGGATTCCAGCTCAAAGTAGTCCGGCAAGCCCTGAGCGATCGGGTGGCCTGGGTTGACGATCCAGATGCGCTCTTTGTCGTTGGCCTCGCGCCAGCGCAGCGAGCAATCGGTGCCCATCAGCCGCTTGAAGGGCTTGGAGAAGTGCCCGCTGTGCAGCACGATCAGCCCCATACCATCCCACACGCGCCGCACGACGCGCTCGACGACATCGTCGCGCACCTCACCGTGTGCAGCATGTCCCCACCAGATCAGGACATCGGTGGCGTCTAGAACGTCCGGCGGCAGGCCATGCTCCGGCTCATCGAGCGTAGCCGTGCGGATGTTGAACTCGCCGCCGCGGTCATTTTGCCGCAGCCCTTCGGCGATCGCCTGGTGCATGCCTTGAGGATACAGATCGGCGACGACCTTGTGCGTCTTTTCGTGGCGATACTCATGCCAAATCGTAACGTTGATCGTGTTTCTGAAGATGGCCATACGGGCATTCTAGAGCAAGTTGCCAACTTGCGGTAAAGTGTGGGTATCTCTCATACATACATAGCTTCACGTGATGGCTACGCAAGCCTCTGCCTCGACCTCGGCTTACTTATCAGAGCCGGCCGCGTCGCCGGCCGTCGGCATCAGAAAGCTCCCCTTGTTCTCCGTCTTCCTGGCGCACACCAGCGTGGATATGCACACCGGTTCGCTGACCGTGCTGCTGCCGGTGCTGCTGGCTACGTTTGGCCTCAACTACAGCTTGGCCGCGTTGATCGTGAGCGTGAATAACTTGGTGATCGCCGTGGCGCAACCGCTGTTCGGCATCCTGGGCGATCACAAGCCGATGCGCTGGTTGATGTTTGCCGGCGCGCTGCTGTGCGGCGTAGCCATGATCAGCGTGACGCTGCTGCCCAGCTATTGGCTGGTGCTGGTAGCCGTGGTGCTGAGCGGACTCGGCTCAGCTGCCTTTCACCCCGAAGGACTCGCCGCCGTCCGCGCGGTCAGCGGAGACAAGCCGGCCAGCGGCACATCGTTCTTCTTCTTCGGCGGCAACCTCGGCTTCGCGCTCGGTCCCTTCCTGGCCACACTGCTGATCGCCACCTACGGCACGTCCGGCGCGCTGGGCATGATCGCGCCGACGCTGCTGGCGACGGGAGCGTTGTTTCTGCAGCGGAAGGCCTTTGCCGCTCGCAGCGACGGCTTCGGCGGTCGGCTGGCCGGCGCAGCGGCTTCGGCGAACGCTCGGCGCACGTTCTGGCTGGTCGTCTTCTTGCTGGCCTTGATCGCTGCTCGTTCGCTGATCTTGAGCGGGCTGCAGACGTTCATCCCGCTCTATTTCACCCGCTATACCCATCTCCCGAAAGAGGAGATCGGCGCGATGGTATCGGTGCTGATCTTCAGCGGCGCGTTTGGCACACTCCTCGGCGGTCCGATTAGCGAGCGCATCGGCCGGCGCAACACGCTGTGCATAGCGATGCTGATTGTGCTGGTGGCGCTGTTCGTCTTTCTGCGCGCCGAGGGGCTGGCTCGGCTCGTCGCCGTGGGTGTCGCAGGTGCCTTCATCACGATGCCGTGGCCGATCAGCGTGGTGATGGTACAAGAAGCCATGCCCAACAACATCGGGCTGGCCGGCGGCCTCACGCTCGGCTTGGCCTACGGCGCCAGCGGCCTGGGCGTGAGCTTGCTCGGTGCATTGGCCGATGTGATCGGCCTGCCTGCGGTGATGACCCTGATCACGGTGCTGCCCATCCTGGTCTTCGTCATGAGCTTGTTCGTGCCGGAGCGACCGGCTGCGCGGCGCGTCACGCGCAGTGGCTAATTGCCGGCCAGCACTTTCTCGATCTCGGCGCTGAACTGTTCGCGCGTGCGATAGCCGAGGAACCGCCAGGCCACCGACCCATCCGCTCGCAGCAGGACGTAGCTCGGGTGGCCGAGCAGGCCATACTGCCGGAAGGCATCGCGCCCTTCGCCGTTGGCGTCCAGGTAGCGAAACTCGACACGATCTTGATATTGCGCCCTGACCTCATCCACGATGGGTCTTACTTCTGCTCACGGCCCTCAGCCCTGAGCGTAAAACAGGATGAAGGTCGGCCGGCCGGCGGCCGGTTGGGCAGGGGAATCGGCCGGTTGCCCGCAGGCGACCAGCAGCGCAGCCGACGCGAGAGCCAGGAAGCGGCGGCGAGAGATGAAACACATGCTTGCGCGGCGAATATACCACCGGCGGTCAGGCTCACCGTCCGCCGGAGTAGCTAAGCGAGCGGGCAACGTGACGGCCGGCGCTGCCCAACTGAATGAGGGCAGATAACCGCGACGCAGGCGAAGCCGTGCACCTCGCCAGCAATTCACTCCTTGCGGAAGACCACGATGCGGTTGGTGTTCGTGCCGCGCACATTGTTGGCGATGCCCCAGATGTTGGCTGTCTTGGTGAAGCGTTGCCGGTTGATCAGGATTGCTACGCAGGTGAACCCGGCCGCCTCGCCCAACGGCGCGATGTGCTCATCCAAGCATATTCGCCCGCTGCGCACCTCGCCCACCTCGAAGGCGACCCAGCCGCCCGGCTTGGTGACCCGATATAGCTCACCGAAGACCCCGCTCATCACAGTCAACCATGCGGCCAGCGTGCGGGTCACCGTGATCTGCCGGGCGATCTCGTCGGCGGCGATGCCGTTGAACCAGCAGCGCATCCAGTTGTCCGCGCTGTATTGCACCACGTCGAGAAAGGGCGGCGAAGTAACCGTGAGCTGCGCGCTGGCGTCGGGGATGTCGGGGGTGTATCGCGCGTCGCACGTCAGCAGCAGCGCCGATTCGCTCGCCGCACGCAAGTTTGCCCGCTGGGCTTCGCTCAGCCTGCGCATGAGGTCGGTCGTCTTGCGCAAGATGATCGCGCGCGTATCGCGGTATTCGGGCTGTTGATTGAGGCGCGCGTTGATCTGCCGTTGGCGCTGTGGACTAGTGGCCTGATTGGGAGGCAGAGTGTAGACCGAGAAGAAGCCGCGCGAGTGCCCGGTCAGCCGGTTAGTCGCCGTCATGCGGATCCAGGCATCTACATCATCCTCCGTGCCGGATCGTCGGCGCTCTGCTAGGTAGTCACGCAAGCCGACGATCTCGCGCTCGGTGTCAGGATGAAAGAACATGCTCAAGTCTATCTCGGCGCGGCGTGTCGCAGGCGGAATGCGCGCCAACCGTTCGGCGACCGCCTCACGCTCGGGCGGACGCAGCCGCGGAGCGGTCAGGATGACGCTGAGCGGGTTGATGTCGTTGGCGATGATGCGTCGCCCTAGCAGCGCCGTCTCGATCGCCGTCGTGCCGCGACCGCTGAACGGGTCATATACGACGTCGCCGGGCCGGGTGAGCCGCTCGATGAAATAGCGCGGCAGCTGAGGCTTAAAGCAGGCGCGATACGAGATCTCATGCAGCGAGCATGCCTGCCGCTGGCGCGCCGTCCAAAACTCACCGCAAAGGCGCGGGACGTCGCGCCCGTTCACGCTGAACACATCGCGCGACGGCGCACCGTCGAGTGCTTCAATGAGGGCTTCGAACACGCGCGCACAGAATAGCAGATCACTTGTCCATCGCCTTCAGCGCGTCATAGGCCGGGCGGGTGCGCGTCTCCGGATATACGGGATCTATGACGGCCCACCAGTACTGCTCGTTGCGCGGCGTCCAGTCGAACTGGGGGATGGAGAGGGCGATCATCGGGCCGATCCAAGGCTGCCAATTCTGCTTGGCCCAGCGGAAGGCGCGCACCATGTAGTCGGCTTTCAGTTGCTCGTCTACGGCGAACCAGGCGTAGTCGGTGTTCACCGGATCGGTTGTCCAGCCGAACTCCAGCACGGCTACCTGCTTTGCGCCGTCGCCGAAGCGCTCCATAATCGCCCGCATGTCCTCGACGTGCCGGAAGGCAAAGAAGCGCTGTCCGCCTAACTCCGGAATGCTGACCGCCATGCCGGGCGGCGTTTCGGGCGCGGCGCGAAAGCCCGGCGCGTGTACCCCCAGCAAGTCGAAGTAGGGCGCGGCGCCGGCCTTGTACATGGCGATGAGAAACTGATCGTGTGGCATGGCCAGCGGTGGGCCGTTGCCGGTTGGCGCCAAGCCGGCGCTGATGACCAGCGCATTAGGGTCAGCCTGTTTGATTGCCAGGTAGCAACCCTTCAGCATCTCAACGTAGGCCACAGGGTCGGGCGGCATGCCGCCCCATTCGCGCGCTAGGTTGGGCTCGTTCCACACCTGATACGCAGCCACCTTCCCCCGGTAGCGTGCGGCAATCACGCCGCAAAAGTCGAAGAAGTTTTGCAGGTTGCGGGGTGGACCGGCGGCGATGCCTTGGTCGAGGGGGTAGTCGTAGCGATCCCAGTATGGCTCTCGATCCAGGCGCACGATCAAGTGGCGCGTGAAGACTTCAGTCGTGAGGAAGACCACGTCATCGGCGCGGCTCCAGTCGTATTTGCCTTTCTCCAACTCAATGTCGCGCCAAGCGAAGGTCTGCTTGACCCACTTAAAGCCGGCCGCGCGGATCAGCCCCAAGTCGCGCGTGGCGATCTCCGGCTTCCACCACAGATAGGCCTCGAAGCCGTAGCCGGGCGACTCCAAGCGGCGCGCCGGAGGGAAGCGCGGCGCAGCGGGGTGTGCCTGCTCGGGTGCAGCAGGTCGGTGGATTGGGGCGAGCGAGGCGCATGCCGTCGCCAGCAATGCGGCCGCCACCCAGGCGGCGCGATGCGCGTATCTCATGCAGGCGCAGGGAAGACCGCCGGGCGACCGGCCTAACGGGGCATGAACTTCAGCGCCTCGAAAGCCGGGCGAGGCGATCCATCGCGGCGGGTGATGCTATACGGCGCGACGTTCTCCTGGTCCGGCTCGCCGCCTACCTTTTGGATGTAGTCCAAGTTGAAGACGATGGCGAATTTGACGTAGCCGCTGTCGCGCATGATCTGGAAGCCTTTCACGATCCAGTCGGCCTGCTCTTGCTCGGTGTTGTCGAGCGCGAAGCCGAACCCCGGCGGCGCGCCCTGCACCGGCGTGCCGTCCGATCGCTTGAGGTTCTCCATCGAAGCCCAGCCGAACTCGGTCACGCAGAGCGGCTTCTGCGTCTTCTCGTAGTAGAGGCGCATCGTGCTCTTGAACGACCAGGAGGGGTGGGGCGAATCGAATGGGCCGCGAAAAGTCGCCGTGGGATCGTTGTAGCCCTCGTTCCACTCTTTGTCCGGCGGCATGTTGTAGCCGTTGAGGTGCACGCCGATGCAGTCCACCCGGCTCGGTCCGCCGGCGGCGACGAACTGATCCATGTAAGTCAGGTCGTCCACGACCTGCATCACGCCGTCCGGGGTGGTGATGTTCGCGCCGGTCGGCGAGAGTGCGCCCATCAGCACGATGATGTTGGGGTCAATCGCTCGGATGGTAGGCACAACAGCATCGAGCAAGGCTACGTAATCGCTGGCTTTAATCTGGCGCGAGGCCACCGTCCATTCGCGGTCCAGGTTCATCTCGTTCCACACCTCGATGGCCTGCACGCAGCCCTTGTAGCGGGCGAGCAACTTCTCGATGAAGATGCGCGCGTCTTCGTAATTGTCGGGCGGGCCGAGCAGATCCGGCCGGGCAGGATTGGCGTTTTGAGGCCGCGACCAGGCCGGCGCGTCAAGCACGCCGAACAAGATGTGCAGCCCTTTCTTGTTGGCGTCGGCGGTAAAAGCATCCAACAACTGCCACTTGTAAAGCTCGTATTGGCCGCGTCCGCGCGGCTCGAAGTCCACCCAGCGAATCTGGGCCTTCGTCCAGTCCATCTTCAGTTGCTCGGCCATGATGGAGTTGAACAGCCCAATGTCGCCCACCGGCCAGTTGCTCTGGATGCCGTACCCGAACTTGGCCGGGGCAGGGCGCGGGTTCGGGCAGACGAAGTCGGGGATGCCCTCGATCTTTCCGCGCGGATCCATCGCAGTGCTCGGCGGGGGCGCCGTGCTGCCCTGCGGGTTGTCCGAGCCTCCACTCGACGGTGCAGCGGGGTTAGAGGGGACGATCTGCCCCTGTGGCGCGTAGATGGTCACCTCAGGCACGAAGGGGGTGGGCTCTTCGGCTGCGCCTGCTCCACCCAACCCGCATCCGCCCGTCAGGATGCAGATGCCAAAGCCCAGGAGGGCCAGCGCGACCAACGCAGCTGCGCCCAGGGCAACAACGGCGAGCGCCAAACGACGATTATGCCCGCTGCTGGGATTGAGCTTGGGATCGAAACGATATCGGCTCATTTCATTACGTTGCGCAGGGATTCACAAGCGGGGCATGTGCCGTCGGGTCGAATCATCGCGTAACCGGCCTGAGGATCACCGGCGATGTTGCGGGCGGGATCGTCTGCGATCCACACAGTCGCATCCACATTCCAGATGATCATCAAGCGCACTTTGCCGCTTGCTTTGGAGAGCTGAGCCGCCTCGGCCAACCAGGTGGCTTGATCGGCCAGCTTCGTGCCGGCAGCGAAGGCGTAGTTAGCTGGCATGCTTGTGGCGAAGCCCTCGGCCGTAACGTAGCCCAACGCCGTAAAACACACCGGCCGAGCGCCGTTGAACGCGCCATAGTATAGGTCTCGGAGTGGCGCGTAGTAGTGCGAGTAGTGCAGCGTGCCGACCGTGCTAGGCGGCTCGAAGCCTGACGTGTAGTGGATGCCGATGCAGTCAACGTAGTCCTGCGCGCGTTCGGCGGCCATCTGGTTGAGAAAAGCCAGCTCATCGCAGCCCTCCTCAGCGCACCCACCGGCGTATATGCCGGAGGTCTGTGCGAGGCCGGCGCTGATCACCAGCGTGTTAGGGTTGGCCTGCTTGATGGCGAAGTAGGCGCGCTTGAGCAGGTCAGCGTAGGATGCGCCGCTAATGTAGCCGGCCGGCCATTCGGCCTGGTAGTTCGGTTCGTTCCAAACCTCGATGGCATCGGCGCCGGCAGCGGCGAGCCGCGCCAGATATTGCACCCATTGATCGCGGTAGCCTACGTCCATCACCCGGTTGCGGTCGCCGACGGCGGTGATGAGCACCTTCAACCCCTTGGCCTTGGCCTCGGCGATGAACGCCTCAGGCACGACTTCATCGCGCACCTCTGTGCGCGCCCACGTCATGCCGGCCGTCTTCATCTGCGCCGCATGAACTAGATCGTTGACGTGCCCACCCAACTCGAACGGCACAGCAGCTGCACCGTTCTCCTCGGCGGCGCCCGCTGCCGAGGCGAGGACAACCTCGCCCGCGCCGTCTGCGATCGCCGGCGCATCTTTGGATACCGTTACGCGCGCCGGGCTCAATGCCACCGTTCGCGCGCTCTGAAACAGGGAGGACATCTGATACTCGCCCTCGCCCCCCGGCGCTTGCACGATGAGCTCATCCGGAGTCTTGCCGAGCGGGAGGCTGAAGGGTGTGCCGGCGCCGAAGGCGACCTTGAGCACCGGTTCCGGCGCCGACACCGACGCTAAGTTGCCGCGCGCAAATGCGTCCACAATTTGCGTGATGCCCTCGTCGTTGCCGGGGTACGCCATTCCCCGCAGCGTAACGCCGCGCGTGTTGTGATGGCTCAGGCGCTCCAGCATGCGCTTCAAGCTGGCTGCGGTGTTCAACCAGACCGTCTTCTGGATGCCGCGCTCGTCCACATAGCTGTAGGAGTAGAGCTGGGCTGCCGCGTCGTAGCGCACATCGGAAGGCTCAACCTTGCTGCTCCACCAGAGTCTGACGCTTGCCCCCGGCGCGATGGTAGATGTTACGGCTTGCAATCCGCCCAGGCCGGCCAGCGCCTCCTCCAAGCCGACCATCCGAACGCGGCCGAGGGCATCTTTTTGGACGCCCAAGGTGGGGACGATGAACTGGAGCTTGCGCCGGTCAATGCGACCGACGAGCCACTTGATCAAGGCATCCAAGCGGTCGCCTTCCCACGCTTCAGGCGTAGTGCTCAGATCCACTTGGACGATGGTCGCAGCCCGCCCGATGCGATACAAGTCGTATCCGGCCGATTCAAAGGCATCGGCCGCTTCGGTGAGCGATGGCGCGGGGATGACGACGTTAAGCGACTTGCCGTGTGCGGCCAAGCGCGCGCCGAGCAGCTCGGTGAGCTGGGCGAAGGCATCGCGCTGTTCCTCCCCTACACCGCGATAGTCTATCTGCACACCCTCAAAACCGGTGGTGGTGATCAGACTGAACAGGGCGTTCACATGCGCGGCGCGACTTGCCTCGCTGGCCAGCATCATACGCAGCAACGTACGGTTGACCTCGCCTTGCATCCCCCAGTTTCGGATCACCGGGATCGTCCTCACCGGCGCGCCGGCGAGCCGCAGTAGTCTGCCCGGATCGCCGATGATCCTGCCCCCATCGCCGAGATAGAGGCCGGTAGCGTAGACGGCATCGGCGTCGGATGGAATGAATCGTGCGGTCGCAGCAGGGTCGCCGTTCACCGGTGGCGATTCGACGCCGAGCGAGGGAGGAATCGGCGCGACTTTCATGAGCGCCACCAGCGCAGGCACACGGCTGACGCGAGCGACGACCTCACCCGCTGCAGCGTCTAGCTCGCTGCCCAGCCAGGTCCAGGCGCGTGCGCGCGCATCCCAGCCGTATAAGTCCAAGCTGCTGCCTGCTTCGATGCCAGGGGGGATGCTCATGCGCAGCGTCGCCAACTTTGGATCGGTGCTGCAGGTCTTCACTTCGACCGGATCGCTCACCAGGGTGAGCCCGGCCGGCAGACCGGCAGCTGCTGCTTGGAGTTCGGCATGTCGGGAAGTAGGCGCAAAATCCGCCAACGGCAATACGCCTAGCTTGACGCCGAAGCTGCCGGCCAGATCGCTCGGCATGACCTTGATCTGGAAACCCTCGATGGCGATAGTCGTTCGCTCGGCGGTGAATTCGCTGCAGCCATTGGCGCTCATAAGGTGAAGGCCGATGAGCGCTGCGCCCACGGCTGCGACGGCGCCGAAGGCCACCCCGGCGACTTTTAGCCAACCTGCCCGCGTGTTCGGCAGCAACAGCTGCGTGCGCGGGGTCTCGCGGGTCGGGCGCGGCGGCTTGCGCTTCCCTTTGCTGATGACTCGGATGCGATCTATGACTGGCGTTTCTGTAAAGTCTGATGAGCCGGAATCCGATCCGCCGGAAGCGTTCGATTCAGATCCTCGATACATAGAAGGCCCGTCCATGGGTGTGCCTCGTATCCAGCGCTATCCCTGCTTGAATTGGCACGCGCCTTGTTTCTGCGCAACACGTCAGGGCTGGCCATTGAGGCCGGGTGGGTCGCCTTGGCCTTGCTTTCAACCGCCCTCAGTTGCTCATGCCGCTCAGTTTGGGATTGTCATC
>JANWVF010000117.1 GCA_025056965.1 Thermoflexales bacterium | reverse complement strand
CGCGCTTTTAGTTTTTTATGAAGGGTGATGCCATGATTTACCAAACCGACGACGTTCGCATCCGAGAGATCAAAGAGCTGGCGCCGCCGGCGCACTTGATGCGGGAGTTCTCCATCACGCCCGAAGCGTCGAAGCTGGTGTATGAGACGCGGCGCGCCGTGCATGACATCCTGCACGGCAGTGATGATCGCGTCTTCGTCGTGGTCGGACCGTGCAGCGTACACGACGTGCAGGCCGCCTTGGAGTACGCGACGCGGCTAAAGCCGGTGCGCGAGCGCTGCCGTGACGCGCTGGAGATCATCATGCGCGTGTATTTTGAGAAGCCGCGCACGACTGTGGGCTGGAAGGGCCTAATCAACGACCCCGACCTCGACGGCTCCTTCCGCATCAACAAGGGGCTGCGCATGGCGCGCAAGCTACTGCTGGACATCAACGAACTGGGCGTGCCGGCGGCCACTGAATACCTCGATACTATCTCACCACAATACGTCGCCGATCTGATCGCTTGGGGCGCCATCGGCGCGCGCACGACCGAATCGCAGGTGCATCGCGAGCTAGCCAGTGGCTTGTCGTGTCCGGTTGGTTTCAAGAACGGCACCGACGGCAACATTAGGATCGCCATTGACGCGATCAAGGCCGCGCGCCAGCCACATCACTTTCTCTCCGTGACCAAGGGCGGCATCAGCGCCATCGTGCACACCGCCGGCAATGACGACTGTCACATCGTGCTGCGGGGCGGCAAGGCGCCGAATTACGACAACGCCAGCGTGCGCGCGACGGCGGAGGCGCTCTTGCGCGACGGCTTGTCACCGCGCCTCATGATTGACTGCTCCCACGGTAACAGCAATAAGAAGCACGAGAATCAGCTCCTGGTTGCGGAGGACGTGGCGCAGCAAATCGAGGCCGGCGAATACGCCATCGCCGGTGTGATGCTGGAATCGCACCTGGTGGCCGGCCGGCAAGACCTCATTGCAGGCCGCCCGCTTGAGTACGGCAAGAGCATCACCGACGCATGCATCGGCTGGGAGGACACCGAGCGCCTGCTCGATCGGCTGGCCGAAGCAGTGCGCGCACGACGGCGTTACCCGCTGGCGTCCGACTATATTACGAAGCACATTAACGGGAGGCTGACGCCTGCGTAGCTCAGGCCTCTGCGGAAATAGCAAGACAGAATAGGTGTACTATGGTCATCATCATGAAGGCTGGCGCATCGGCATCCGAGATCGCTGGCGTGATCCGACAGATCGAGTCCATCGGGTTGCGCGCGCACCTTTCCGAGGGGGAGGAGCGCACGATTATCGGCATGGTGGGCGATGAACGTCCGATAGACCCGGCGCCGTTCGAGCTGCTAAACGGCGTCGAGCGCGTTGTGCCGATTCTGCGGCCGTTCAAGCTGGCCAGCCGCGACTTCAAGAAGCAGAACACCGTCATCCAGCTGCGCGTGAAGCACCATATCATCACCATCGGCAACACCCACTTGGCGATGATGGCCGGACCGTGCGCAGTGGAGAGCCGCGAGCAGATCATGGAGAGCGCGCGGCTCGTCAAAGAAATCGGCGCGACCATCCTGCGCGGCGGCGCGTTCAAGCCGCGCACGTCGCCCTACTCCTTTCAAGGGCACGGGGAAGAGGCGCTCAAGTGGATGGCCGAGGCGCGCGACGCATACGGCTTGGCCATCGTCACCGAGGTGATGTCACCGGAGCAGGTGCCGTTGGTCGCGAAGTATGCCGACATCCTACAGGTCGGCGCGCGCAACATGCAGAACTTCCCTCTGTTGCATGCGGTCGGCGAGGCGCATAAACCGGTGCTGCTCAAACGCGGCCTGAGCGCGACGATGGAGGAGCTGCTGATGGCCGCGGAATACATCCTCTCTCACGGCAACTATGAGGTAATGCTCTGTGAGCGCGGCATCCGCACGTTCGAGAAGTACACGCGCAACACGCTCGACATTAACGCCGTGCCGGTGCTGAAGGAGCTATCGCACCTGCCGGTGATCGTAGACCCATCGCACGGCACGGGCAAGTGGGAATACGTCACGCCGATCGCCAAGGCCGCCGTCGCAGCCGGGGCGGATGGGCTGATCATCGAGGTGCACCCGGATCCGTCGAAAGCCGTCAGCGATGGCGCGCAGACGCTCACCCCTCAGCGCTACCGGGAGTTGTTCGAGCAGGTGCGGCGCGTAGCAGCGGCCGTGGATCGCACGGTATAGCCGTGCACCACAAACCGCCCTCGCGCCGACGCGCGAACGTGGTAACCTGTTTGTGTGGCTCATACTATCTGCATCGTCGGCCTGGGATTGATGGGGGCTTCGTTCGCCGCGGCGCTGCGCAGCCGAGGCTATGACGGACGACTGATCGGCGTCTCGCGCAGCATCGAGACGCTGCGCAAGGCGCAGGAACGCGGCATTGCCGACGCCTTCTCGACGGAGCTGGACGCCGCCCGCGAAGCCGACGTCGTTGTGCTATGCACGCCGGTGCGCGTGCTCATCGCACAGATCGGGCAGCTCGCCGACATCTGCCGCCCCGGCACGATCATCACCGACATGGGCAGCACCAAGACCGAGATCGTCCGCGCCATGAACGCGCTGCCGACGCATGTGCGCGCCGTAGGCTCGCATCCGATGTGCGGCAAGGAAACGGCCGGCATAGATGCCGCGGAAGCGACGCTGTATCAAGGCGCGCCCTGGCTGCTCACGCGCACCCAGCGCACCGATGACGAATCCCTAGACGCCGTCCGCGCGCTCGCCATGCGCGTTGGGGCCGCGCCGCGCGAGGTCAGCGTCGAGCAACATGATGCCCTGCTGGCCTTCGCCAGTCATTTGCCCTATGCGTTGGCCGTCGCGCTGGTGACGGCAACCGACCAGTTCGGCTTGAGCCATCCGGAGGTATGGGAAGTGATGGCCGGCGGCTTTCGCGACACCTCGCGCGTAGCGGCCAGCGATGTGACCATGTGGCTGGACATCCTGTTGACCAACGCCGATGCTGTGCTCGGCGCGGTGCGCGACCTGCAATTCACGCTTGACCAGTTCACTGCGCTGCTGGAGCGCCGTGACGAGGACGGGCTGCGCGCCTTTCTGACCACCGCAGCCCAGGCGCGCAAAGCGCACTTCCGATGACTACCGAGACCATTCAGCCCACGCGCGCGCTGCACGGCACGCTGCGCGTGCCCAGCGACCGCAGCATCACCGTGCGGGCAGCCATCCTGGCTTCCGTTGCTGAGGGCGTTAGCTACATTCGTGAGCCGCTGGAGAGCGATGATACGAGCGCCGCGCTGAGCTGCATGGCGGCGCTCGGCGCACGGGCGGCGCCGCTCGGCAGCGGGTGCGACTCGCTTGGCCTGCGCATTCCCGGCTTGGGGTTGCGGGGCTTGCGCGCGCCGACGCAACCGCTGTTCTGCAATTCATCCGGGACGACCATGCGGCTGCTGGCCGGCTTCTTGGCCGGACAATCGTTCGACTCGGTGCTGGACGGCAGCGCACAATTGCGCCGTCGTCCGATGCGCCGCGTCACCGAACCGCTGCGCTGCATGGGCGCGCGGATCGAGGACACCGACGGCGGTGCGCCTCTCACCCTCTACGCCGCCGGTCGGCCGCTGCGCGGCTTGACCTACGACATGCCCATCGCCAGCGCCCAAGTGAAGAGCGCGCTGCTGCTGGCCGGCCTATATGCCGATGCGCCGGTTACCGTTCGCGAGCCGGCCCCGACGCGCGACCACACCGAGCGCATGTTGCGCGCAGCAGGCGTTCAACTAACCATAGAGGCCGAAGGGGATGCCCGCCGGATCACCGTGTATCCCCCCCAGGCGCCGCTGCGCGCTTTGGACATGCTGACGCCGGGCGACTTCTCCTCGGCGGCGTTCTTCATCGTCGCGGCGGCGATTACGCCCGGCGCGTATCTCCGGCTGGTCGAGGTCGGCCTGAATCCGACGCGCACCGGCCTGCTTGACGCTCTGAAGGCTATGGGCGCGATGGTGACCGTGACCAACCTGCGCGAGGAAGGTGGCGAGCCGGTAGGGGATCTGGAAGTCGTGGGCGCCGAGCTACGCAGCGTCGAAGTCGGCGGTGCGCTGACGCCGCGCATGATTGACGAATTCCCCATCTTCGCCGTCGCGGCCACGCAAGCGCAGGGCGTCACCCTCGTGCGCGATGCTGAGGAGCTGCGCGTGAAAGAGAGCAACCGGCTAGAGGGATTCATCGGCGAGCTGCGCAAGCTGGGCGCGCGGATCGAGGCGACCGCAGACGGCTTCGTCGTCGAAGGGCCGACGCACCTGCACGGCGCAGTCGTGGACGGGCTGGGCGATCACCGCGTGGCAATGGCGCTGGCCATTGCCGGCCTGCGCGCCGAAGGTGCGACGACGATCCTCGGCGCGGAGTGCGTCGCTAAGACTTATCCCGCTTTCTTCCGCGATTTATCGTCGCTGATCGCCGACCGCTGACGGATGGCCGTGAGTCGCTCGATGCCATCGCACCCGTCGGCTGCTTCGCTCGCTGCGCGCTCGGTCGTGCCTCATCACCTATTGATCTTCGGGAGCATCTTGCTCGGCGTCTTCGCGCTCTACGCGCCGGCTGTCGGGTTGATGCCGCTCCACGATGATGCCGTCAACATCTTCTGGCTCAACGGATTCACGCTCACCTCGATCTTCGGCGCGAACTGGTCACAGGGAGGCGCTTCGGCCAGGCCGATGGCGAATGCGCTCTGGATTCTTACGCGCGACCTGTTCGGCTGGTATGTCCCCGGCATCATCCACATGTGGAACGTGTGGTTGCACGTTCTCAACACCGCGCTGGTCATCGGCTTGGCCACGCGCCTAGGCCGGCGGCTGGGCTTGACCGGCACGATGTTCCCGGCACTCGGCGGGGCGATCTTCGCGTTCTTCCCTCTGTCATATCAGGCAGTGATCTGGGCCGGAGCGATCTACCACCCGGCCATGACTGCTTTTGGCCTGCTTGCCGTCCACACATCGCTTGGCCTGTATGCTCGCTCGGTCGCGTCGGGCGGCGCGTACTGGGCGCGGTGGGGCATCTGCGCGTTGTGCGCCTTAGCAGCTGCGCTGAGCCACGAGTCGGGCTTCATGTTCGGCTTGCTTGCGCTGTGGCTGAACCTGGTAATCCGCCTGCCTAAGCGTGCGCGCCCGTCGCTTGGCGTGGTCGGCATCGCCGCAGTTGCCTCGTTGTATCCGGTTGTGTATCGGCTTGCCCTAGCTACCGAACGATTCGGTGGTCAAGCCGCGGCGCTGCTGGCGTCGCCGGCCGACGTCGGGCCGAACGCGGTGTACTTTGCGCAGAGCGCTGTCGGCTGGTTGGTGCTTCTGCTGCGACCGATCATGGGGCTAACGGCATCCGCGCCGCAGATCATCCTGGTCGGCTTCGTAGTTGCCGTCGGATTGGCGTGCGTGCTGCTGATGCGACAGCGCGCTGCCCGGCTGGGTCTCCTGGCGCTGGGCTGGTGGGGGCTGCTGGCGGCGTTGCCTACCGTTACGTTGTCGCACGCCTACGTTAGTTTCGGGCCGCGCTTGCTCTATGCGCCCTCGGTCGGTGTTGCGCTGTTCTGGGGCGCTGTGGTCACCTGCGCGTTGCGCGCGATCAAGCCGCCGTGGTTGCGCCGGCCGGCGCTCGCAGGCGTCGCCCTGCTGCTGACCTGGGGCGCACCTTACGTCCTGGATCGCATCCATGAGACGGCGCGGCTGACGGCAGCGATGACCGCCGTTGACCGCGACCTGCGCGGCAGCGACCCCAACGCGCGCGTGTTGTTCGTCAACATGCCGTGGTGGAACGCGCCGCGCTATCCCAGCTTCTTCATCGGCGCGGAAGGCATGCCGATCTTCCAGCACGACGGCGCGCCGGCCTCTACCTGGATCGGTGCGGTGAGCGGCACCTACCGCGACACGCACTACGTGCGCCATGAGGCTTCGCTCACCTACGATGCGCGCTGGCAATACGGCCAACCCGGCCCAACGGTGGACGACGACGGGCTGCGCCGCGCCGTCTTCGCGTCAACGCACGTCTACCGCTTCGACTACGACCGGCCTGGCTTGCGCGCCCAACGGCTGGCGCTTATCCAGCCGGCTGCTGCGCCGCCCGACCGGGCTATCGCCACGCTGCGCGATGGCGCGGCGCAGGTCGTGATCTGGGACGTGGACGCGCGCCGGTGCGGTGAACAGATTGCCCTTGATCTGGGCTGGTGGAGCAACGGACGAGTTGAGACGCCGGTTGGCGTCTTCGTGCATGGGTTCAACGCGCAAGGGGAGCGGGTCGTCGTTGCCGATCGAGATCTACTGGACGGTGCGCTGCCGCTGCACGAGCTGCCATCCGGCGTGCTGATCCGAGAGCGGCGGTTGATCGTCGCAGGAGCTGTCGAGTTCGTGGTCGAATTGCGCGTAGGTGTGTATCGCCGAGATGGGTTGGTGCGCTGGCAGGCCGTGCGACACGACGGCCTCGAGTGGCCGGGGGGCGAGGTCATCGCGCCAGTTCGCGCGAGTTGCGATTCAGAGTAGCCGGCGCTTCAGCGGGGCAACACCTGAATCGGCAGCGAGACTTGGGGCGCGATCTCGCCGACCTCGGTGTATGGGATGACGCGCAGGGTGTAATCGGCTGCACGCAGGTCGGGCGGCAGGGGGATGAAATGCACACCCCAGATGGGTTTCTCGTAAGGCACGTAGGGGAAGCCACGGAAGGCAATCGGCTGATCCGATTGCACGACCTGATTCCCCTGTGCGTCGGTTAGGCGCAACGACACTTTGGTATATACCGAAAGCGGCGCAAACGGCAGGGTCTGCCAGAAGCACTGCACTTCCAGGTAGCCGTCGCCTGCGTAGGCCGGCTGGGGCTGGACGCAACCTAGGCTGTCCAGGCCGACGTCGGGGCGGTTGTATTCGATGGTGGCCTCGCCGGACGAGATCTGCTCCGGCAGCGGGCGATACGGTTGAAAGAAGCGATAGTGTTGCAGGCGCAAGCCGACAAAAGGCGGCGTATCGGGCTGCGGCGCAAGCGCCTGCGCTTGGCGGCGCATCAGCGACTGCACTACGCCGGTCGGGTCAATCACATCGTCCTGCCACAGCAGCAGCCATGCGCCGCCCGCGCCGGTCAGCGCCGCATTGGTCAACGGCACGACGCTGGTGTAGGTCAGCGTGTTGCGCACGTCCAAGGCTGGGTCGGGCGGCAGGGCAATCCAAGCATCGCGTGAACCGCTCCAATAATATTCAAAGACTGGCGCGAAGTGACCGGAAACCAGCAGCACACGCTCGTCCGGCTTCAAATTCGCCCGTATGTGCGCTACCGCGCCGCGAAAGTCCTCGTTAGCATAGAGTGGGCTGGTGCGCAACGCGAGCAACGCTCCGCCGAACCCGAACGCAAATAAGGCGAAGCCGGCACGCGCGAGCAAGCGGGCTATCCGCCCCTGCTGCATAGTGGCAGCGATGGCGATGCCGATGGTTGTGAGCGAGATCGGCGCGATGATAGGTGGATAGCGAGGGGAGAATTTGCCGACGACGGCGCAGAACGTCGTCATCGCGATCAATGCGCCCGTTGCGATCATCGCTAGCGCGTTGGCCGAGCGCAGGTGAACCGGTGCGCCGAACAGCGCAGTCCACGACAGCGCGAGTGCCAACATGATGGCAGCGCCGACCGGGGCGATAAGCTCGGCAGGCAAAAGACGAGGCAAGGCCTGACCGGCGGCTGTTTGCACCAGCAGCGCGGGCCAGTCTGCCGCGGCATCGTAGCTGACGCCGTAGTTGGCGCGGTTGGACCACAGCAACGCAGCCCAAATGACGATGATTGCGCCAGTAGTTGCCGAAGCGATCAGCTGCGGCCGGCTCAGGCCACGCCTTTCAAATAGGCGCAGCGCGATGCCGACCAGGATGTGCATGCCGACGACCAGCCCGGCGAGCACGTGGGTAGCAAATGCCAGCACGCCGAGCGCCGCCCACGTCAGCCAGGTGCTTGACCTCTCGCCGCGCAGCGCCGCCAAAAACGCCGCGGTCGCCGCCAGGCCGAGGCAGCTCGCCAAAGCGTGCATGCGCACATCCTGCGCGGCCATGACGCCGACCGGCGAGAGGGCAACAAGCACCGCCGGGATCAGCGAGGGGCGACCGAGGACGAGGGCGCTCAGCCGATAGGCTAGCGCTACACTTACCACGCCGGCAAACACCGACGGCAGCCGCACGGCGAATTCACCGTCGCCGAGCGCATTCATCCAACCCTTGAGCAGGATGTAGTGGAACGGCGTGTTTAGGCTCAGCTGTGCTTCGCGGATGAAGAGGGCGAGGATATCATTTTGCTGAGCCAAGCGCACGGAGAATGCCTCGTCGTACCACAAGCTCTGGCCGGCCAAGTCGAAGGCGCGAATGGCCAGCGCGACCATCAAGACGAACAAGATGGGCGATGTGGCAGTGCGCTTGCGCGCCGGAAGATCCGTGCTCATCGGCGCAGCGGATTATAGGGGGCGCACAGTGCAGCTTCGCCGTTCCCCGGCCCAACGTGCGCATCACCCGAAAGGCGCTATACGATAATCCCCCACGTTAAGCACGCGCACTCAACGACGGCCCGATGGTGAATCGTTCCTTCATTCTGCTTGCGTTCATCCTTCTTGCGCTACCCTACGCATTTGCGACGCCCATCTTCGAGAAGAGCGATGAGGTGATGCATTTCGCCTTCGTCCGGCACTTGGCCAATGGCGGCGGCTTGCCGGTGCAATCCATGGCGTCCAGGGAAGCGCCTTGGGCACAAGAGGGTAGTCAACCGCCGCTCTACTATGCGGCAGCCGCCGCGGTCGTGCGGCTGTTCAACACCCGCGATTTCGACTTGCAGCGACTGCCAAACGCTACGCCGCTTTACGACCCGTATGCGCCCGGCAATAAAAACGTGCTCATCATCACGCCGGAGAAGCGCCCCTTTGCCTATCGTGATAGCACCCTCGCCGCTATGGTACTGCGCCTGCTGGGCATTCTGATCGGCAGTATCACTGTTTGGCTCACGTTCGGCCTCGCCTACACGCTCACCCGAGACTCGCGTCTGGCTGCTGTGGCCATGGCGCTGACGGCGTTCAACCCGATGTTTCTGAACGTCAACACCGCCGTGAGCAACGACGGCCTGCTCATTGCGCTGGCTACGGCAGCGCTTTATGTGCTGGCGCGGGCGGTCGCGCTCGGCGTTACCTTGCGGCGTGCAGCGCTCTTCGGCACGCTGGTCGGCCTGGCCAGCCTAACGAAAATCAGCGGGGCGTTGTTGCTGCCTTTAGCCGGTGCGATGCTCATCGCGCCCCGACAAGTCTCACCGAGCGCGCTTCCTCTAGCTCGGCTCAAGCTGATCGTTGCCGTCATCTCTCCCTGGCTGCTGATTGCTGCGTGGTGGTATGCCCGCAATCTGGCGCTCTATGGCGACTTGACCGGAACGACGATGATGGCAGCGATCGCTCACCCGCGCAGCATCTCGCTGCTCGAGGCGCTGGCCGAGTTCCAAGGGCTGCGCCTTTCCTATCTGGCCGTCTTCGGTCACTTCAACGTGCCGGCCGACGGAGTCGTCTATCAGGCATTCGACATCTTCCTGCTGATGTGTCTAGTCGGTTTAGTCCTCTACGTCGCTCGGCGACGGCACAGCGCGGGAATCACGCACTGGATTGGGCTTGGTGCCGTAGCTGCGCACGCTCTGCTTACCTATGCTGCGCTAGTGCGCTGGACGATGATGACACCGGCGTCTCAAGGACGTCTGCTCTTCCCTGCCATTGCAGGTTTGTCCACGTTGATGGCCGTTGGCCTCTTCGAGCTTGCGCGCGTTAGGGCGGACATCGGCCAGCGAACGATTGCTCCCCTGGCTCGATTGCCGGCCGTAGCATGCGGCGCATTCTGCGCCTTAGCGTTGATTTCGCCCTTCCGTTACATCGCTCCGGCTTATGAGCCACCTTGGGTCGCCGAATTGCCTGGGGACATGCTCCCCGCCCGACAACGCTTGGGCCCGTTCGCAGAGGTCATCGGATACAGCATGCGACCCGACGTCGTCTATCCTGGCGATCGGGTGCGGGTGAGCGTGATCATGCGCGCGCGCCGCGCTACGCCTGGCAACTACTCGCTGGTCGTTAGTCTGCTTGGGCGCGACAATCAACAACTGGCTCGCTTCGAGACGTTCACCGGTGGCGGTCTGATTCCCAGCAGCGGTTGGCGCAGCGGCGAGATGTGGCGCGACACAGTTGATCTGGTGGTGCCCAAAGATGCGATCGCGCCGACGACCCTGCGCGTCCAATTCGCGCTGTACAATCGGGGCAGCGGCGACATCGCCACAAGCTACGATGAGCACGGGAAACCCGGCTCGCCGCTGTTCGAGGGGGCGACGCTATTGCCGTCTGCTCGGCACTACGAGCAAGCTAGCGCGCCGCTGGCCAACTTAGGGGACGTCGCTTCGCTCCTGGCTGTCCAATATGCGCCCACAGCAGTCGCCGGCCGCCCGTTGACCGTGACGCTGATTTGGCTCAGCCGAGGCGCAACACCGAAGCCCCACACTACTTTTTTGCATCTGGTAGATGAGCACGGCGTGCTCCGCGCGCAGCAGGATGCACCACCGCTCAATGGTCAGTTCCCTACTACGCGCTGGCATTTCGGCGTCATCTTTGATGATCCCTATACGCTGCAGCTGCCCACTGACCTACGGCCCGGTCACTATCATCTATTTGCCGGTCTGTATGACGCGGTTGAACTGATCCGCATGCCGGCCTTCGACCCCGATGGCAAACGCTTGCCGGATGGCCGCATTTACTTGGGTGAGGTGCGCATCACTAAGCCGGCCGATTGAGCGATCGCATCTACAGACCTCCGCCGACCTTGGCGCGTAGCCGAATGTGGTAATGTCGCTGCGCCATGCCGCGCACCCAGCCGACGCGACTGCAGTGGCTAATCGTGCTGGCGCACATCGCGCTCGCACTGCTCTACGGCGCCGTCAACCCACCCTGGGAGGCGCACGACGAAACCGGCCACTTTGCCTATGTCAACCATCTGGTTGAGGAGCGCAGCCTGCCAGATGCTTACGCTGAGGACAAGGTGCTGTTCGATCAGTCGCACCAGCCGCCGCTGTATTACCTGGTCGCCGCAGCGCTGACGTTCTGGGCCAACCGCAGCGACGGCGTGCAGCCGGAGTTCAACAACTTCGCCCTCGACGGCACGAATCGGCGTGGCTTTCGCATCATGCTGCGGCAGCCCGAAGAAGCCTTCCCCTGGCAGGGCACGATCCTCGCCCTGCACGCTGCGCGCGTCGTCTCGGCTTTGCTCACCGGTCTAACCGTTTATCTGGTCGCCTCGAGTGCCAACCTCATCTTCGGCGTCGGCTCGACGGCCGCATTGCTCAGCACGGCAATCGCGGCGTTCAACCCCCAAGTGATCTTCATGGGCAGCATGGTCAACAACGATGCGATGGTCACTGCGATGGGCGCTTGGGTGATCTATCGCGTCGCGCACATCGCGCACGGTGCAGCGCCGACTTCGCCTGACGCGCAGAACGCTGCGCGCAACGTTGACTTCATCCTTCTCGGCCTCGCGCTAGGGCTGGCTTTCTTATCCAAGAACAACGCCCTGGGACTGATTGGATTCGCAGGGTTAGCGCTCATCTTCATCGCCCGGCGGGCGGGCTGGCCAACGCGCGAGCTGCTCGGACGTGGGGCATTCACCCTAGGCGCTTTCGCCGCGCTGGCTTTGCCTTACCTCGGCTACAACCTAGCGCGCTATGGCCGGCTGTTGACCGATCGCAACCCGAACAACCCGATCTTGGCTGCGCCGACCAGCGTGATCGGCGAGGGCGTATGGGTCTCTATCCGCGACGCATGGCTGCCGCAGTTATTCGCCAACACTTTCCGCACGTTCTGGGGCAAATTCGGCTGGGGCAACGTCGGCTTGCCGGAGTGGGCCTATTTGGCGTTCGCCGCCTTCACGTTGGCCGGCACGATCGGCTGCGTCATCGGCTATCGCCGCGCCGGGCACGCGCTGCGCACGGCCATCCTCGTGTGGTTGATGCTCGGCCTCTCGATGATGCTGCTGCCGCTGTACCGCGCGTTGTTCTACCAGGATCCGGCGCTGATGCCGGGTCGCTACCTGATGCCTGCGCTGACGGCCTACGCCAGCCTGCTCGGTTTCGGGTGGAGCGTCTTGATCGAGCGATGGACGGCAGCCGCGCACAAGCTGACCTTCGCTCTCGCAGCCGGGTTGGCTGCCTTCGCGCTGGTTGTGCCGTTCGCCTTCATTTGGCCGCGCTATCAACCCGGCCTCATCGCCTCCGGCGACAACACCGCCCTGCTAACCTTCGGCGACCTGGTTCAGCTGGTAGATGCGACGGCGCGGACGGATTTCCTGCCCGACCGCGAGGGCATGCGCCACTACGCGCGGGTGAAGCTCACCTGGCGCGCGCTGCGGGCGACGGACCAGCACCATGCTTTCAGCGTCAGCGTGCTGGGCCGCGATCACGAAGTGCTCGGTTCAATCGTCGTCTTCCCTAACCTGGGCAACTACCCCAGCACCAATTGGCGCGCCGGCGATACCTTCGTGGACGCCTACGACATCTTGCTCGAAAAGCCGTGCGCTCGACTGCCTGCGCTCGGCAAGTTACACGTGACGGTCTTCCCGTTCGAGCCGCTGACTACATCGCGACCGATCAGCGTCACGCGCGTGCTGCCGGCCATGGACGGCGCGGGGCGCGTGATCGCGCCCATTGTCGGCCGCTTCAAAATCGGTGAGGCGCCGCCGTTCCCCGTGTTCTGGCAGCCGCCGCTAGCCTACTTCGACGGCATCTGGTTGCGTGATGCGCAGCTTCCGGCTCAGGTGCGCCCCGGCGAGACGGTTCATATCCACCTAACGTATGAGATGATCCACCCGACCGACCGACGCGGCACGGCCTTCTTGCATCTGCTGGACGCGGACGGCCGCCTAGTGGCGCAGGACGATCATGCGCCGCTGAACGGGGAATACCCCACGGATTTGTGGGACGCCGGCGAGTGCGTGCGCGAATCATTCCGTTTGACGATCCCGCCCGACGCGCGCGGCACGCTGCGGGTGGCGACCGGTTTTTACGCCGCCGACGGCAGCCGATTCGAGACCGGCGCGCCGGACGACGTCGCGTTCATCGGCGAAATTCAGATCGAAGCGGCTGCGTCACCGTGAATGGCCGTGCTGAGCAATGCGATTAGCAAGGGATTGAACGACCGAGTGCCAGATAATCAGCCTACAACTGGCATATACTTCCATCACACTCGAATTGCATTTGGTCGTGAGGTTATTTTGAGATGTTGAGTCCACTTATCACCACGGCGCGCGAGTCGCTGCGCTACAAAGGCAGCGGTCACATCCTGTGGCTGCTGCATCGGATCACCGGTCTGGGCGTCGTAATTTTCTTGGGCACGCATATCTTCGGAATGAGCATGGCGTCTTTTAACCCCCCGCTGCACGAGGCCATGCTTGCGGTATACAAGACGCCGCTGTTCTCAGTCGGTGAAATTGTGTTGGCGGCGTGCCTCATCTTTCACGCGGTGAACGGCACACGCATCGCCATCCTCGAACTGCGTCCGTCTCTGTGGGATAAGCAGGAAGTGGCTACGCGCTGGTCGGTCATCATCACGCTGATTTTGCTCGCGCCGACCATCGCCATCATGGCCTTCAAGTCCATCAGCTACTACGTGACGCACGGGATCAAGTAAATACCATGGCTTCCACAACCGTTACCCCCGGCCGCACCGTGCGCAAGGTGCAGCCGATTCCACAAACCCGAAACCGCCTCGAGCTGGGCTTGTGGCTCTTCATGCGCTACAGTGGCTTGGCCTTGGTCTTCCTCGCGCTATCGCACTTTTGGATGCAACACGTGCTCATCGGCACGCACGAGATTGAGTTCGCCGGCACCCAGCTGCGCTGGGGCATTACCGGCCAGCCGGTCACGGTCGAGCAAGTGATCTGGCGCACCTACTACGCTGTGATGCTGGTGCTAGCCGTGGCGCACGGCATCAACGGCGTGCGCCAAGTCGCCTACGATTACTTTGGCCATCGCCCGGCGGTGTACAAAGGGCTGATGTACGTCGTCGTGGGCATCGCAGCGCTGATCTCGCTGGGCGGCATTGCGGCGCTGTTCATGGGCGCGGCTGCCGGCAGCGGCGAAGCTGCACTGCGATGAGCGCATTCGCGCGCTCGCAAAGTGAAGCATAGGCCGGTCGCCGGCGAAGGCCGCGTGGCGCCGAGCGAATGGCTCAAGACGTGCTTACCTGCCCTTGGCGTGGCATTGACGGCGTTCGCCTTTCGGATGCATGGGCTGGAGCATGTGCGTCAGAACTACGACCGCGCCTACCCACATGGTCTAGGCCTCTTCATCCGCGAGGCGATCGCCACAGGACGACTGGATCAGCTCCCTGCCGTCAGCCTACTGGCCAGCATCAACCTGCCTAACCCGGCCGGCGCGAGCTATTTTTACGCCCTGCTCACGGCGCTCGAGCCCGGTGCGTATGTCGCCACGGCGCTGAACGCCATGCTGGGCGCGCTGGCTGCAGTCATCGCCTACGACCTGGCGCGACGGTTGTGGGGTAGGTGGGCGGCGCTCGCCGCCGGACTGCTTGCCAGCGTGAGCTTGTGGGCTGCTTGGGTGGCGCGCGGCGCATGGCTGCAGGGCCCCCTGGAGGCGATGAGCGCACTGACGCTGTGGCTGGCAGTGAACGGCCTGACGCGCGATAAGCCGAGGTTTTTGTTCGCCGCATTCGCCTGGGCCGCGGCATGTCTGCACACCTACCTGGTCGCCGCCGGCCTGCTCGGTCAACTCGCCGCGGCCACGCTCATCGGGGTGCTCGGCCTGCGCCGGTCGCGCAGCTGGCAGGCCGCGCTGGGACGTGCTGCGATAGCCGGCGCCGCCGTTTGCCTGCTGAGCGCGCTGATCTACGTCGGCGCGGTCGTCAGCGCGCGCGCCTCGCTTGAGGCAGTTATCAACAACCCACACGCTTTCAACGAGGAGACGCGCGCCGGCGCGCTGAATCTTGACCCGCTCAATCACGCGCTGCGCATCGCCAGCGGGCGAGACTTCGAGAACACATTCGTCGAGGCCGACACCCCCTGGTTTGACATGCGTGACCGTTGGAGTGACGCGCGAGCGACGATCGTGGACGCGCTCGTGTGGGTTGGGCTTGGGATGCTGCTCATTCGGGCGCTAGGACGCCCACACCGAGCCCAGACGCTGCTGAGCCGCCTTATGCTCGGCTGGTTTACCCTGCCGATCCTGGCGACGTTCTTCGTCGCCAATGCCGTCATGCGCGATTGGAAGGTGCACGTGTTCTACCTGTTGCTGGCCTCGCCGGCGCCTTACGTGCTGGCCGGCGCGCCGTTCGCGCTGCTGGCCTGGGTCGCGCACCATGTGCTGCGCTGGGCGCGATACGCGATCTTGGCGGTGGCGTCGCTCGCCGCTGCGTTCGCCGTTGCCATCCCCTGGTGGAACGCCGACGGCGAAACACAAGCTGCGGTGCGCTTCCCTTATCACCACGATGGCTTCTACAGCTTGCCAGTAGTGTGGCAGATGCGGTTAGCCGAGCAATGGCGCGCATTGAGCTGCGCCACGCTCCACGCGCAAGAAGATGCGCGCTGGGTGGCGAGCCTGTTGGGAGAGGCGCGGCCGGTGCGCGCCGGGGAAATCCACATCAAGGGCGCGTCGAGCATCTGGCAAGTGCGGCCCGAGGGTGGCGATTGCGCCCTGCTGATGGCCGAGTCGCCCGCGCCGGCCCATGCCGAGGCTTTCGCCGTGACCATCCCCGGCCAGAAGCGCACCGACCGGACGCCGGTCGTGCTGACGTTGTATCGCTCGCTGCCGATCGAATCCGCCCTGCGCCCGGAGGGCGCACTCGACGTTAATTTGGGTGAGGGGTGGCAATTGCTGGCGCTGCAAACGCCGGCCGCAGCGCGCCCGGGCGAGATGATTAGCGTGATGCATGACTGGCGGGTGGGGTTGCCGCCGGCCGAGCCTCACTGGTGGTGGTATTTTGCGCCGTTCGTCAAGCTGTTCGCTGCGGACGGACGCATGATCGTCCAAGTGGACGATGCCCCGGCAATCCTGGGCCATCGCTGGCGACCCGGCCATGTGCAGGCCAGCGCGGTACGCTTTGCGCTGCCGTCCGACTTGCCGCCGGGCGAGTACGCGCTGGAGATGAGCCTGTTCGATCCCAATCAGAAGAAGAACGCGGTGTACTTCGATCCTAGGCAGCCGGGCGCGCCGATTGTTACAATACGGCGTGCGTTGTCGGTTCGGTGAGTTCTCACTTCTGTAGGTGGTCGGTGGGTTGATAATAGAGGACGAACTCTATATCTCCCACCCATCACCGCAATTTTGGAGTTGGTTTATGCCTCAGTATCATCAGTTCGATGCGCTTGTGGTAGGCGCAGGTGGCGCGGGGTTGATGGCGGCCCTGCATGCCAGCAAGAGTGTGAATACCGCCGTCATTAGCAAGTTGTATCCCACCCGCTCGCATACCGGCACGGCCCAAGGTGGCATCAGCGCTGCACTGGGCAACATGGAAGAGGACAAGTGGGAATGGCACGCCTACGACACGATCAAAGGTGGCGACTTCCTGTGCGATCAGGATTCGGTCGAGATCATGTGTCGCGAGGCGATTGACGCGGTCATCGAACTGGAGCACATGGGCCTGCCGTTCGACCGCACGCCCGACGGCAAGATCAGCCAGCGTCGCTTCGGCGGGCACACCAATAACGAAACTAAAAAGCCGGTCATGCGCGCTTGCCACGCCGCCGATCGCACCGGCCACATGATCCTCCAGACGCTCTACCAGAACTGCATCAAGAACAACGTCAAGTTCTTCGATGAGTTCCAGGTGATTGACGTGTTGATCGAGGACGGCAAGTGCAACGGCGTCGTGGCCGTGCAGCTGGCCACCGGCGAGATTCACGTCTTCCATAGCAAGGCGACGCTGATCGCCACCGGCGGCTTCGGCAAGATGTGGAAGGTAACCAGCAACGCGCACTCGCTCACCGGCGACCTGCCTGCGGCAGTGCTGCGACGCGGGCTGCCGTTGGAGGACATGGAGTTCTTCCAGTTCCACCCCACCGGCGTGTACAAGCTGGGCATTCTGCTGAGCGAAGCGGCGCGCGGCGAAGGCGCGGTGTTCATCAACGACAAGGGCGAACGCTTCATGGAACGCTACATGCCCACCCTGAAAGACCTCGCCCCGCGCGACATTTGCAGCCGCTGCATCTACACCGAGATTCGCGAAGGGCGCGGCATCGGCGGCAAGGATTACGTGTATCTGGACTTCCGCCCCGAGCAAATCAACAAGTACTTCGAGGCCGATGGCAACCCCAAGCGCATAGATGCGCACTACTTGGAGACCAAGCTCCCCGACATCATCGAGTTTGCGCGCGTATATCAGGGCATTGATCCCATCAAAGAGCCGGTGCCGGTTCAACCGACGGCGCACTACGCGATGGGCGGCATTCCCACCGATAACGATGCGCGCGTGCTGGCCGACGAGACCGGTCGCATCGTCGAGGGACTCTATGCCGCTGGCGAGGTGGCCTGCGTCAGCGTGCACGGTGCGAACCGGCTGGGCACGAACTCGCTGGTAGATCTCGTCGTGTTCGGCAAGCGCGGTGGCCGCGCCATGGCCGAGTACTGCAAGCAGGCGTCGTTCCGGCCGATCAACCGCGATGCCGCAGCCAAGGAGGGCGCAGCGCAGCTCGACCGCATCCGGAATAGCAACGGCAACGAGCGCCCGCATACCATCCGCAAAGAGATGCAGGCGGTGATGGACGACAAGGTCGGCGTGTATCGCACCGGCGCCGGGCTAGAAGAAGCCATTGACAAGATCCACGAGCTGCAGGCGCGCTACAAGCGCATTCGCATTGACGACAAGGGCTTTAAGTGGAACACCGACCTGATGGAAGCTTGGGAGCTGGGCGCGTTGCTCGACTTGGCCGAGGTCACCGCGTTCGCGGCGCTGGCGCGCACTGAGAGCCGCGGCGGCCACTACCGCGAGGACTACCCCAAGCGCGACGACGTGAACTTCCTCAAGCACTCGATGGCGTGGAAGAACGGGACGATCACGCTGAAGTACAAGCCGGTGCGCATCACGCGCATCCAGCCGCAGGAAAGGAAGTACTAGGCCGTGTCATATCAGGAGCTTCTGCTTGACGAAATCAGGCAAGTGCCGGAAGCGCACTTGCCGGCACTCCTCGCGCTTGTCCGGCGCTTTCAGACGAGCGCCCCTGGGAGGAACTACGCGGAAGCATCACATTCCATGAAGCTCCCTTCGAGCCGGCTGTGGAGGTGAATGACTGGGAGGTCAGCGCTAGTCGAAGTCGGACGGCTTCGCCCCTCGCAGCCGGTTGCGCGGTGGATTGAAGCCGCATTGAAAGCTCCTGGCACACGCCTGCTCGACTTCACGCTGCAGATCGCGATCGAGTCAACACAGTTGCCGCAACCGTTTCACCGCGACCCTGCAGATCAGTTCTCGTAGCGACGGTGCGCGTGCATGACATGCCGATCCTGACTGCGGACGAGAAGATCCTGGAATACGCACACGTTAAGACTTTAAAGTAACGCAAATGAAAGTCCATCTTAAGATCAAGCGCTTTAACCCGGAGACGGACAAGAAGCCGCACTGGGAGACTTACACGGTCGAGGTCGAGCCAACCGATCGCGTGCTTGACGCGCTGCACGAGGTGAAATGGAACCAAGATGGCACGCTGGCCCTGCGACGCAGTTGCGCGCACGGCGTATGCGGCAGCGACGCCATGCGCATCAACGGTCGAAACATGCTGGCCTGCAAGGTGCTGATCCAGAACATTGCCAAGGAGGGCGACACGATCACCGTCGAGCCGATCCTCGGCTTGCCCGTGATGAAGGATTTGATCGTGGACATGGAGCCGTTCTTCGCGCATTACCGCGCGGTCATGCCCTACCTGGTCAACAACGACCCGCTGCCGGCGAACGGCCGGGAGCGCTTGCAATCGCCGGCCGACCGTGAGCGCTACGATGACACGACGAAGTGCATCCTGTGCGCGGCCTGCACCACCAGCTGCCCATCGTTCTGGGCACGCGGCGAATACGTCGGGCCGGCGGCTATTGTGCAGGCGCACCGCTTCATCTTCGACAGCCGCGACCAAGCCGCGCAGCAACGCTTGGAGATCCTCAGCGCGCCGGATGGCGTATGGCGTTGCCGAACCGTCTTCAACTGCACCGAGGCCTGCCCACGCGGCATTCAGGTGACCAAGGCCATCGGCGAGGTCAAGGAAGCGCTGCGCACCGGCATCATCCAATGAGGCTGGCCGAGCCTCGAAGCCGCATCATCCCCTGCCGGCGCAGGTGCAGCGCTAACCTGCTTCTTCTGAAGGAGGTTGGCCTTGCGCCTCGCCGGCTTCTTCGCGCTCGATGCGATCCAAATAGCGCATGATGTCGCCCAGGGAGAGAATCCCGATCGGGTTGCACATGTCGTCCGGCTCGGCCACGACCACGCGATGAATGCGATGATCCACGAGGATCTTGGCCGCCTCCTTGAGCGACATGTCAGGCGTCACCGTCAACACCCGATTGGTCATGATCTCGCCAACGGTGAGTTGATCCCACGGCTTGCCACCCTCGTGAACAAGCCGCGCCGCGACGATGTCGGTCTCGGAGATGATGCCGGCTAACGCGCAGTCGAAATCAACTACCACCAACGATCGTAGCCTCTTCTCATTCATCATGCGTGCCGCGTCGCGCACGCTGATGGACGAATCACAGCTGACGACGCCTTTGTGCATCGCGTCTCGTACCGTCATGCTTCTCATCGTTGTCTCCTCCGCAGGTGCATAAGTTTAATGCGAGACCTAATCTAGGGCGGGCGCACGACGTTGCCGCTTGATCTCACCAATGCGGCGCTTGCGGCGCAGGCGCGCCTCGTCGGCGTAGCGCGGCGGGCGCGTCTTGCGGCGGATTCGGGTCGGCGCGAGTGCCTGGCGCATGAGCTGAACGAAGCGGCGCGTCACCTGCTCGCGATTGCGCAGCTGACTACGCTCGTTGCGTGCTTCCAGATGCAGTATGCCTTGGCCGTCCAAATAGCGGGCCAAGCGCGCCATGGCGCGTTGGCGTTGCGCCTCGTTCAGCGATGGCGTGCGCGCGAGATCGAACAGCAGCTCAACCGCCGTCTCAGTCTTGTTGACGTGCTGGCCGCCCGCGCCCGCGGCGCGTGAGAAGCGATACTTCAGCTCGTCAAGTGGGATGCGCACCCGCGCGTTGATGATGAGCGCTTGCTCCTGCGTCGCCATGGATCCGTAGGCGAACTATACAATCACCTATCATGGCTCATCACCTGTGCGTCATCCCCGGCGATGGGATCGGCCAAGAGGTTATCCCCTGCGCCGTCGAAGTCTTGCAGCGCGCGCTGCCCGATCTCGCCATCGTCGAGGCAGACGCTGGCTGGGCTTGCTTTCAGCGCACCGGCAGTGCGTTGCCAGAGGAGACCCTCGCTCGCGTTACCGCCTGTGGTGCGGCGCTGTTCGGCGCCGTCTCCTCGCCCAAGCACAAAGTTGAGGGCTACCGCAGTCCAATCATTCAGATGCGCCAGCGTTTTGACCTGTATGCCAACCTGCGCCCGACGCGCATCCTGTGGTCACAGGCATCGCAGATGATCGGTCGTCCCCAGCCTGTGGACCTGATTCTAGTGCGCGAGAACACGCAGGGGCTGTATGCCGGCCGCGAGCGCATGCAAGGTGACGAGGCCATCGCCGAGCGCGTGATCACCCGCGCAGCATCGGAGCGCATCGCCCGCGTGGCATTCGAGTTGGCCCGCAAGCGCGAGCGCAAGCGCGTCACCATCGTGCATAAGGCCAACATCCTGCCGCTCACCGATGGTCTGTTCCGCGATGCGGTGCGCGCTGTAGGCGCAGGCTACCCTGAAGTGACGATTGACGAGATGTTGGTGGATACAGCAGCGATGATGCTGGCGTCCAAGCCGGCGCAGTTCGATGTGATCGTCACCACCAACCTTTTCGGCGACATCCTGAGCGACGTCGCTGCCGTATGGGGCGGCGGCATGGGGGTGGCGCCTTCGCTGAACCTGGGGGAGGGCATGGCGATCGCCGAGCCAGTGCACGGCAGCGCGCCGGACATCGCCGGACAGGGCATCGCTAACCCATGCGGCGCGATCCTAAGCGCAGCATTGTTGGTGCGGCACTACTGGAAGTTGGCCGACGTCGCCGACCGCATCGAACGCGCCGTCTACGGAACGATCGAAAGCGGAGTGCGCACGCCGGATCTGGGCGGCCAGGCGACCACCCGCGAAGTCGCAGCAGAGATCGCGCGACGGATCTAAGCGGTCAACCGCGAGCCTTATCCGCCGCGCTCGATCAGGCGGATGGCCGCCTTCATGAACCCCAGCGCGAAGGCCATGCCGGCGTGCCACGGCGCAGCGCAGCTCATGGCCGGCGTGTGATCGGGGATCAACACGCCGTCGAAGCCGTTCTTGTGCAAGATGCGCAACACCTCGAGCATATCCACATCGCCCTCGTCCACGAACACCTCTTCGTATTCCGGCACCTGACCGCGCACGTTGCGAAAGTGGATGTAGCCGATGCGGCCGGTGGCGCTGTAGCGATCCACCATGTCGTAGAAATCGGCGAAGCCCTCTCGGCTGCCAAATGCTGCGCTCATCTCCGCCAGCGTGCCCAAGCAGAACTCCATCGTGTTGTAGGGCGAGGGCGCAAGATCGAGCATGCGCTGGTACAAGTCCCAGCGATATATCAATCGTGGCGTGCCGCGCAGGGTCGGCAGGGGTGGGTCGTCGGGATGCAGCGCCAACTTCACGCCGGCCTCTTCGGCCACCGGCAGCAGCTCGTGCAAGAAGCGCGCGAAGCGATCCCACAGTTGCTCGTGCGTGATCGGCTCGATCACGCCGCGCTGACCTTGTGGGTCGAATTGCGCTACGTCGTAGACCATGTTCCACACCATCCCTTTGGGGATCGGCGTCTCGACTGCATGGTGATAGCCGACCGAGATCGCGCCGCCGCGCGCAAAGGGACCTTGGTCACGCCCCCAAACGCCGGCCAAGCTGAAGTTGTAGCCCATGATCGGGATGCCTGCGCGGCCCATGTCGCGGATGATCTGCTTGAGGCGCGCCATCTGGGCGTCGCGTTGCGGCCCATCGAGCAGCACGTCGTACCAATGCGCCGGCTCGAAGTTCTCGATCGCCTCTAGCTCTAACCCCTCGGCGTTGATGGCCGCCTTCAAGTCGCGAAACCATTCGTAGTTCCAGGTGCCGTCCGCCGGATCGCTAACGCCAAAGCCGTAGAGCGGTGAGCCTTCGGTGGTCAGCACCGGGCTATCCGGCTTTTTGAAGTAACCAACGATGTGGGCGACGATGTGCGTCGCGCCGCATTGCTTGGCGAAGCGGAAGTTCTCCGCAGTGAGCATGTTGCCGTAGAGGCCCAGACCGAGTTTCATATGCCCATTGAATCACAAAATTCGGCCGGCCGACTTGCGCGGCATTTGCCTATGTCAGGCCGCGTTGCTTGATCGCCTCATAGATTACCAGCGCTGCGCTCGTCGCCACGTTCAGTGAGTTGATCCGCCCGAACATTGGGATGCGCACGGCGGCGTCAGCCTGGTCAATCCAAATCCCGGACAGCCCGTATTTCTCCTCGCCGACGGCGATGGCGCAGGGCTGGGTGAAATCAAATTGCGTGTAGCTCATCGGCCAGCGTCCATGCAGGGGATTTGGCGTAGTGGCGACGATGCGCACTCCCCGCGCGCGCAGCCAAGCGATGGCCTCGGCGCTGGCGCATTGTGCGACCGGCACGCTAAACAGCGCGCCCTGCGACGCGCGCACCACGTTCGGGTTGGTCAGGTCGGCTTTGGGATCGCAGAACAGAAAGGCATGGACGCCGGCCGCGTCGCACGTGCGCAGCATCGCCCCCAGGTTGCCCGGCTTCTCCACTGCCTCCGCGACAAGATAAAGCGGCGATGCGCCTTCACGGGCCTCCGGCAGCCGGCCGAGCGAGAAATCCGGCCGCTTGACCACGGCCAACCAGCCGTCCGGCCCGTCGCGATAGGCCATTTTCTCGAAAACCGGCCGCGTCGTCTCGATCACCTCGGCGCCGGTGTCGCGTATGCGCCACTGTAGGTTGGCATGCGCGTTGGGGCTACGCGCCGGCTTGAACAGCTCGGGGCAAATGAAGACCGCCTGTGGACGCACGCCGCAATCCAGAGCCAACACCAGCGGATCAAAGCCCTCGACCAGCATGAGGCCGTCCTCATCGCGCTGGCGCTTCTCGCGCAACGCCACGATGTGCTTCACGCGCGGGTTGGTCAAGCTTGTGATGCGCACGGCGGCTGCGTTGACGTTGCTTAACGTTTGGGCGAAGCCTTGCTTTCGCCCATCCTCGAAGAGAAAGTATAATTCTGATGGACGCGGGTATAGCTGAGGTGGTACAGCGTCTGCCTTCCAAGCAGAAGATCACGGGTTCGAGTCCCGTTGCCCGCTTAAGTCTGCAGGCGATGTGAAGCCTGCGGCGCCCTTGCCTAGCCTCTGTGTGCAGCGCGATGCTCACAGATTAACCTTCGGGAGGATGCGATGAAAGCGACGGTCACAGCCCAGTTGCTGAACGTACGCCAGAGCCCCGGTCTTGATGCGCCTATCATCGGCATGCTGGAGAGAGGGGCTGAAGTGGATGTGCTCTCAGTTGAAAACGGTTGGGCAGCCGTCGCTTTGCAGGTCAGCGGCAACGATCTGCGCGTCAGCGTCAACAAGCAAGACGGCCCTGTGCGCGCGTTCGTTTCCACGACCTGGCTCGAGTTCGAGTCCATGCCCGTCCCTCCCGATGCCCCGTTCAAGCTGGGCATCCATGCTATGACCAACAGCGAAGTCGCGTTCGAGGAAGCGCGGCGCGGCTGCAAGTTCTTCCTGTGCATGAACAACTTCGCCGGCGCCAGCCAGCTTAAGCGCGCTCACCCCGACGCCGTGGTGATGGTGCGCCGCTTCTTTGATCACGGCGTGGTGCCCAGCGTCGAGCAAATCATCAACGGCCTCGAGGGCGCGACCGACAGAAACCTGATCTACATCGGCCTAAACGAGGCCGACCAGCTCGGCCAAGACGGGGAAGACCTGCGCCGGCGCGCGCGTCTTGATCTGGAGGTAGCCCGGCGCATCAAGCAAGGCAGCGGCGCGACCTACGCCGCCGGCACCTTCTCGATGGGCTGCCCCGACTTCACCAACCCGGAGACCTGTCAGATCATCCGCGAACTCTACGCCCCGGCCTACAACAGCGGCCTCATCGCCTTCGACATGCACCTTTACTCGCCCAACCCGCAGCACATTGACCGGCCCAACGAATGGAAGTGGTTCGAGCGGCGCTGGGAGTTCCTGTTCACGCACTGTGGCTTCGACCCCAACGTGCGCGCCATCTACTGCTCCGAATGTGGCCTCGACCAGGCCGGCGTAGGCGGCTTCAAGGCGCACGCATATACCCAGGAGAAGTTCCGCGACTGGTGCGATAAATACATCCGCTTGCAGAGCGCCCCCTTGGTGGTGAACGGAAGATCCTATCCATCGCCGATCGTCGGCGGCGCGATCTTCCAGGTGAGCGACCGCCAGCGCTGGGACGGCTACGAAATCAGCGATTACTTACCCACCCTGCGCCAGTTCTACGCCGGTCTGCCGGTGTGCGTCATCCCAACCCGCAAGTCTCTCGATCGAGGTCGAGCGCGCGCGTCCCGCAAGCCTGCGACGAAACGTGAGTCGTGATCGCAGGGACGCTGCGGAGGTGCATCGCTGCGAGGCCGACGTCATCGGCGGCTTGGAGCCATTCGCGCGTCAAGAGCTGGCTGCGCTCGGCGCGCGCGAGATCCACGTGCCGCAGCCCGGCCTCATTAGCTTCTCTGCACAAGCGCTGCGCCCACTGCTCGCGCTCAAGACCGTTTTGTCGGTGTATCTTCTGCGGCGCTACGAGGTGCCGCGCCCCAGCGCGCTGCTCGGCGACCAGAACCAGCGCGCGCTGCTCGCGCAGATCGAGACTGCGCTCGGCGTGATGCCGCGTCGCGCCTACCAAACCTTCATGCTCGGCGCGGCGGGTAACCGCTCGACGGTGATGACCCGTCTGAAATCCGCGATCGCGCAGCACACCGGTCTGCGCGAGGTCGGCGCGGAAGGCGACTTGTTGATCCGCATCCGGCCCGCGCGCGAGGCGTTCACCCCCGCCCCGGCCGCGATGCGCCTAGGCGAACACGCTTTGACGACCAAGGCGCGGCGAACGTCCGCTTGGGATGTGCTGGTGCGACTCTCCCCCAAGCCGCTCGCCACGCGCGACTGGCGCGTTTGCCACGTCGCCGGTTCGCTGCAGGCGACCGTCGCGCATGTGATGGCGCAGCTGACCCGACCTGCCTCGAATGATGTCTACCTCAACTTGGGGTGCGGCTCGGCCACGCTGCTGATCGAACGCGCCGCGCTCGCTCCGGCGCGCCGGTTGATCGGCTGCGACACCGACCGGCGTGCCCTCGAGTGTGCGCGGGAGAACATCGCGGCCTACCTGCAGAGCGCACCCGGCCAACGTGGCGCTTTCGAGCTGCACGACTGGGACATGCGCTGCTTGCCTCTGCCGGATGGGAGCGTAGACGCTATCACGGCCGATCTTCCTTTCGGTCATCGCGTCGGCTCGCACGGCGACAACCTCGTGCTCTATCCGGCGCTGTTGCGCGAGGCCGCGCGCGTAGCGAAGCCGGGTGCACGCTGCGTCCTCATCACAGGGGAGGTGCGGCTGATGGAGCACGCGCTCGCACCACTGTCATCGGTCTGGCTGCGCGGCTCGACCTTCCGCGTAAACTTGGGTGGGTTGCAGCCGGCCATCTTTGAACTAAGGAGAGCATCATCATGATGAAACGCTGGGGACGAGTTGGGATCACCTTTGGAATTTGCGCGGCCGTGTTGTGCGCCTGTGCGACGCCGCCCGCTGCATCTACGCCTGCGCCGGCACAATCGCCCTCGCCTCGGCCCATCGTTGCGCCAACCGCTACGCCGCGCCCGGCTCGCCCAACGCCCACGCCCGACCGGCGACCGGTGATCGCATCGCCAGCCTGGTTCAATGACGCGACGCTGTATCAGGTCTTCGTGCGCAGCTTCTACGATTCCGACGGCGATGGAGTCGGCGACTTGCGAGGCTTGAGGCAGAAGCTTGATTACATCCAGTCGCTCGGCGTTAACACGATCTGGATCAACCCGCACTATCCGGCGCTCACTTATCACGGTTACGACGTCGCCGATTATCAAGCCGTCAACCCCCAATTCGGCACGCTCGACGACTTCAAAGCGCTGGTCGAGGAAATCAAGCGCCGCGACATGCACCTCTTCGTAGATTTCGTGGCCAACCACACCTCAAAAGGCCATCCGTTCTTCAAAGACGCCTACGGCAACCCACAGTCACGCTACACCAAGTGGTTTCTGTTCAAAGATGCACGCAACCTCTCGTATAGTTCGTTCTACGGCATCGCCGACCTGCCGGAGTGGAACCATGGCAACCGAGAGGTTAACGCTTACTTGATCAGCGCAGCGGAGTTCTGGCTCGACTTAGGGGTGGACGGCCTGCGCGCCGATTACGCCCGCGGCGTCGAGCATTGGTTTTGGGCGGATTTGCGCAAGGCGGTGAAAGCCAAGCACCCCCAGGCCGTCCTGCTGGGCGAAGTCTGGGACGGCGAACCTTCTACGCTGCGGCGTTACTTTGATGAAGGGTTCGACGCCCTCTTCGACTTCCCGTGGTATCTGCGCCTATCCGGCGGCGAGAACGCCGTGGGCAAAGGCGTGCTCAACGGCGCGGTGGATGCGTTGCTGTTGCAGCCGGCTTACCGCGCCATGCTCAACCTATATCCGCGCGGTGCGCAGATCGTGCGCTTCGCATCCAACCACGACACCAATCGCATCGCCTCCGCCGTCGAGGGTGATCCCGCGCGCATGCGGCTGGCTGCGGCCGTCTCAATACTCACGCCCGGCATTCCCATCATTTACTACGGTGAGGAGATCGGCATGCGGGGCGTAAAAGGGCCGGGGCCGATTTACGACGAGTTCCGCCGCGAGCCGATGGATTGGTATGCTGCCGAAACCGGTCCGGGCATGACCACCTGGTTCAAGCCGGCCGACCGCAATAATCGTCCCAACGACGGCGTTTCGGTGGAGGAGCAAGACGGCGATCCGGGTTCGTTGCTGAACTATTACCGCGCCTTGATCCGGCTGCGCAACGAACATGCCGCGCTGCGCAGCGCCGACTTTCGCATGATGGATGTTGTATCCGGCTGTCCGACCTGTATGGGCATCTGGCGCTGGGCCGGCGACGAGGTGATGGCCATGATCTTCAACTTCAGCGATCGCAGCCAGACGGTCGCGCTCGACGTTACAGCGTCGCCTGCACCCCTCGGCGATCGCAGCGAATTCCTGCTAGGAGACGCGCAGCCCTTCGACGCAGCGACGATTGCGCCATGGGGGACGCTCTTGATCGCTTGGCGATGAGGCATGGCTGAACTGCTTCAGCTCATCCCCGAATTTCATCCTCGCGTGTGGGGCGGCCGGCGGTTGAAGCCCGACGCCGCACAACCCATCGGTGAGGCCTGGATCGTGCATGAACGCAACCGGGTTGCCGCCGGGCGCTACGCCGGACGCTCGCTGGCCGAGCTGGCCGAAGCGCTGGGCGCGGCGCTGTTGGGCGAGGCGGTCGTTGCGCGCACCGGTGCACGCTTCCCATTGCTCATCAAGTTGCTCGACTGTAACGACTGGCTTTCGATCCAAGTGCACCCGAACGACGCCCAGGCTGTTGCCCTAGAGGGCCCGGGCCATTTCGGCAAGACCGAGGCCTGGTATGTGCTGGAAGCTGCCCCCGGCGCCCAGCTCATTGCCGGCGTGAAACCGGGCGTCAAGCCCGACGTACTGCGGCAGGCGATTCGCGACGGCCATGTGCTCGATCTGGTGCAGCGCCAAACCGTGCGCGAAGGCGATACCGTCTTCATGCCCGCCGGAACGCTGCACGCATTAGGTCCCGGCCTGCTAATCTACGAAGTGCAACAAACGTCCGAGATCACCTATCGGGTGTGGGACTGGAATCGGCCGGCCGACGCAGGTCGTGCGCTGCACATCGAGCAAGCGCTGATTGTGACCGATCCGGATGCCGTCGGTCAGGTGCGCCATCTGCGCCCGATGTTAGACACCGACGCGCAACAACTCGTCGCCTGTTCGTATTTCACCCTCGATTTACTTGCATCCCGAAGCGAGACGCTTGTCCTCGACACGCAGAGGCAGAGCTTTCACGCGCTCACGGTAATCTCTGGTCGCGTGGTCGTCATAAGCGGCGACGCAGAAGTAACGCTCGACCGCTTCGAGAGCGTCATCGTTCCGGCAGCCAGCCGGCAGTATCACATCCGGCCGCTCATGCCGGCGCGCATGCTGAAGGCCAGCGCGTAGGCGCCATCTGCGCCGGATTCCGTCTGCGCGCGTCAGGCGAGACGTTCCCCGATGGATTACTCCTTGACCCGCTCGATGTACTCACCGGTGCGCGTGTCTATCTTGAGGTAATCGCCCTCCTTGACGAAGCTGGGCGCTTGAATCACGGCGCCGGTCTCCAGCGTGACGTTCTTCAGCACATTAGTGGCCGTGTCACCGCGCACGGCTACGTCGGCTTGAACCACCTTGAGCGTGACAAAGGTCGGCAACTCCACGCCGGCGATGTGTGAGCCATCCAACACCAGCAGGTTCACCGTGTCGTTTTCGCGCATGAACTGGGCAGCGTCACCGACCAATTCCTCATCTAGCGCAATCTGATCGAAAGTCTCCGCATCCATGAAGTGGTAGGTGTTACCGTCCTTGTAGAGGAATTGCACGGGGCGGACTTCAGATTGGACGACGTCAATATCACTGCCGGCCCGCACCCGGTCTTCGATCACCTTGCCGTTGTTGATGTTCTTCAGTTTCATGCGCACCATGGCGCGCCAGTTGCCGGGCGCGATGTGCTGATACTCCAGGACGCGCCACACGTCGCCGTTGTAGCGGATGAGCATACCTCTGCGAAGATCGGATGTCGTTGCCATGATTTCACCTGCACAACCAGCCCCCTCAGGCGCCGCGCCGAGAGGGTCGAGATGATCTTGTCGCGCTGCTCGCCGACAGCGACGCGGTATTCTACATGGAAAGCGGGGCGTCCCCGATGTGGGGCGCGGCAGACGGGGCAGCCGGCAGGGTGGCCGACGGCATCGCCGTCGCCTATCCTCTGCCTAACCTTGCTGTTGAACGTCCTGATGCGGCCTGATCTGCGCTACCAGTACGTTGTGGGTGCGGCGGCTCGCGATAGTCGTTAGAATTGCGCTCGTCAAACAATCCTTCGGAGGGCAACCATGTCTCTGGCAACCAAGTCCCGACCGTTCATCACCTACGTCGAAGATTGGCTGAATCGTCTGCCCACGGCCAAATTGTCGAAGCTGATCGGCGATTCGTCACAGGTCGCGGTCGTTTCGGTGGACATCATCAATGGCTTCTGCACCGTCGGCCCGCTGGCCAGCCCGCGCGTTCAGGGCATCGTCAAGCCGATCGTCAAGCTCTTTCGGGACTGTTACGCTGCCGGCGTGCGCCATTTCATCCTGACCCAGGACGCGCACGAGCCGGATGCCGTGGAGTTCAAGCAATACCCGCCTCACTGCGTGCGCGGCGACGTCGAATCACAGACGGCGCCCGAGCTGCTCAAGCTGCCCTTCGCGAACGAGTTCATCGTCTTCGAGAAGAACTCCATCTCCTCATCGGAGAATACCGGACTCGATCGCTGGCTGGACGAACATCCCCACGTGACCACGTTTATCGTCGTCGGCGACTGCACCGACTTATGCACGTATCAACTGGCCATGCATCTGCGCCTGCGCGCTAACGCCCTTCAGCATCGCGAGACGCGCGTCATCTTGCCGGAGAACTGCGTGCAGACCTACGACACACCGGTGAAGACCGCGCAAAAACTCGGCATCCCCGCGCACGATGGCGACCTGCTGCATGCCATCTTCCTCTACAACATGTGGACCAACGGCATAGAGGTAGTGAAGAAGATCACGCGCTAGGCTCAGAATGGCGCGCGCAGGCGCAGCCTAGCGCAAATGCGCGCCGAAGAAGCGCGTCACGCGCTCCATCATCGCCGTGTAATCGCGGCCGCGCAGGATGTGGCCGGCGCCGGTGTATTCGTAGAGCGCCGCCGGCTTGCCCAGCGCCGATAGCCGCGCGTGGAGATCGCGCGACCAGGCCAGTGGCACTTGTGGATCGCGCGCGCCGTGGTGCATCTCCACGGCAGCTCGCAAGTCGCTTAGATAAGAGATCGGCGAAATGTCGTCCCACAGGTCGAGCGGCACATCGTCCTCCGGCATATACGACACCCCCCGAAAGACGCGCTTGATGCGATCTACGTTCAAGCGCTCGTCGCCGCTCATGGAGCCGTAGAGCACGACGGCCTTCACGTCCGGGTTCACCACCGCTACGCGCAGCGCGATGCCGCCGCCCATCGAGTGGCCGAATAGTCCGATCGCCCCGGGGACGGTATTCGGTAGTCGGCCGGCATGCGCGATCAAGTTCAGCACGTCAATCGCGTATCCGGTGCGGAAGAGGTTGGTGTTGCCTTCTGCCTCACCTTCGCTGCGACCGTGGCCGCGATAGTCCGGGTGAATCACCAGGAAGCCCGCGCGCGCCAGCGCATCGGCGTAACGCTGGGTATACGTCGTTGGCGTGCGGTAGGTGCGCGGGTTGACGTAGCCGTGCAGCACGATCACCACCGGGAATGGGCCGCTGCCCTTCGGCGTGTTCATGAAGCCGTAGACGGTCAACCCGTCGCTGGCGAAGCTGATGAGCGAGCGCGTGAAGGCACTCGTGACTTGTAGCGTGCGCTCCACCTTGAATTCGCCCGCGCCGTAGCTGCGTTGGCGCAGGTGCTCGATGGTGAGCGATTCATAGGGCGCGTTGCCGACCGACGGCTGCGCGCGCGCAGGCAGGCCGCCGAACATCACCATCAGCAGCACTGCTCCCACACCGATCAGTCTCATGATCCTCATATAACCCATCCCAAGCCCGTTAGTCATCTCATGACTGGATCACTCGATCGCGTATTCGAGGATGTAGCCGCAGGGTTCGCCTTCGCTGCGCACGCTATGCGCGCCTCTGCCCCATTTGTCGGCGCGGGTAAAACGTTGGCGGAAGAAACCTGCGGCCGCGTCCCGGTCGAGGTCAAGCCAGTTAAATGTGTCAAAGCCGTCTGCTTGGCTCCACATCACGTCGCCGGCAACCCGACCGCTGATCTCCAGCACGTCATCGTGCGCCACATCTACCTCGACCCGTCGCCCGAGCTTAACTTTCGTGCCATGCTTCACCGCGCGCAGACCGCGCACCGGCCAGCGCACTTTCTGATCGGCGATGCGAAATTCAAGCGCAATCTCGGCGGACGCATCCGGCGCTTCGGGGTTGAAGAAGACCAGGCGATTGAGCGTGACGATCAGATGACTGCGCCGCCCTCTTGGCCGAGCAGTTCGTTCGGTGAGCGCGATTGTCTTCGGCGCCGGTTTGGCCGGTGGTCGGGCTAAATCGGGCGGCGGAAGGCGTGGCGCGTAATCCTGCACGAACCATCCGCGCCACTGCTCTTTGCCCGGGCCGGACGCCAGCCAGCCGGGGTCGTCCTTGCCCGACGTGAGGGTGATCTCCTGCCCCGGCCAGTTCACGTCGTAGATGTAAACCGTCATGCGCTGGGTTTGGGAATCGTAGTCATAGCCGTAGCCAACGACCTGATGGTTGCGCCCTAGATCGTTCAGGGTGCGCGCAACGATCAAGCCGAGAGGCACAGGCACACCACGATCAATCGCCTCACGCAGCTTCTTGAACTCCTCTTTCTTCGTTCGATCTGTCACCCCGCGAACAATGAAGTTGCCAACGTCGGGAGCAAGCGTCCACGTGACGAACTTGACCGCGCTCAGAGTGAAGAAACTGTCCAGTTGGTGTTGGTAGATGTAATCGGCCAACGGGTGACCATCGGGCGGCACGCCGGCATCGCCGAAATCACTCGGCTTGAAGTTCGGCAGCGGTCGGCGGGCGAAGTAGTGATCGAGCACACAATACGACATGCCGCCGCACCGGCCGGCCGTCTGCAACTTGCCGATGCCGGGTATATCGGCAATTTGGTTGACGAAGTAGTTTGCGAATTGAAAGCCATCCCTGGCCGGCGAGAAATCTACTTTGGGCATCCTTCAGCTTTCGCGCAACGACTACGGCGTTACTACCTCAACCGGCACGACCAGCCGGAATACAGGATTGTATTCGACCACTACGTAGACCGGGACGGCCGGCGGTTCGTCCAACACCTTGCTAAAGGTGAATCGGCCGTTGCGATTCGTGCGCACGCGACCGAGTAATGTTGCTTCATCGCCGTCCGGCGATTCGCTTAGGCTGATCGAAAGGCGGCTGTTGGGCGGCCAACCGCTGCCCGTCACGCGTAGATTGACGTTGTCGGTGAGCACTGCCGTCGCCGTAAGCGGCCGCGTAGGCGTAGGGGTCGCAGTCGGCGGCGCTACCGTTGGCGTAGCCGTCGGCTCAGGCGTCTCGGTCGGCGTCGGCGTGTCGGTGGGCTGTGGCGTTGGTGTGTCCGTAGGCCGTGGCGTCGGTGTGTCGGTAGGCTGCGGCGTTGGCGTATCGGTGGGCTGTGGCGTCGGCGTGTCGGTAGGCCGCGGCGTCGGTGTGTCAGTGGGCCGCGGCGTCGGCGTATCCGTAGGCTGCGGTGTCGGCGTGTCGGCAGGCCGCGGCGTTGGTGTGTCGGTAGGTCGCGGCGTCGGCGTGTCCGTAGGCCGTGGCGTCGGCGTTCTGGTCGGCGTCGCGGGTGGGATGGGTGTCGGCGTCAACGTCGGCACCGGGATCGGTGTCGGCGTCGGTGTAGCCGTCGGCGGAATGCGCGTAGGAATCGGGGTTGGCGTCGCCGTCGGCGGGATAGCCGTCGGTGGAAGCGGCGTCGCAGTAGGCGAAGGGGGCAGCGGCGTCGGCGTCGCAGTAGGCAGCGGCGATGGGGTCACTGCCGGCAGTTGGAAGATGCTAAAACGAATGGACGCCACGCCAGAACGCTCAAAATATTCGATGCGGAAGGAGTATGGTCGAGGACCGAGTGTTACGTCGGTCGAGACATCGCGTGCCGCGCCCTCGCGCCAGTTATCCAGCACCAGCACATTGTCCAACCACATCCGCACGCCATCGTCCGCGCGAAAGGTGAAGCGATAGGTGCCAGGCGCGAACTCCAATATGCGCGTCCAACGCGCCGAGAAGTTATCGGTCGGGACGCGCGAATCGGGCGAGCCATATCCCCAGTTGAAGTCAATCACGGCATCGTTGCGAACGATGATGGGTGAGCCGTCTAGGTTGGGGTTGGCGTAGTACTCTCCGCGCCAATCGGTGAAGGGCGGCAGCACGATGGTTGTCGGCACCGGCGTGGGGGGCACAGGTGTCAAAGTTGGTCGCCGAGGTGGACGGGTAGGCGTGATCCGCGTCGGCACCGGCGTATGCGTCGGCGGCACAGCTGTCGGCGTGGGCGCAGGCGTCGAAGTAGGAACGAGCACGGTCAGGGCATCTGTGGCGAAACGTCCGATTGTGCGCGTCTGCGCGTAGATCTGCCACACCCCTGCCGACGTGTCCGCAGGGATTGTCGTTGCCAACTCAAACCGACCGTTCGGGTCGGCGCGAATCACGGCCAGGACGATCGAGCCGGCGCCGGGGCTTGGCACAGTCGAGACCAGCCCCAGCGTAATCTCCTCCCCGGCATCCCAGTCTGAGCCGACGATCGTCACCGCCTCGCCGGCAAGGACGCGTTTGGGCACCACCGTGATGAACGGCAGCGGTCGCACAGGCGTCGCCGTCGGCGAGACCGGCGTCGGCAAGAACGGGGCCTGGCACGCCGCGAGGAGCAAGGCGGCAATCGCTCGCACGGCCGCTCGTGTAACAATGCCGAAGAATCCGCTCAGACCATGCTGCTGAATTGCTTTCATACTTCCTCCACGCTCACAGCTTCGCACCACGGACGCGCGGCAATGTTATGATCGGCGCTTGCCGTTCGGCCTCTGAACCGGCAGCATGGTGCACAAGCCGCTATGAACTAGACGACAGACAGGTGCAGCAAGTTTCAAGAGTCTATGCGCAGGTGGCGAAACTTAACAAGTCCTAAGACGATCTTCTCGATCTCTCAACACGGCGCATCGTCCGCCTGGCTGCTCGGCACGAACGAGGGCCTCTGGCGTTACGCCGGCGGCGAAGCATGTGAGCAAATCGCCGAGCCGCTCAAGAACACGCTCCTCACGGCCGTAGCCGCCCACAACGGCACTCCGGCCCAAAATGGCCTAATCATCGTCGGCGCGAACGACGGCATCGCCTACTCCGGTGATGGTGGCGCAAGCTGGACGGCCGGCGCATTGCGCGAGCCGGCTCAAATCGCCTTCATCGTCCTCTCGCCGGCTTTCGACCAAGATGGCGTTGCCTTCGCAGCGACCACCGGCCATGGTGTGCTGCGCTCCACCGACGGCGGCCGGTCTTGGGTCTACCGTAACTTCGGGCTGCCCGATTATGAGGTTACCGCGATCGCGCTCTCTCCGATGTTCCCCGCGGATGGCATGCTCTTCGTCGCCGTCACCGGCGGGTTGTTCTACAGCATCAACCGCGGCGAGTCGTGGCGCCTATCGCCCGTGCCGTCGGAGGCACTACCGCTGTCCGGCATCGCCTTCGCGCGCAACGCTCTGATCGTCGGCAGCGAGTCGCGCGGCTTATACCACTCGGCTAATCGGGGCACGAGCTGGAGCAAGCGCAGCGCGTTCAGCTCTGGCCCGATCAGCGCGCTGGCCGTGTCGCCGGACGGGACGAAGATCGCCGTCGCCACGCCAATGGTCGTCGCCTTATCTTCCGACTTCGGCGAGACGTGGGAGCGCACCGAAGGCCGCATGCCACGCGATCCGCTGTCGCTGTGGGTAGACAACGACGGGACGATCCTTTGCGGCACGCAGCAGAACGGTTTGTGGATCTACGCATGAAAGTCGCAGTCACCGGAGGCAACGGCCGCTTCGGCCGTGTAGTCATCGAACACCTCGTCCGCGGCGGATACGAAGTCCTTAACATAGATCGAACTTCATCCGAAGCTGCGCTTGCTCAAGCGGGGCAGCCGGTCGCGTTCGTTAGCCTAGATTTGGCCGATTTGTCCGCGCTCATCCATACGTTGGAAGGGTGCGACGCAGTGATTCACCTGGCGGCCATTCCCAGCCCGCTGAGCGCACCCGAACCAGAAGTGTATGTGAACAACACGGTCACCAGCTACAACTTGTTGTTCGCCGCTGCTAAGCTGGGCATCCGGAAGGTCTGCCTGGCTTCCAGCATCAATGCGATCGGCGGCGCATACAGCCGCAGGGCGCGCTACGACTACTTCCCGGTGGACGAGCGTCACCCCACTTACAACGAAGATGCGTATAGCCTATCGAAGTGGGTGATGGAGCAGCAGGCCGACTCATTCGCCCGCCGGCACGAGCACATGACCATCGCCAGTCTTCGCCTCCATGGCCTCCGCCCACCGGTCGCACGCGCCACGCTCGAGGAGATCAACCGGCTTGACCCGACGACGCGCCAACGAATCGTCAATCATCTGTGGGCCTACACCGACATAGATGCCGCGGCGCGCGCGTGCATAGCCGCGCTGCACGCGACATACACCGGTCACGAAGCCTTCTTCATCGTTGCGCCGACGACCATCTTCGCGCCGGACGTTCACTCGGCCGAACTGGCTCGGCAGTTCTACCCGGACGTGCCAATTGTCGGCGACCTCTCCGGCAACGCCGGCTTTTACAACTGCGCCAAAGCCGAGCGCCTGCTGGGATGGCGACATGACGAATGATGCGCGATTGCCGTATTTCGACTCAAGGCCGCGAGTGAGACACGCAGCACGCAGGCATGACGATTCGACCAAGCAGACCAACGGACAGGAGATCAACTATGGAATCCAAACGAATCGAGGACAACGTCCGCACCTTCTCACGACCAAGCGATTTGAAGATCACCGACGTGCGCGCCGCGGCGCTGCAGCTCACGCCGACGGGATGGATGTGCCCGCTGATCCGCATTGATACCAACCAGGATATCTACGGCATCGGCGAAGTGCGCGACGGCGCCAGCAAGAACTACGCGCTGATGCTGAAGCGGCTGCTCATCGGCGAGAACCCCTGCAACGTAGATAAGCTCTTTCGCAAGATCAAGCAATTCGGCGGACATGCGCGCCAGGGCGGTGGCGTATCCGCCGTCGAGATGGCGTTGATGGACCTGGCCGGCAAGGCCTACGGCGTGCCGTGCTACATGCTGGCCGGCGGCAAATTCCGCGACCGCGTGCGCATGTACTGCGACACGCCCAATGAGCCGACCGGCGAGGCTATGGGTCGGAAGCTGCAAGAGCGCATCGCCAAAGGCTTCACCTTCCTAAAGATGGATGTGGGGATCGAGTTGCTGGCCGGCATCCCCGGCGCGTTGTGCGCGCCGGCCGGCATGCTGGAGACGCGCACGGTCATGCATCCCTTCACCCACATCCGACTGACCGACAAGGGCATTCGCATCCTTGTTGAATACGTGGCGCAAGTGCGCAGCGCGATCGGCGATGAGATTCCCTTGGCCGTAGATCACTTCGGCCACATCGGCGTCGAGGACTGTCTGCGCTTAGGCGAGGCGCTGGAGCCGTTCAACCTGGCCTGGCTAGAGGACATGGTGCCATGGCAGCTCACCGAGCAGTGGCGCCTGTTGCGCACCCGCTTGAAGACGCCCGTCTGCACCGGCGAGGACATCTACTTGCACGAGAACTTCAAGCCGTTGTTCGAGGCGCACGCCATCTCGGTATGCCATCCCGACCTGGCAACGGCCGGCGGCATCCTGGAGACAAAGAAGATCGGCGACCTAGCGCAGGAGTACGGCATCAGCATGGCCATCCACATGGCCGGCTCACCGGTCTCCACTATCGCCGCCGTACACAGCGCCGCTGCTACGGAGAACTTCATCGCGCTCGAGCACCATTTCACCGATCTGCCCTACTGGGATGACTTCATCACCGGCATTCCCAAGCCCATTATCCAGAACGGCTACATCCCAGTGCCCGAAGGGCCGGGGCTGGGCATCGAGCTCAATGAAGACGCAATCCGCGCGCACCTCACGCCCGGCGATCCGGCCGGCTATTTCGAGCCGAGCAGCTACTGGGATACCGACCGGTCGTGGGATCGGCTGTGGTCATGACCGAAGTTTGGGCCATCTGCTCTAAGCAAACAGCCCGACAGACCCAGAAAGGTCTGTCGGGCTGTTTCTTCCTAGGCCGCTCGCCGCGTACTACGGCGCATTCTTCCTCACCAGCATGAAATACAGCCGATGCGGATACCCATACGTTGCCGTCCCGTAGTGCGTCGGCCGCCAAGCATGGCTCACCTCGAACGGCGACGCCAGCACGCTCTGCGGTAACCCGAAGCTCGCCTGCGCTTTGAATACGATCGCCACCTCGCCGCCTGCCGCCAGGTCGCCTTCCCACACCAACCGCTTGCCGACGTTGTCCCAGGTCACTGCACCGCCGCTCACCGACAGCACCCCAAGCCACAGGAACCGGCTATCAGCAGGCAGCGTCACTACTGCCCGCGCGCCCAGTGCATTCGCGTCGCCTGTGTTCCGCTGAGCTCATCCAGCGGCAACCAGTTGACTGAGGTGATGGTCAGTGTGCTGCTCACCAGCCTGCTCTGCGTGTAGGCCGACTGCACCCGTGCCGGCACCAGTGGTTCAGCTAGCGGAGTCGGTATGGCCCTACCCGATGCGCTCGATGCTGACGCGCGTCCCATCGAAGCGAGTTCGAACGCCCGCACGGTGACGGCAGATGCGCCCACGCCGCACCCTGAGGGGAATCAGGGGAGCGTAACCCTAGGTCGTTCGTCTCATCCAAGCAGCAGTGAGCCGTTTCGCCCCCGCGCCGACAAGCCGTCCTGAATACGGCCCTGACCGCCTCCTAGGCCATTATTCATGGCCCTAAGCTTGATCCCGTGCGACGTGTCCTTGGCGCGCGAGTTGTGATACAACACACTGCAATCCATTCGGCTATGGACGAGATGACCGAAGTCCGCGAGTTTATCCTTGCGCGCCGACAGGCGACGTTGGCCGTCTGCTCCGGCGACGAGCCGTTCACGGCGATGACCTCG
>JANWVF010000049.1 GCA_025056965.1 Thermoflexales bacterium | reverse complement strand
GCGCGGGTCGGTGAGGCGGTGGATGAGCATGCCGTCGTCGGTCAGGATGAGCAGCCCTTCGCTATCGTAATCGAGCCGGCCGGCAGCGTAGACGCCGCTCGGCAGGCCGAACTCGCTCAGCGTGCGCTTCGGCGGCGCAGCGCCATCTGCGCCTTCAGATCGCACCTCGTGCGTGAACGATGACAGCACCCCATAGGGTTTGAAGAACGCGATTGCGCGCGACATGCGTTTGGTATCATCGCCTTGGCATGTCGGAAGTCAAGTTCGCCTCCTCATCCCAGGGCGCACACACGCCCAAAATCACCGTCAAGTTCTTGGTGGATGGGCAAGAGGTTGGGACGCTGGTGCTGAGCCCGAAGCAATTCAGCACCGGCAGCACGGGCTTCTTCGCCAACGGAAAGGTGTCGCTAGGCGACGAAGCCGAGAAAGGCTATCAGGCGCAGGTACAACTGGTGCGCATCGGCAGCAAGCCCAAGTAGGCGATGGCATCGGCCGACGAGAGCACTGATCAGAGCGGGCGCAGGAGAACAGGCTGCACCGCCTGAGCGCGATTCGCGGCTCATGGGAAAGCAGTTATGAGGATACTCGTTACCGGAGGAGCCGGTTTCATTGGCTCGCACGTGTGCGATCGTTTGATCGCCGAGGGCCACTCTGTGATCGCGATGGACAATTTCATCACCGGCTCGCGCAACAACATTGCTCATCTGATCGGCCATCCGCAATTCGAGTTCATCGAGTGCGACATCATCGAGTCGTGCTGGGTACAAGGACCGCTCGACGCAGTATTGAACCTGGCCTCGCCGGCCAGCCCCATCGGCTACCTCGATCACCCGATCGAGACGATGCTGGTCGGCTCGCACGGCACGCACAACGCGCTCGAGCTGGCACGTCGAAAAGGCGCGCGCTTCCTCCAAGCGAGCACCAGCGAAGTCTACGGTGACCCACTGGAACACCCGCAGCGCGAGAGTTACTGGGGCAACGTCAACCCGATCGGTGTGCGCGCCGTATACGACGAGGCTAAGCGCTTCGCCGAGGCGCTGACGATGGCCTACCACCGCAAATTCGGGCTGGCGACGCGCATCGTGCGCATCTTTAACACATACGGGCCGCGCATGGATACCCGCGACGGGCGGGTTGTGCCTAACTTCGTCGCCCAGGCCGTGCGCAACCAACCCCTCACCGTATACGGCGACGGCAGCGCGACGCGCGCCTTTTGTTACGTCAGCGACTTGGTAGAGGGCATGTTGCGCTTGCTGTGGAGCGACGAGGTGATGCCGGTGAACATCGGCAGCCCACACGAGATGACCATCCTCGAGTTCGCCCAAGCGGTGAAAGCGGCCGCCGGCCCCGAGTGCACCAGCGAGATCATATTCTATCAGCCGAGTCAAGAGCGGATTGCCGATGATCCCCAGCGCCGCCGCCCGGACATCACCCGCGCGCGCACGATTCTCGGGTGGGAACCGCAGGTCTCGCTGGAAGAGGGGCTGCGCAAGACGATTGACTACTTCCGCGCCCACATCGCCCAGCTTGCCTGAGGACTCGAGCGCCAGAGTCTAAGAGGCCGGGAGGGCATACAGGCGCGTGCGCCTGATCCACAGCAGGAGCTGGGACACGATGCCCAGGATGGGCAACTCGATCAGCGGGCCGATCGCCAACGTCAACGCAATCAACGGTTGTTCGGGAAAGGCGGCCAGCGCGATGCCCAGCGCAATCGGTGAGTTGCGCGCCAACGTCGTGCAGCACAGCGACGCGGTGTCGGCATAGGACGCGCGCATGGCGCGACCGATCGTCAGCGCCAGCGCCATGTTGACACCATAGAAAAGCAACAAAGGCACAAGTAGGCGCAGGAATGCCTGTGGATTTTGGACGAGGACGCTGCCCTGGGCAGTGAACATCGCCGCGATGGCCAGCGCCAGGCAGATGATTTGTCCTGCTTGGACCATCGGCAGTGCGCGGCCGATCAACCAGAGCTCGCCGCGCAGACGAACCACGATCGTGCGCAGCACGATCGCCGCCGAAAGGGGCAGCAGCAACACCAGCACTACGCTCTCGACGATGCGCCAGGCATCGAGCGAGATCACCGCGCCCGCCAACAGCAGCAAATAGATCGGCAGCAAGACCAACTGAAGGGCGAGGTTCACCGGCAGCAGCGCCGTGCTCAGCGCTACGTTGCCGCGCGCGATGCCCGTGAACACCAGATACCAGTCGGTGCAGGGCGTGACGAGCAGCATGATCAGGCCAATCCACAAGGCCGGCGCGTCGCGCAGAAGCAACCATCCCAGCAGCCAGGCCAACAGCGGCGTCCAAATGAAGTTGATGGCCAGGCTGAGGAATGCGACGCGCCGATGATGCAGCACGTCGCCAAAACGACGCAGCGGGACGTGCAGGAAGGCGCCGGTCAGCATCAACATCAGGAGCAGCAGGATGGAGCGGCTGGCCGGCTCGGCTAAACCGGGGATGCCGCTCAGTGCCAGCCCGATGAAAATCGCGCCGAGGATGATGAGCGACTGGAGCTTCTCGATCGGGCGCATCGTCGTCAGGACTTCAGCGCCTCTCGCAGCAACCGGTTGATCAGCTGTGCGTTGCCCTTGCCCTGGGTGGCCTTCATTGCCTGGCCAACGAGAAAGCCGAACACCTTCTCTTGGCCGCTCAAGTACTGCTGCACCTGGTTGGGGTGCGCGGCAATCACGTCGGAGACAACCTGCCGAAGCGCGTCCACGTCGCTCACCTGGGCCAGCCCCTTGGCCTCAACGATCTGGCGAGCATCGGCGCCGGTCGCAAACATCTCCTCGAACACCTGTCGCGCCGTATTGATGTTGATGACCTGCCGGTCCACCAGGCCGATCAACTCGGCTAGCTGGCGGGGCGTAGGCTTGATGCTCGCGATCTCCGCGAGCGGGATGCCGCCGGCCTTCATCAGGCGGAAGATCTCGGTTTGAATCCAGTTCGCAGCCGCCTTAGCCAGGGCGCGCCGGTCACTTCCTTCGGATGGCTCGGCGGCGACAACCTGCTCGAACCACTCGGCGACGGCGCGATCGCCCGTCAACTGCACGGCGTCATAAGCGCTCAACCCGTAGTCGCGACGATAGCGGTCTTGGCGCGCGAGCGCCAGCTCCGGCACGCGCCGGCGCACCTGCTCCAGCCAGGCCTCGTCCACTTCCAGCGGCGGCAGGTCAGGCTCGGGGAAGTAACGATAGTCGTGCGCGCTCTCCTTCTCCCGTTGGACCACCGTCACGCCGCGGTTTTCGTCCCAGCCCATGGTCACCTGCTGCACGGCCTCGCCGCGCTCGAGCAGCGCAGTCTGCCGGCGTATCTCATAGGCGATGGCCTCGCGCACGGCGCGCAGGGAGTTGAGATTCTTGATCTCTACCTTCACGCCGAACGCATCGCTCCCCTTGGGGCGCAAACTCATATTCGGCTCGCAGCGCATCGCGCCCTTCTCCATATCGCCGGTGCTCACGCCTAAGTAACGCACGATCTGTTGCAGCGTGCTCAAATAAGCGTAGGCTTCATCGGCGCTGCGGATATCCGGCTCGGTCACGATCTCCAGCAAAGGCACGCCGCTGCGGTTGTAGTCCACGTAGGACTTATCGCCCACGTGGATGAGCTTGCCGGTATCCTCTTCGAGGTGGGCGCGCCGGATGCGAATGCGCCGGCGCACGCTCTCCTCGCTCCAGTTGCCCGTGCTGAGGTCGCGCACGTCCACATCCAACCAGCCGTCGTAGGCCAGCGGATACTGGTACTGCGAAATCTGGTAGCCCTTGGGCAGATCAGGATACCAGTATGACTTGCGCTCCCAGAAGGTATGGCGGGCGATCCGGCAGTTGAGCGCCAGGCCGACCATCATGGCGAACTCGACGGCGCGTTTGTTGATCACCGGCAGCGCGCCAGGCATGCCCAAACACACCGGACACACGTTCGTGTTCGGCTCGGCGCCGAAGAAGCGCGCGCTGCACGCGCAGAACATCTTGCTGTGGGTGTCCAGCTCGACATGGGTCTCCATGCCGATGACGACTTCGTACTCCATTTGTCCGTAGTGTGCGCAGTGCGCGCCGCAGTCGCTTTCAGGACTGCGGCAGCTGATTTTGGGCGCTCGTTATTCCCTAGTTATGCGACCGGGCAAATGTGAATCTTCCGGCAGCCCGGCCGCACACCGCGGCGATTATAAGGGGAAGAAAACGCGCTGGGACAGCCCAATGGCTGCCCCAGCGAGAAGTTCAGTAGGCGTGAAGGTGGGCCTACTTGGTCTTCGCCCACTCGTTCAACTGCTTCTGCGCCTCTGCGATGATCGTCTGCAGGCCTGCCTCATCCAAGCGCTTCAGGTACTCCGGCAGAGCCGTCTCCGGATCCACCATGCCCATGGTCAGCGGCTCCTGGAGCTCCTTGACCACGGCCGCGACATTGGCCAGCTCAGTCTTGACCGGGTCGGGATTGAAGTTGAAGCCCAAAGCCGCCGAAGGTGGCGACTCGTTGTTCAGCTTGCGGGTCGCTTCCCAGACGTTTTGTTCGGCCTGCTCGGGGTCAATGTAGTAGGCGTTGAACTGGTTGCCGAACTGCCAGTCGGTGTTAGGGTTGTAATCGGCGTTGTTTGGGCCGGGCTTAATGATCTTCTTCTCCTTGTCCACCCACTCCCAATGGCGACCTTCGATGCCCTTGCTGATCAGGTTGTAGAACTCGACGTCGGTGTTCAAAAGCTCCAGCACCATCATCGCGCGCTCGGGATTCTTCGACGTGCGGCAGATGGCGTTCATCGTGGCACTGGCGGCAGCCGTGGTCAGGAACGGCCGGGTAACCGACTTAGCATAAACCGGCTGACCGAAGCGCTGACGATGTTCTATGTCTCCACCCGGCTTGACTACACTGGCCAACATCATGGCGAACTTGCCGGCGCGCCACATCGCGTCCGCGTCGGCCCGTGGAATCTTGTCCTTGGGCGCATAGCCGGCCAAGTACCACTTGCGCGCCAGCTCCACCGAGGCCTTGAACTCCGGCGTCGCGGCGGCGTTGAAGACCTTCAGCTCTTTGTCGTCAAAGCGAATGGCGACCGGCACCTCCTGGCTGACGATCGGGTCGAACCCGGCGGTCTCGAACATCCAGTTGTAGGCCGAAGTGAGCGGGGTCACATCCGGCTCGCCTTCCTTGACCGCCTTGAGGAATGGCTCTAGGTCTTCGTATTTGTTGATGCTGTTGACATCGAGCTTGTACTTGTCGGCCAGGTCTTTGCGCACGTAGAAGCCGAAGGGCTTCACCCAGATCTGCTGGTTGAGGACGCCGTAGATCTTGCCGCCCACGCGCGCGGCGTCCCAGCTCGATTCGGGCATGCTCTTCCACAACCCCGGCGCATACTTCGGCAGCAGGTCGTCCAGCGGGATGATGTTGCCGTTGGCGACGTTCTGGATGAAGTTATTGATCCACGGCGCGGTGAAGACGATGTCGCACTCTTCGCCGGCAGCGAAGGTGAGCTTCATTTTCTCATCGAACGCTCCCCAGTCAATCGGCTTGAGCTTGATCGTGGCGTTGATCTTCTTCCTAGCGATCTCGCTCAGCGCCTCCGAGACCAGGTCCACATCCTTGAAGACGGTGCCGCCATAGGTGTAGGTGATGGTCACCGGCGGCAGTTCCGCAGCTGTCTGGTCGGCTTCGGCGGGCTTGGGCGCTTGGGCGGCCGGTGGTGCGGCTACCGGGGCCGCACAGCCGGCCAGCAGTCCAACGACGACACTAAGAGCAATCAGTCGGGTCATCCTAGACATGGCTATCAAAACCTCCTTCTCGGTTTCTGAAACGTCTGAGTTTCTGAAACGGATTTGCTTGTGCGTAAAGTGAAGATAGGCACAGCGACTCGCTGCCTATCGCGATATCGGGCTTCTGCGAGGAGTAGGGCCTATAACCAGTCTCACCTCCTTTCGTTGTAATTTCAGAGTTGTGGCGCCAAGATGCGCCGCGCGTGACCATCACCTTCTATTCGCCCTTGATGCCGCCCAGGGTAATGCCACGGATGAAGTAACGCTGCAGCGCCAAGAAGGCGATCGCGATCGGACCCATCGCGACGACCGCCATGGCCATGCGCGTGGTTTGCAAGGGCGGCAGCACCGTCGTCAACACGGACGACGCAGTACTGTTGGCGCTGAGGAACTCCGCGTTGCGCAGGATGGCGAACAGCAGATACTGGAGTGGATAGAGCCTCGGCTCATCTATATACAAGAGCGCTAACCACCAGTCGTTCCAGAACATCAAGATGCAGAACAGGCCGATCGTGGCCAAGGCCGGCGTGGAAAGCGGCATGACGATGTGGGCATAGATTTGCCAGTCGTTTGCGCCGTCCAATTTGGCCGACTCGATGAACTCTTTGGGCAGCGTGAGAAAGTAGGTGCGCAGCAGGAACACGAACCACGGCACAACCAGGTACGGCAGGATCAGCACTGCCAGCGAGTTGCGCAACCGAAGGTACTGGGTGATCAGAATGTAGGTCGGCACCAACCCGCCGTTGAACAACATGGTGAAGAATACGAAGAAGGCCAGCGGCCTGCGCCAGGTGAAGTCATGCCGGGCCAGCACGTAGGCCAGGAGCGACATGATCAGCAACCCAAACACTGTGCCGATGACGGTGACGGAGATGGTGACGCCATAAGAGCGCAGGATCTGGGTGGGATCCAAAAAGATGTAGTTGTACGCGTCGAGGCTGAACTCGGTCGGCCACAGGCTGTAGCCGTTTCGCGTGAGCGCCTGTTCGCTGGTGAAGGACGCCGAGATGACCACGAGCAGCGGGATGAGAAAGACCAGCGTGATCACCAACATCACGCCGTTCAGCGCGAGCTGAGGCGAATGCCGCGATAGCCAGCTGCGCGTGTAGCGCGTGCGCGCGGGAGAAGGGATTGAGGCCATAGGGTTGCTCCTAAAGCGTGTAGTCGAGCTTCAGAAGAGGGCTCGGTCAGGGTCTATCTTCTTGACCATCCAATTTGAGGCGAGGATGAGCACGAACCCAACGACTGACTGGTATAGGCCGGCGGCAGCTGCCATGCCGATGTCGGCATTCACGCGCAGCGCGCGATAGACGTAGGTATCAATGACGTCGGTAGTCGCGTAGAGCAGGCTGTTGTCGCGTGTGACGTAATAGAACAAGCCGAAGTCGGCGAAGAAGATGCGCCCCACGGCCAACAGCGTCAGGACGGTCATGACGGGCACCAGGTGCGGAAGGGTGATGTAGCGAATCTGCTGCCACTTGTTCGCGCCATCGAGCATGGCTGCTTCGTAATACTCTTGATTGATGCCCAGCATGGCGGCGAGATAGATGACGCTGCCGTAACCGGTGCTCTTCCATAAGTAGGCCAGCGTCAGTATCCAAGGCCAGTATTGCGGGGAGCTATACCAGGCGACCGGCGATAAGCCGATCCGTTGAAGGACTTGGTTGACGAGGCCGTTATCCGAATTCAGGAGGGCGAACGAGAAGTAGCCGACGATCACCCACGACACAAAATAAGGGAAGAAGACCACGGTCTGGTAAGCGCGCGCCGCGATCTTCAGCCGAACCTCGTTGAGCAGCAGCGCCAGGCCGACGGATGCGACTAGGCCGGTGACGATGAATAGCCCGTTCAGCAGCAGCGTGTTGATCGTGATGCGCGCCAGCACGGGCGATCGGAACAGGAACTCGAAGTTCTTGAAACCGACCCATGGGCTATCGAAGATGCCCAGGTTGGCGCGAAAGTCCTTGAAAGCGATGATGATGCCGATCATCGGCAGGTAGCTGAACACCAGGAGCAACAACACCCCGGGCGACGCCATGAGCAGGAATAGCTTGTTGTGGCGCAGCGACCAAAGGAATCCGCGTTGCCTGCCGGTCTGCGACAAGCGAGCAGCCTGCTGATGAACGCGAGGCGCGTCCGTCAGATGTATCATTTGAGGATTTATATACTCGATGCCACGGAGCTTTTGTCGCTGAAGCGGCCAAAAACCGGCCAAAAACCGGCCATCCGCCTTGCTTTATTTGCGCCTATGAGCGAACCCGCCCAATCCTTCCATAACGAAGTGCCATCTTGGTCAACCGAGCTGCGCCACATCTTGTCCCAGCTCCAGCAGGACGTGCTGCGCTGGATCTTGTTCGGCCTGTTCGTCTTCGGCGCCAGCGTGGCCTTGCTCTCGGTCAGGCTCGAGGACATCGAGAGGGGGCTGACCTTGGCTATCGCGACGTTCGCCCTGACCGCCGGCGTCGCGGTGTTGCGTCGAAGGCACTATCGCGCGGCCGCGGCTGCGCTGATCGCGGGTGTGCTGGCGCTCACGCTGCTCGCCATCGTCTGGGCCCAGATGACCTGGATGGTCAGCCTGCTCGGTTTGCCCTCCGGCCTGGCGACGCTGATGTTGGGAGGTTCGGCCGGCGCGCTCGTCAGCGGGGTGTGGACGCTGTTGCTGATTGTGCTGCCCGAGAGCATCTTATCGGTGACGACTGAGACGCGCAGCGCTTCGATCATCGGCATGTGGGCGACAACCGGCATGCTGTGGATCGCGCTACAACCCTTGTTGACAACCGTGCGCTGGGTGTGGGACGGCTACGCCCGTGAACAAACGTTGCTTGCGCGCATGCAAGATGCTCAGCTACGGCTGGCGCAGACGCTCGAGGATCTGAAGCGCGCTAACGTTCAGCTGGCGCGCTTGAACCAGCTCGCCGACGGCCTGCGGCGCATGGCCGAGGACGCGCTGCACGCCAAGGAGCGCTTCGTCGCAAACGTCAGCCACGAGCTGCGCACCCCGCTCAACATGATCATCGGCTTCAGCGAGATGATCCTCGGCGCCCCCCACGTATACGGCGGCGCTATTCCCAGCGCGCTCCTGGCGGACTTGTCGGTGATCCTGCGCAACAGCCGCCACCTTTCCGATCTGATTGACGACGTGCTCGACCTCAGCCAAATCGAAACCGGCCGCATGGCGCTGGTGAAAGAGCGCGTAGACATGCGGGAGATCATCGAGGCGGCGACTGCCGCCGTGCGACCGCTCTTTGAATCGAAGAAGCTATCCTTGGAGATCAACATCCCCGATCATCTGCCGATCGTCTCGTGCGACCGAACGCGCATTCGCGAGGTGTTGCTTAACCTGCTCAGCAACGCCGGCCGCTTCACCGAGCGCGGCGGCGTCGTGGTGCGCGCCGAACACAACCCGAATGCTGGCGAAATCGTCATCAGCGTCGCAGACACCGGACCGGGCATCGCCGAGACCAATAAACACAGGGTCTTCCAGCCTTTTGAGCAGCTGGAAGGTTCGATCCGGCGCCGACACGGCGGCAGTGGTCTGGGGCTGACGATCAGCAAAAGCTTCGTTGAGTTGCACGGTGGGCGCATGTGGTTCGAGAGCGAAGTCGGGCGCGGCACGACGTTCTTCTTCACGTTGCCGACCGATCCCCCGCTGCCGGCAGCGGATGGCGCGGCGCGCTGGTTGAACCCCGACTGGCCCAACCTGGAGCGCACCCGTCCGTCGCTCGCGCCCTCGCCGGTCGTCAAGTTGCGCTTGGTCGTCGTTGATCCGGAGGGCGGGTTACAGCGACTGCTGACGCGCTACTTGGATGACGCCGAGGTGATCCCGGTGCGCGACTTCGACGCGGCGGTCGAGGAGTTGACGCGCGTCCCCGCCCACGCGCTGGTCATCAACAGCATGCAGATGGACGAATGGTTGCTGCGGCTGGCCGCCGACGCCCGCTTGCCCTATGGCGTGCCGGCGATCGTTTGTTCGGTTCCCAGTCAAGCCAGCTCTGCCCATGCGCTCGGCGTGTCGGATTATCTGGTCAAACCTGTGGATCGGCGCAGGTTGCTCGAGGCCGTTGAGCGCGCGCTAAGCCGTCGCGATGGCGAGCCAATCGCGACGCCGACCATCCTCGTCGTGGATGACGAGCCGGACGCGCAGCGCCTGTTCTGGCGCATCTTGTCGGGCGCCGCCCGCGGCTATCGCGTGCTGACGGCTGCCGACGCTCAGCAAGCGCTGGAGATCATGCGCGCCCAGCGGCCGGACGTGGTTTTGCTCGACCTGGTGATGCCGGAGGTCAGCGGCTTCCAGTTGCTGGCGCTTAAGAACGCCGATCCGCTGCTGCGTCCGATCCCGGTGCTGGTCATCTCCGCGCGCGATCCGGCCGGCCAAGTGATCCTGAGCAACGGGATCGGCGTCACGCGCCCCGGGGGGCTGTCGCTGCATCAACTGCTGGCGTGTGTGGAGAGCCTAAGCCGCATCCTGTCGCCGTTGCGCGCGTCTGCCGATCCAGCTCCTGAAGCAGGCGCTCACGGGTCACGGGTTTTCGGATGAAGCCGGCCGCCCCTAGCGTCGCCGCCAACTCCTCCTGCGGCAGGATGGTGCAGATGACGACCGGGATATGGCACGTCGCCGGATGCTCGCGCAATCGCCCCAGCGTCTCCCAGCCGTCCATTTGCGGCAGCATGACGTCCAAGACGATGACGGCGGGGCGAACCCGCTCGGCCAGGCCGATGGCTTGTTCTGGGTGGCGCGCGCCAACGAAGCGATAGGGGCTGTTGGCCAGGCAGCGCTCGAAGAGCTGCAACGAGTCGGCGTTGTCATCAATGACCAGCACGGGGACTTGTCCGGCCAACGGCAATGCCAGCAGCGCGGTCTGCGCCGAGTCGCCGGCTTGGCAGTATTCCAGATGGCCGCCGGAGATGACGGCTAGGTGCTCCGCGATTGTCAACCTCTCCGCGTCCTGTTCGGTGCGACGCCGAATCGGACCGATCGCCACATGGACGTGAGCCCCCCTTTGGCTGCACGCGATGCGCACGACGCGTTCATCGGCGCGGATGGCGGTGATCAGCAGATTGAGCAGAACCTGCCGCGCAGATGCCGGCTGGGTAAGCACGTGCGGCAGCGTGGCCGGCAGGTCGCTATGTACCGTGACGCCCTGCGCGTCGGCGACCGGCCGTGCGGTTTGCACGGCCGAGCGCACGATCTCCGCAACATCCACCGGCTGATTGGGGAGAAACCGTTCCGCCCATTTCAGCTCTAGAGAGATATCGTCGGGATGCTCGGCCAGCGCATCGTCTCCGTCGCCATCGTCGCTTTTGCCCTGCTCAGCATCCTTGTGCGACAGCGCGTCGCCGAAGCAGAGCGCCAAGTCGAGGCGGTAGCGTTGAACGAGCCAGTCGGCCAGGGTTTGCAGCGCGAGCTGCTCTTGGCGGCGCAGTTGTCGGATGCTGAGGCCTAGGTTGACGGCGACGCTGGTTTGGTCGAACTGCTCGACGTAGCGGTGGTAGAGCACACGGTAAGTGCGCCAAGCGTCCGACTGGGGCGACAACCCCGGCGCAGGTTTGAGTGCGCCGATGGCCTCTTCGAGGATGTGGCGCAGGGCAGCGGCGTCGTTTGGCTCGCCGAGGCTGAAGAGCGCACACAACGGGCTCTTGCGCAGCTCGACGACATCGTAGAGATGATGCAGCGCGCGGCGCAGCGCCAGGATGAAGGCGCGACGGACTGCTGCGTCGCTGCGCGTGCGGACCTCTTGCGGCGACATGTTGTTTGCCAACCGTTGAACTGCGCGGCATTATAGGGGGTCTGAACTAGACGTCGTTGGAATTCGGTATGGCCGTTCTCGAATCGTCTCTTCCGCCGACTGATGTAGGCCGTTCGGTGCCGCCCCCTTCGTTCGCCGGTTCAGATCATGCCGGGCAGCCCAAGCCAGACCTCATCACTCGGCTGAGCACCTTTTGTACCGACCTGACGCGGCTTGCCCTGGAAGGCAAGCTGAATGTCGCTTATGGCCGCGATGCCGAGGTGGAGGAGGCCTTGCACGCACTGGCCTCGCCGGGGCCGCTCTTCCCCATGCTCATCGGTGGGCCGCGCAGCGGCAAGACGACGGTCGCCCACCACGTTGCCAACCGCATCACCCGCGCCGAGTGCCCCGAGTCGCTCAAGGGGCTGCGCGTGTTCGAGACCACGCCTAGCCGCCTCATGAACGGCCTGGGCGGGTTGCATCAGTGGGTGAATGAGATCAACGGGCTGCTGGCGTCGCTCGTCCAGTCGAACGTCATCCTCTTCCTGCGCGACTTTCACACCGCGCTCGGCCTAGGCGTGTCCATGACCGAAGCGGGGCCTGACCTGGCTACAGTATTAGGCGACCTGCTGCAGAGCATGCACCCGCGCGTGCTGTTCGAGGCGCGCAGCCGTGGGCTGGAGCGCGTATTTACCGAAGCGCCGGGGTTGCGCAGCCTTTTCGCGCCGATCAAAGTAGACGCGATGACGCGCGAAGCGGCCTGTGCCGTCGTCCGGCGCGCGGCGGAAGATCTGGAGATCATTCACGAGATCGGCATCGGGGAGGACGCCTGCGATGAAGCCGTTGAACTGGCAGCGCGCTTCATGCTCAACGAAGCGCTGCCGGGATCGGCGCTGGACATGCTGAAGGACACGCTGACGACGACCGGCGCGGGAAACGGCGCGGCCAAGACGCTCACCCGCGCCGACGTACGCAATCGCTTCATCCAGCGCAGCGGGCTGCCGGAGTTCCTGGTCAACGACGACGTGCCGTACGACGAAGAAGCAGCGCGCAAGATGCTCACCCAGCGCGTGTTTGGGCAGGAGGTAGCAGTCGAGGCCGTGCTGCGCATGATCGCCCTCGTCCGCACGCGCCTGAACAACCCGCAGCGCCCGATGGGCGTCTTCCTCTTTCTCGGCCCGACGGGCGTGGGCAAAACCGAGCTGGTCAAGGCGCTGGCCCGCTTCCTCTTCGGCGGCGAGGAGCGCATCGTGCGCTTCAACATGGCCGATTTCAACGACCAGTGGACGGCAGTGGATCGGATGTTCGGTGATCCGCACGGCACGTCCGAGCTTGAGCGGCTGGGCATGCTGAGCGCGCGCATGGCGCAGCAGACGTTCGCCGTGCTGCTGCTGGATGAATTCGAGAAGGCCATCCCGGATATGTATCAGCGCTTTCTCCAGCTGTTCGACGAAGGCATCCTGATCAACGGCCAGGGTGAGGAGCTCAACCTGCGCAACACCGTCATCGTGCTCACGTCGAACCTAGGCACGCAGCTGCTCGGCCCGCAGATCGGTTTTCGGGTGGGCGACCCAGTCGAGGAAGCCGAGCGCGCCATCATCCGCGAGAGTGAGACCTACTTCCGGCCCGAGTTCATCAATCGCCTCGATGCCGTGTGCTTCTTCAAGCCGCTCTCCCGCAACATCATCCGCCAGATCGCCCAGCGCGAGGTGGCCGATGTCATCGCCCGCGAAGGCATCGCTCGGCGTGGCCTGCGCGTCAGCGTGGACGACTCGGTGATTGATCTGCTGGTCGAGCGCGGCTACGATCTGCGCTTTGGCGCGCGGTATCTGAAACGGCAGATCGAACGCAGCATCACTTACCCCTTGGCGCGTCACATTGCCCGCCGGCGGCTGCCGGATGGCGCGACCGTGCGCCTGATCGTGCGTGGCGGCGACATCGCCGTGTGGGTAGTGGACGAGGGTGACGAGGCCGACGATGCGCGGGTTCAACGTCACATCGCGTCGTTCAAGCCCCTGTCCGCCAAGGAGCTGCGGTCTCAGCTCGAAGCGCTGGGTGAACGCATCGAGCGCATGTTAGAACAGCATCGCGTCGCCGAGCTGAAGGAGCGCGTCTCGGACCTCATCGAGCGAATCGGCCGGCCTGACTTCTGGCAGCATCCGCAGGAGGCGACGGCTCAGATCGAGACGATGAACTTGCTCTCGCAGCGCGTAGATCAAGCCGAGAACATCCGCCGCCTGTTTGAGCAATGCGCCGAAGCGCTGAAGCGCGCGAGCGCGACGCGCGGCAAGGCTGCCGCCGACGATCTGGCCGAGGCCAATCGGCTATACGCCGAGCTGGTGCGCGAGCTGCCGCTGGCCGAGACGATGCTGTGCCTGCGCAGCGAGGAGGATCAAGCCGGCGCCTTCGTCACCGTGCGCGCCATCGTCGCGGCCAATGAGGACGCGACGATACCGGCGGAATGGGCGCGCGACGTAGCGCTGATGTATACCGCTTGGGCCCAATCACGCGGCTTCTCCACCGCGCTGGTCAACGAATCGCCCGCCGACGGCGGCGTGCTGGAAGCAACGATCAACATCGTGGGCTTCGGCGCATACGCTCTGCTCAAGGGCGAAAGCGGATTACATCGGCTGGTGCGCCAGTCGCCCAAGCGCGACGGCGAGCGCATCAGCGTGTGGGCGCGGGTCGAGGTCTTTCCCGATGCGCCCATGCCGGGCAACGGCACCAGCGACCTCAAAATCGAACATCGCCCGATGCGGGAGGCAGGCATGTTGACCGACAAACTGTTGCGCCAGACGACGATCACGCTGGCCAAGCCCGGCGAGTCCGGTGGCCGCCGCACGATCGTCTGGCGTCACGCCCTATCGGCCGACGAAATCGAGGGGCATGCGCGGCGCTATGTGCCGCGTTGGCTGCTCGCGCAACAGCAGCTTGTTGATGCCGCGCGGCCGAACGACAGCGAGCCGCTGAAGCTGGCCGACCAGGTGCGCGTCTATACGCTCTTCAAGCAGGCGAGCGTGAAGGACTCGCGCACCGGCCTGACCAGCACCCAGCCGAAGAAGGTGCTGGCCGGTGCGCTCGACGAATTCCTGATTGCTTACCTCACGGCCAGCCTGGGCTAGGCGACGTTGATGCCGCGCTCGCGCAGCATGGCGCGCACGACCTCGGCGTGCGCCGGCAGCACCAGCGCCAACGGTCTCACGCTACCCTCGATGGGCTTCAGATACGGGCCGACCTCACGATCGTCGAGCAGGTTGGCCAACACGGTCTGGCTGGACAACTCGAGCAGCGTCACCTGATGGAAGGCAGCGTTGCCGAAGAAGCTGGCCCATGCGCGAATCTTTTGCTCCAGCGCGACCGGAAGCGGCCCGGAGTGAAGTTCGGCCAGAGTCGCCAGCAACTCATCGAGCGTCATGCCGGCGCTCATGGCAGCGCGCACGCTAGCGTCGGTGATATGCGCGGCGGCGCGGCCTGCCTCATCGGCCGCCGGTAGCGCGGCAAAGCGCGCCAGCTTGCCCAAAGCATACACGCTGGCCGCGGCCTGGGTGAACGTGACCGTGCCCTCGTCGTCGGTGCGCAATACACCCTCGGTCGCTTGATCGCCGGCCGGCTGGAGCACCGGCGTCCAGCCGGCTTCGCGCAGTGCGGCCGCGACTTCCTTGGCGTTCCGGCCCTCGACCAGTTTGAAACGCGGACCAATGGCGCGCGGCGCGAACGGCGCAAGCACGTCGCTCAACGCTTGTTCGGCTTCCGCGTCGGCGAACTGCACGACGCAGGCGTTGCGGTAAAAGGTGATCCGCCGGTGGGCGACCTCCCACTCCTCCAGCGAGCGACGCACGTTGGCCGGGACCGGCCCGCCCTGATGTACCTCGAGGAAGGCGATCACGCGCGCGGCAGTCCAGCCGCTCTGCTGGCCGCGGTAGAGCGACTCGCGCGTCAGGTGATAGGCGATGACTCGATCGCCGCCCTGCGGCTCGGCAAAATGGTCCAGGTCGCTCAAGACGGCGTCGCTGATCGGTTCGAGCGCCAGCACGGTGAAGTTCGGCTGCACGATGAGCTTGCCGCCGCTTTCGACGAAGGTCGGCGGGTCGCCACCTCCGATCAACCATGCGCCTGATGGCGTCAGGCGAAAGGCAGTCGGGGGCGTGTTTTCTACGCCGGCAGCCTGCACGTCGCGCGCATAACCCAGCTCCACCAGCCCCATCCACCATAACGGCTCGGTCAACACGTTGACGATGAACCCTCCTTCGACCAAATCCCAGCCGTTGGCCTCGTGCTTCACCGCCTCAAAGGTAAGCCCATACGGGTTATTCGTCCCTTGGTAGGGCGAAGCGTAGGGGATGACGCTGCCGCGATGCCGGCGCTCGAACAAGAAGGCGTAGTCGTTGCGCTTGATATGCGCGATGAGATCGGCCAGCGCGACCCATCCACCGGATTGTCGGTTGATCTGCGTCAGTCGGCCGATCGCCCGCAGGAGTGTCAGGCGCGCCCGGCTCAAGGCAGCCGCCCCTTCTCGGCCCGCATATCCGCCGCTCACCTGAAGCGGCAAGCGCAACAGCTCATTCCAAGCAGCATCATCGCGCCAGGTCTCGAACGTCCACTTCACGCGTTGAGCCATCGGCATGCCGAGCAGCTGGCTACTTGGATTGGCGACGATGAAGCGGCCTTGCTCTGCCTCGTTCAACTCGCGCATGGCTTGCAACAACCGGCGCATGAACCACAGCCGCCCGCTGTCACGCTCATCAGCCGGCGCTTCCGCTGCGTTCATCGCCGCGGCCAGCATCTTGAATTGACTCTTGTAGATTCGGCCCTCCTGAGTCAACGCGATGCCGCCGACTCGCCGCACGTAACGCCAGTAGCGGCCCAGGTCACGCTGGAAGTCGGTGGCGCTGGACTGCATGATGGAGAGCGTCGTCTCGGCCGTGGCCTCGTTCGAGGGGGCCTGCGCGATGCGGGATTGCTGATGTTCTGTGCTCACCTTACCCTCGGCATATAGCCTTTCTCTCGCAGCTCCTCGATCAATGTCTCCAAATCGTCTTCGTGCAGGACGAAAGCGCGCGAGGAGAGCTGATACACCACATGTTTCATGAGGCTGGTGCTGGCAGCCAACTCCTTGACGGCGAATTCATCGGCCAGTTCTAGCACGGCGAGCGATTCATACACGCGCACGCGGCCGTGCCGCTGCGCGATTTGCCCGAACAGCTCGCCGACCGCCGGACTCAGCGAAGCATCGGCAGATTTGAACTGCGCCGCGACCTCGGCAAGGGATAGGCCTTCCGACAGCGCACGCTCGATGCTCCCTTGGGTAAACACATAGGTAAACGGCGCGTCGGTGGCCTCGGCACACCGGCGCACCAGGCTTACCAGCGCGGCGCGATCCGGCGCCGGCGGCAGTCGCAGCGTGTGCCCATCCAGCCATTCGATCGGCGCAACCGAGCGGAGCTTCGGCGCTGCCTCGGCGGGCAGCGCATCCTGTCGCCCCTCGATCAGCCACTCGCCCAGCGGGGTGACCTTAAAGGCATCCAACCGGCCTTCCGGCGTATGGCGCACCTCGACCGCGCCGAACCAGGCGAGCGAATCGCGGATGATGTGTTCGAGGATGACGCCGACGCTGGCGCGCCACTCTTCCGCCTGCTTCAAATTCATCCGCGCGCCCGTCGCGGCGAGGACAAACCACCAGTCCGCCTTCGTAGTGAACGTCCAAACGCATTCAGGATGAAAATCGAAGAGCCTAGCTTGCAGATCGTCCCATCGAACCCACTGGTTCACCGGCAGGCCGCGCAGCACGCGCACCATGTAGCGCCGCAGCGCGCACCATTCGGCGGCTAATACGCCGGGCGTCAGGTGGCGCGCGCCGATCGCGCGCATCACGCGGAAGCGCTGCGCCGACTTCAAGTTGCTGATGGCGTTGCGCACTTCCAAGCCGTCTAGGATTTGCTCGCTCCAGGCCGTCCAAGCGCGCCGAAGCTTGTGCGCATCGGCCAGCACGAGCCACTCTTCCAGGGCACTGTTGCGCGCGCGCACGCGCAGCGCGCCGTCGGGCGGTTCGATGAGTTGTAGGGCGCACGCGATGGCGAACAGGAACTCGATCTGCGGCGTCGTTAGGCCGGTCTGGTCTTCTAAAGTTGCTGCCGATTCCGGCGCGAGTGGACTGAACATCAGGACGCTGATGCCGGTGTGAGGATCGGGCGCCCAATTCGGTCGCGAGCGCAGCACGCGCTCGGCTTCGTTGGCGTCGTGCTCCCAATCTCGCAGCCAAGGCAGCCATGCAGCCTGCCGGTGGGCCGGCAGCGGCGTGCGCAAGGTAGCGCCGCTGCGCGCGATGGCGTTGAGAAAGATCTCGAAGTGCTCGAGGATGTTGGCAACCGGCGACGCAGATGAGTCGTCTACGCGCACCGCTGACTCGGCTTGGATGGGCCAGCGCATCACCGGGATGCGGGCGCCGTTGAGCGGCAGCCAGCGGTAATACACGTCGCGCAAGCCGGTGAGGACCGCCGCGCGGGTCGGGAAGAGCAGGGCGCAGCGGCGCAGGGATTCGATCAACTCGGTCAGCCTGCGATCGGCGTCGAGCCGGGAATCGCTCGAGCGCTCGGCAGCTCGTGCCCATAAATCGGCGGCCATGCCGCGCGCGATCGGCACCTCGTGGTCTCGCGCGGTAAGCAGGCGGCGAACGAACTCCTGCTGTTCCGCGCTTAGTCCTTCCAGCAGCGCATCCGGCGATTCGGCAGCGCGCGCGATCCGATCGTTGAGCGCTGCGACGACCTGCTCCACCCACTTCACGCGCGAATAGCCTTTAGGCGTCGCGCCGAGCCAGCGCGCCAGGTCGCGCAACTGGGCGCCGCTGAACTCAGCTTCGATCAGCGATGCGAGCGATGGAATGCCGGTGCGGAACGGCGCGGCAACGGGCCAGGCCGATGCCGATTTCACCTCGCCGGTTGCGGGTTGAGCCTCTCCCATCGCAGCAAACCAGTTATTGGAGCGCACCGACGCTGCGCTGCACGGGTGTCGCGTTCACGGCCATCAGCGCTGGGGTAAACCCAGGCACTTCCTCCTCGTAGAGGATATCGTAATGGTAGCCTTGCTCGGTGAGGAAGAGCTGGCGCTTGGCGGCGTATTCCTGATCGAGCGTATCGCGTGTGACGATGGTGTAGAAGTGCGCCAGCAGGCCGTTCTGCTTGGGGCGCAGCACGCGCCCTAGGCGCTGAGCTTCTTCCTGTCGGCTGCCGAACATCCCGCTCACCTGGATCAGCACGTTGGCGTCGGGCAAGTCAATCGAGAAGTTGCCCACCTTCGACAGCACCAAGCAGCGAATTTGTCCCTCGCGAAATTGCTGGAACAGCTTTTCGCGCTGGCGCACCGGCGTCTCACCGGTGATCAGCGGCGCATCGAGTCGCCGAGCGATTTGCTCTAACTGCGGGAGATATTGACCGATGATCAGCACGTCGTCATCCTTGTGCTTGGCCATCAGCATCGAGACGATCTGCAATTTGCGTGGGTTGGTCGCGGCGAAATGGTATTTTTGATCATGGTCGCTGATGGCATATTCCATACGATCTTCATCGGCCATCGAGACGCGAATCTCATGGCACTCAGCAGTGGCGATCCACCCTTGGCGTTCCAGGTCCTTCCACGGCACGTCGTACTTCTTCGGCCCGACCAGCGAGAACACGTCACCTTCCAAGCCGTCCTCGCGCACCAGCGTAGCGGTCAAGCCCAGTCGGCGGCGCGCCTGAATCTCTGCGGTCATGCGGAACACCGGCGCTGGCAGCAGATGGACCTCGTCGTAGATGATGAGCCCCCAGTCCATGCTGTTGAACAGAGCCATGTGCGGGTACTCGCTGAGCTTCGGCAGCGCGCGCTTGCGCGAGGCCGACTTACGCGAGTTAGAAGCCGGCGCCGTGTGACCCTCTTCCGGCTCCGAGCCTTGATCTCGCACCGCCGACCCCTTGCGTGGGTGATACGTCAGCACCTGATACGTGCAAATCGTCACCGGCCGCACATCCTTCTTCAGCCCGCTGTATTCGCCGACTTGATCTTCGGTGAGCGTGGTCTTATCGAGAATTTCGCGAATCCACTGCCGAACGGCGACGGTGTTGGGCGTGAGGATGAGGGTGGCGCATTGCGCCTTGTGCATAGCGGCGATGCCGACGATGGTCTTGCCGGCTCCGCACGGCAGCACTACTACGCCGCTGCCGCCCGCTGCGCTTCCCTGCGCCCAATACACCTCGGCGGCATCAGCTTGGTAGTGCCGCAACGTGAACGGTTGGCCGCCGAGCGTGACCTGGCGCAGATCGAAATGCAGCGGCGCCCCGTCCACATAACCGGCCAGGTCTTCGGCCGGATAGCCGATCTGCAACAGCACCCGCTTGACATGGCCGCGCTGCGACGGGTCTATCTCAAAAGTCGTCTGCCCGAGACGACCTTTCACCAGCGGGGCGAACGACCGATGGCGGGCTAATTCCTCGGCAAGCGCACCGTCATCGGCGATGACCAGCATCCGCCCATCTTCCAGCACAAGTTTGACCCGCCCGTAGCGGCCGACGGCGTCTCGAATGTCTACCTTGATGTTCTCCGGCAGTGGGTACTTAGAGTAACGCTCCAGGTCGGCCAGGATTGCATCGGCGGTTAAGCCGGCAGCAGCGGCGTTCCAAAGCGACAGCGACGAGATGCGATAGGTATGCACATATTCCGGGCTTTTCTCTAGTTCGGCGAAGCGTGCCAGCGCATCGCGCGCCTCGGTGTAGGACGGGTTATCCACTTCCAACAGCACCGAGCGGTCGCTTTGTACGATGAGCGGGTTTTCCGGCCTATAGCTGTGCATCGGATATCGGATAGATGATTAAAACACAGTCAGAAGCGGAAATCCATTCTTTGAGAAAATCCTTAGCGCGCTCGAGCGTCTTCCTAGCTTGGCAGATCGGAGAGGGCAGGCCTTACCCACGCCCGTGTGTGAGCGGGGGACAGAGACGATCTCACCCTCGCGCTGGTTCCGATCTGAGCCGAAGCGGCGATCGGGTATGTCCTCGCGTCGCCGTTCAAGCCGCGATCTCGCGTGGATCGGCGATGCAGCCGGCGACGGCGCTAGCGGCGACGACGGCCGGCGAAGCAAGGTAGATCTCGGCTTCGCGGGTGCCCATTCGCCCGCGGAAGTTGCGATTGGCGCTGCTGATGGTGACCTCCCCAACGGCCGGCACGCCCATGTGATTGCCCATGCAGGGGCCGCATCCGGGGGCGTTGATGATGCCGCCGGCTTCCAGGAAGGTAGCCACATAGCCGAGATGTAGCGCCGCCTGCAACACCTCCGAGGACGCCGGATTCCACAGCAGGCGCGTGCCGCGCGCCACACGTCGGCCGCGCAACACCTCGCACGCAGCGGCAATATCTTCCAACCGGCCGTTCGTGCACGTGCCAAGCCAAGCTTGCTGCACGGGCTGACCTTTGACCTCGCTGATAGGCGCGACGTTATCCACCCGATGCGGTCGGGCTACCATCGGCTCAAGCGCGTCGAGGTTGTAGTGACATTCGGCTACGTAGGTCGCTTCAGGGTCAGGATAGAGGGCGTTGTCGCGCAGGCCGGCCAGTTGCGCCTCGATGACGGCGCACTCTGCGCTGTCGTGTTGAGCGTGAGCTGCGCGCAGGCGGCGCTGCAGGCGCTCCTCCAGATAGGCGAACACAGCTTCGTCCGGCGGCAAATAGGCATTCTTCGCGCCGAACTCCGCCATCATGTTGGGAATGACCATTCGGCTGTCTAGGCTCAGCCGGCCGATGCCATCGCCATGAAATTCGATGGAGCGATACAGGCCGCCATCCTGGCCCAGGTCGCCGATTAACTTGAGGCAGAAATCCTTAGTGGTGACCCAGGGCGGCAGGCGGCCGGTGACGACGACCTTCATGCTTTCCGGCACGCGCAGCCACAGTTCGCCGGTAGCCCACAGAGCAGCTACCTCGCTGCGGCCGATGCCCGCGCCAAATGCGCCGAGCCATCCAAAGTGCGTCGTGTGCGAGTCGGAGCCGAGGATGGTCATGCCGGGGAGCACCAGCGCCTCTTCGCTGAAGACTTGGTGGCAGATGCCGCGCCCGACTTCAAAGAAGTAGCGGACGCCCTGCTCGCGGACGAAGCGGCGGACTTCGGCGTGGTTTTGCGCGTGCTGGGTCGTGGGTGCAGGCACGGCGTGGTCGAGCGTGATGCAAAGGCGCTCTGGGTGCTTGACTTTCGTGACGCCGAGCTGTTTGAACAAGCGGTAAATGGCGGCGGTGTTGTCGTGGCTGAGCACCCGGTCCGGCTGCGCGTCAACGATCTGCCCGGCGCTGACCTGGGCCTGGCCCGAAGCACGGGCCAGCGCCTTCTCTGCGAACGTTTTGCCCATAGGTCTATGTTCGCCTCATTATATTAACCGGCCCTTCTTCACCGCTCGCCTTCGGGGGCTTAGCTGCATGGAGGATGACGAAGCCGATGGTGGCGTCGTCGAGTACCCGCCAAGGCAGCCTTCCTAAAAACCATTCCGCTATAATCGCCGCTACATCCTCAGCCTTTAGGATGGAAACCTTCCGATCATGCGTCAGAACACGTTCATCAGGCTGCTGATCACCCTTCTGCTGCTCGTGGTGTCAGCCTACATCGTCCTCCCGACGCCCAAGCCCGACTTCGTAAAGAACCTGGTCTTCTGGCAAGAGGTGCGCGGGCGCGACTTGCAGATCAAGCAGGGCTTGGACTTGAAAGGCGGCCTGCAGGTGCTGCTGGCCAGCAACTTGCCGGGCGGCGCGCAGCCCACACCGGAACAGATGGAATCCGCCCGGCGCATCATCGAAGACCGCGTGAACGGCCTAGGCGTTGCCGAGCCGATCATCCAGCAGCAGGGCGAAGATCGCATCCTGGTCGAGCTGCCGGGCGTGACTGATCGCAACTTGGCGATTGACCTGATCAAACAGACCGGTCAGCTCGAGTTCGTGGACGCCGGGTTCAACCCGCTGCCCGAGGGTACGCTGATCTCCACAACTTACAGCCTATACGGTGGACTGTTGTTCCCCAACACGCTGCCGACCGGAAAGCCGATTGATGAGTCATTGCACGCCGGGAATCAGGTTTATAAGACGGCGTTCACCGGCGACATCCTGGAATCAGCTACCCCCGGCCTCGATAGCCTGGGTCGCAACGTCGTCAACTTCACCATCAAGCCCCAGTTTCAGGAGGACTTTCGGCGTTACACCGGCGAAAAGCTGAACCAGGCCATGTGCATTGTGCTCGACCAGCGGGTGATTTCCTGCCCAACGATTCGCGCGGTGCTCAGCGCCGACGGCAGCATCAGCGGCAACTTCACGCGCGACGGCGCCAACAACCTCGCCCTAGTGCTGAGCTACGGCTCGTTGCCCGTGCCGCTCACGATTGAGACTACGCGCGACATCGGCGCGACGCTGGGCGCCGATTCGATCCGCCGCAGCTTGGTCGCCGGCGCGATCGCCCTGATCGGGATGATCGTCTTCATGATCACGCGCTACCGGCTGCCCGGCGTGCTTTCGGCGTTCACCTTGGTGTTCTTCATGCTGGTCTCCCTGGCGCTTTTCGTCCTGATTCCGGTGACCCTGACGCTGCCCGGCATCGCCGGCTTCTTGCTCTCGGTGGCGACGGCGGTAGACGCCAACGTGCTCATCTTCGAGCGCTTCCGCGAAGAGTTGCGCGGCGGACGCACCATGCGCGCGGCCGTCGAGGCAGCCTTTCAGCGCGCTTGGCCTTCCATCCGCGACTCGAACATCAGCACCTTGATCACCTGCGCCATCTTGTTCGTATTCGGAAACACCTTCGGCGCAAGCGCTGTGCGAGGCTTCGCCATCACCCTGTCGCTCGGCATCATCGTCAGCCTGTTCTCGTCCATGTTCGTCACGCGCACGTTGATGCGCATCACGTTCAGCGAGCAAGCCGAGACCATCGAGGCGCGCCGCGCCGTCCTATTGGGGGTCTAGGATGTTCAACCTCTTCCGCATCGTCGAGAATCGCCGCTACTACTTCATCTTGTCGTTGCTGGTGATCTTGCCGGGCGTGCTGGCAATGATCTACAACGTCATCACGCTGCCGACCCATACTCCCTGGCGATTGAGCGTGGACTTCCTGCCGGGCAATCGCTTTGAAGTGAAATTCACGCAGCCGGTCAGTGAGGATCAAATCCGCAGCGTATTCCAGTCGTTCGGCATCACCAATCCGGCCATCACCCGGCTAGGCGACCCGGCGGAGAACATCTGGCAAGTGCGCACCGTGTTCATCGAGGGCGAGCGCGCTCAGGAAATCCGCGACGCACTGGCCAAAGTGGCCCCGCTCGATGCAAACAGCACACAAATCCAGTCGGTCAGCCCGGCCGTGGCCTCTCAGGTGACCCAGGCGGCAATCATCGCGGTCGTTGTGGCTACCGTTGCGATCTTGCTGTTCATTTGGTGGTCTTTCCGCAAGGCAGATCATGCCTTCCGCTACAGCATCTGTGCCATCGCTGCGCTTATCCACGACATCCTCATCGCGGCCGGCATCACGGCAATCTTCTCTGCGTTGTTCAACTGGGAGATTGATGCGCTCTTTCTAACTGCCATGCTCACCGTGCTCGGCTTCTCTATCCAAGACACCATCGTGGTCTACGATCGAATTCGTGAGAACTTGACGCGCCGACGCGGAGAGTCGTTCGAGTCAATCGTGACGCGCAGCCTGCTAGAGACGCTGAATCGCTCACTCACTACCTCGCTCATCAACATCATCGTGTTGACGGCGCTGCTATTGTTTGGCGGAGCCAGCATCAAACAGTTCGTCGCAGTGCTGCTCATCGGCATGATCAGCGGCACGTATTCGTCCATCTTTGTGGCCGTGCCGTTGGTGGTTGCCTGGTTCGAGCGTGACCTGTGGGGGACGAAGCAGCGCGTGCCACAAGCGGCAATCGCTGGGAAGTAAAAGCCGGCGCCCCCTTCCCGGCGTTGCTCGGCACCGAATGCCAAGTTGGGTGCGGGCTTTGCGCCGTCCGGCCGAATCTTGAAGCATAGGAGCAGACAGGTTGGACACACTGGAGATCATCCGAACGAGCTTTCTCTCGCCCCTGGTGCTGGCCTTCGTCGTCGGCATCATCGCCACTTTGATCAAGAGCGAGCTGGAGTTCCCACAACCCGTCTTGAATGCGATCTCGATCTATCTGGTTTTCTCGATCGCGTTGAAAGGCGGCACCGAGCTAGCTGCCGCGGGGTTGGAACGGATCGTCGCGCCGGCATTGGCGACGGCGCTGCTGGTCGTGTTCATACCATCGGCGGCCTATTTCCTGGCGCGCCGATTCATTCAGCTGGACATCCCGAATGCTGCCGGCATCGCGGCGCTCTATGGGTCGGTCTCGTCGGTCACCTTCTTTGCAGCGCTATCGCTGGCCGAAAAGCTGGGCAGCCCTGCGGAACCGTTCATGCCGGTGCTGGTCAGCCTGATGGAGTGGGCGATTCTAGTCGCGCTGTTCATCGCGCGCTGGCGCCTACGTCGTGCCGAGCTGAATGGCAATCTGCCGATCAGCGAAATCGTGATTGATACGCTGCGCGGTCGCAGCGTAATCCTGCTGCTGGGTGGGCTATTCATCGGCGCAGTGATTGGAGAAGCAGGATTCCGATCGGTCAAGCCGTTTTTCGACGATCCCTTCCGAGGTGTGCTGACGCTCTTCCTACTAGAAATGGGCATGGTGGCCGGTCGGCAGTTGCGGGAATTTTTCCGTTTGGGACCGCGTCTGCTGGCCTTCGGTGTGATCTTCCCATTGTTCAACGGGCTGCTGGGTACGACGCTGGGCGTGATGGCCGGACTCTCACCTAGCGGCAGCTTCGTGCTAGGCGCAATTACAGCCAGTGCCTCATATATTGATGCGCCGGCCGCAGTGCGCGCGGCGCTGCCACAGGCCAATCCCAGCATCTATCTCACCTCGTCACTGGGCATTACCTTCCCATTCAACCTTGTCATCGGCCTGCCGTTGTACTACCAATTTGCCGTGTGGCTGCATGGGCTGATGCGTTGAGCATGGGCACCGACCTGGTCGTCTCTAACTTACTCAACCCGCCGGTGCTGTTCTTCCTGCTGGGCATCTTCGCTGCCCTGGTCAAGTCCGACCTGGAGCTGCCAGCGCCCACCTCAAAGGTGTTGTCGTTGTATTTGCTGCTGGCGCTTGGCTTTAAGGGCGGAGCGGCGCTGCGCGAGAGTAACGGCGAGTCGGCGCTGCCGGCCTTGGGCGCAGCGTTGATCATGGCGCTAATCGTGCCGATGTATGCCTTCCCCCTGCTTTGCCGTCGGCTAAGCCGCCCTGACGCCGCTGCGGTTGCCGCAACCTATGGCTCAGTAAGCGCAGTCACCTTTGTCACAGCCACGGCGTTTTTGCAGCGGCTGGGCGAGCCGCAAAGTGGCTACATGACCGCAGCACTGGCGCTGATGGAGTCGCCGGCCATCCTGGTCGGCGTGCTGTTGGCGCGGCTGGGGCAGCACGACGGCAACGTTATCCGCGGCCAGTTCGCAACCCTGCTGCACGAGGTCGTGTTCAACGGTTCGGTATTGCTGCTACTGGGCAGTTTGCTCATCGGTTACGCCGCCAGCCAGGGCAGCAGGGATTCGCTCAAGCCGTTCACCGAGTCGTTGTTCCCTGGCTTGCTCAGCCTGTTTTTGTTGGACATGGGGCTGGTGGTGGGTCGGCGACTGGGCGACCTGCGACACATCGGCGCTTTCCTGATCGCGTTCGCCTTCGGCTTGCCGCTGGTGAATGCCGGGCTGGGCATTGCCATTGCACGGCTGATCGGCTTGCCGGCCGGCGACGCGCTGCTGTTCGTCGTGCTATGCGCCAGCGCGTCGTACATCGCCGTGCCGGCCGCCATGCGCCAGACGCTGCCGCAGGCCAACCCGGCGCTCTACGTGACGATGGCGCTGGCGCTCACCTTTCCGTTCAACGTAGTGCTGGGCATTCCCCTATATATGGGTCTCATCTCTGCCTTGTGGCAGTGAATGCTGCGATCTTCGCCGATAATTCCCGCATGCAAGCCATCAAGCGAATCGAAATTGTCACCGACGCGCTAGAGATTGAGCGCGTCGCGCGCCTGTTGGAGCAACACGGCGTCTCCGGATATACCATCGTGCCCGACGTCATCGGCAAGGGCGAGCGCGGCATTCGTCGCGGCGACGAGCTGAGCGGCGTTTTTAAGAATAGCTATCTGCTCAGCACGTGCGATGAATCACAGTTGCCGGCCATCATCGAAGCGATACGCCCAATCCTCAAGCAGCGCGGCGGCGTGTGTCTGGTGTCCGATGCGTGGTGGGTGAAGCACTGAACAGCGGGTTCGACCGGTAGCCATAGGCGAGAGGCGCAACCGGCTGACGCATCCGGCGCGCTGTGCTGCTGCGCAGCCGAACGGCGATTCGCGATTGCGCTAATCAAAGACGAAATCCTTCGTATAATCGCGTGGTTGCAACTCCTGATCGCATCGGCGGGTTCGGGAGCGAAGGCTGGGTGATTCCGGAGGCAGGTACGTTGTCCGAATACGCAGTCGAGATGCGAGACGTGAGCAAGGTGTTCGGCGACGTCGTCGCAGTGGACCACGTCTCGATGGGCATTCGCCAACAAGAGTTCTTCGCTATGCTCGGGCCGTCGGGCTGCGGCAAGACCACGTCGCTGCGCATGATCGCCGGCTTCGAGCGGCCAACCAGCGGGGAGATCTACATAGACGGCAAGGCGATGGGCAGCACGCCGCCCTTCCAGCGCAATGTCAACACGGTCTTCCAGTCGTATGCGCTCTTTCCTCACATGACCGTGGAGCAGAACATCAGCTTCGGGCTAGAGATGAAGGGGCTCAGCCGAAGCGAGATCAAACGGCGGGTTGGTGAAGCGTTGGAGCTTGTGCGGTTGCCGCAGATGGCGAAGCGCTATCCTCGGCAGATGTCCGGCGGTCAGCAGCAGCGCGTGGCGCTGGCGCGCGCCTTGGTGAACCGCCCCAAGGTGCTGTTGCTGGACGAGCCGCTCGGCGCGCTGGATGCCAAACTGCGCAAGGAGATGCAGATGGAGTTGAAGACGCTCCAGCGGGAGGTTGGCATCACCTTCATCTTCGTCACTCACGATCAGGAAGAGGCGCTGACGATGAGCGACCGCATCGCAGTGTTCTCCAAAGGCAAGGTGCTCCAGATCGGCACGCCGCTTGAGATCTACGAGCGTCCCACCACGCGTTTTGTCGCCGACTTCATCGGCGAGACGAACTTCCTAGAGGGCACGGTGCAAGAGGTCAACGGCGAATTTGCCAGCCTCATTGTGGACGGCGGACGACGGTTCGTAGGGCGAGCGATGGACGGCGTGCGCCCGGGCGTGACCGCCGTCATCTCAGTGCGGCCGGAGAAGGTGCAACTGGTCGAGCAGCCGGATAGCAGCCCGAACTGCTACGAGGTTCAAGTGCGTTCCATTGCCTACGTCGGCTCGGACACGCGCGTGATCGTGATGCTCGGCAATAACCAACTGGACGTCTGGGAGCAAAACACCATCAGCACGCTCGATCCGAATTACTTCTTCAAACCCGGCGAGACGGCCTGGTTGACCTTCAAGCCGGAGAATGCGCTCGTCCTGGCTCAGTGAAGATTGACTGAGCATGACCTAACGACCCGACGCTCGTATGATCCAGGCTTTTCGTGAACGTCGTTCCTTGCGCATCTTCGGCCTGATGGGGCCGGGCGCATTCTGGCTCATCGTCTTCTTCCTTATCCCGCTGCTGATCATGGCCGTGATCAGCTTCATGTCGCGCGATCAATTCGGCTTTCCTGCGCCGCCCCTCACGCTGGAGAACTACCACGATGTCATCAAAGACATCCGCTTCAATCCCTCAATCTCCTTCGAGAGTGGGCTAAACATACGCTTATTCGACGGTCTATATCTGGAGCTGTTCTGGCGCTCGGTTTGGCTCTCTCTGGTCAGCACGCTGATCACGTTGTTGATCGCGTTCCCCGTGGCGCTGTTTATGTCGCGGCTCTCACGGCGCTATCGCAACCTGGCGCTGTTTCTCGTGATGATCCCCTTTTGGACGAACTTCCTGGTGCGCACCTATGCGTTGCAGTTTATGCTGCGTGGAAATGGGCCGATCAACACGGCGCTGCGTGCCCTGGGGCTAGAGCCGATTGATTTGCTCTTCACGCCGACAGCCGTGATGATCGGCCTGGTCTACGGCAATCTACCATTCATGATTCTGCCGCTTTACACGTCGCTGGAGAAGTTTGACTGGACGATGATCGAGGCAGCGCATGACCTGGGCGCAGACACGCTGCGCGCCTTCCAGCGCGTGATGCTGCCGCTGATCTCGCCTGGCCTGGTGGCCGGCTCGATCCTGACGTTCGTCCCGGCCATCGGGTCGTACATCACCGTGGAGCTGATGGGGGGTGGGCGCACCAACATGATCGGCTATACGATCGCACAACAGTTTAGCGCTAGCGTGAACTGGCCGTTTGGCTCAGCGCTGGCGCTGCTCATGATGATCATCGTCACCGTCGCAGCCGTGCTGTACTTCCGCACCGGGCGAGGCGATCAGCGAGCCGTCTTGTAGCCCAGGAGAGACCATGGCATCCGATTCAACCGTCGTCCTACTCGGTGAGCGCAGCGAGATCAAGCCCAGGCCGCGCGGCGAGGCGCAACGCCTCAGCCCCGGCCGCTTTGCCTTGGTGACGATCACGCTATTCACGTTTGCCTTCCTGTATGTGCCGATCGTCGTGTTGATCGTCTTCTCGTTCAACAGCGCGCGCACCGGCGCAACCTGGCAGAGCTTCACGCTCCAGTGGTATGAGCGAGTGTTCAACAATCCGCGCATCCTCGAAGCTGCTGCCAATAGCTTGATCGTCGCCACGCTATCTACTTTTGGCGCTGTGGTGATCGGCACGCTGATGGCAATGGCGATGGAGCGTTACCGCTTTCGCGGTCAGAGCGCATGGGACGGCTTACTCTACATGCCGGTGATCGTGCCGGAGATCGTCATGGGCATCTCATTGCTGATCTTCTTCGCAGCGGCTAACATTAGCCGCGGGTTGCTGACGCTGGTGATCTCTCACATCGCCTTCTGCATGCCGTTCGTCTACCTCACCATGCGCGCGCGCCTGGCCGACTTCGATCGCTCTCTGGAGGAGGCAGCTCAGGATCTGGGCGCTGATGAGTGGGTTACCTTTCGGCGCATCACCCTGCCCTTGCTCATGCCCGGCATCATCAGCAGCGCGCTGTTGGCGTTCACGCTGTCATTGGACGACTTCGTGATTTCGTTCTTCGTCACCGGCGTCGGATCGCAGACGTTGCCGGTATACATTTGGGGACAGATTCGCCGAGGCATCACGCCGGAGATCAACGCCATCTCCGCGCTGATGCTGGTGCTTTCCATCGTCCTCGTGATCGTGGCACAGCTCATCCAGCGACGCCAGCGCGCCTGACTCCCTGGGGAGTTGTGTGGATAATTGCAGTTGCCGCGCACTGCGCCGGCGACATTTATTCGAGAGGAGATCGAGGTAAAGATGAACCGACGAGCGTTTTTGCGATTCGGCCTGGGGCTGAGCGGCGCGACGGCGCTCATGGCTGCTTGTGGCGGCGCACCTCCGGCGACCCCGACGACCGCGCCGGCTGCCGAAGGCCCTGCGCCTCAACCCGGCAGCGCAAGCACAGCCCAGCTCGCCAAGGAGATCACCTGGTACACATGGGGCGGATACGTTGCCGATAGCGTCATTGACAAATTCAAACAGGAGTTCGGCGTTACGGTGAAGGTAGACACCTATGGCTCCAATGAGGAGATGGAAGCCAAGTTCAAGGCAGGTGGCAATCCCGGCTACGACCTGATCACTCCATCGGACTACATGGTGTCGAAGATGATTGCGGCCGGCCTGTTGGAGAAGCTGAACTTCGACAATATCCCCAACTTCCAGTTCATTGGCGCCGGTCACAAGAATCTGTATTTCGATCCCAGCAATGAATACTCCGTGGCCTACAACTGGGGCTGCACCGGCTTCGCCTACGACAAGACGAAAGTGCCCGAGCCGATCACCAATTGGAAGCAGGTGATGAACTGGCCGGATGCGCTGCGGGGTAAGCTGGGAATGCTCGATGACGTGCGCGAGCTGATGGCCGTCGGCCTGCGCGTGCTCGGTTACAGCGGCAACGCTTCTGACCCACAAGAGATCAACGCCGCGCGCGATGCGTTGATCGAGTTAAAGCGCCGCGCCAACTACACGCTGACCGACAGCCCGAACGCGGCCACCAATCTCGTCGCCGGCGACGTCTTCGGCACGCATATCTATACCAACGACGCCATCGTGGCGCGCGGCGAGAACCCGAACTTGGTCTATGTCATCCCCGGCGATGTCAGCACGGTGTGGCAGGATAACCTGTGTGTGCCTAAGGGCGCGCCCAGCCAATACACCGCCGAGGTGTTTATCAACTTCCTGTGCCGCACCGACATCGCCGCCGAGAATGCCAACGAGATCGGTCTGGCAACGCCAAGCGCTGAGGCTCTGCGCCAGGGATTGATCGCTAAGGAACTGATCGAGGACAAGGCTGTCTACCCCGACGTAGCCGCCATGGGCAACGCCCTGGAGTTCCTCCGCAAAGGCAACCCCGAAGTAGATGAACTCTACCAGCGCGCGTTTGACGAGATCAAAGCAGCCTGAAGCCGTTCAGTAGCGATGTGCGTTTCGCCGCACATCTCGACCGGGGAGCGCCTGTGGCAAACCTGTAGCGCGGCGTATGCCTTCTGCTCCCATGCCCTCTCTGAGCGGAGCGGCACAGGCTAAGGATCGAATGGCGCGCAACAGGGCAGGTGCGCAGGTGCTCCCGTCCAGCTTTCCGTGTGAGGGGAGTGTCTTCGTGCAATACTCGCGCCCATCGGATCTGATTATTAAGTCGGTGCAGCCTCTGGCAGAATGGCTAGTGGATTGGGTCTTCCTCTCCAGCGCCGTAGTTGCGCCGCTGGCCGCCGTCGCTGCGGTTTACTGGGCTGTGACCGGCGCGCCGACACTGGCGCTTACCGGCGCGCTCATCGCTGCTCTGGCTACCGTGGGCATTTATGCGCGCTTCATCGCGCCTTGGCAGCTGCGGGTTAAACATCTGGAGATCGTCCCGCGGCGGGAGCAGGTAGCTTCAGCGACATCTGCAGTTGCTGGTCGTCCGCCGCTCAGAGTGGTTTTCTTCTCCGACCTGCACCTCGGCCAATTCAAGCGTCAGGATTGGGCGCAGCGAATCACCGAGGCAGTCAACGCCCAGTCGCCCGACCTTATTTTGATCGGCGGCGATTTTGTCGGCAAGACAGCCTGTTGTAACGTCGCCGATCTACTGTCGCCGCTGCGCCATCTGCGGGCCACGCACGGGGTATACGCTGTGCTCGGCAACCACGACTATGGGATTCCCGGCCCTGATCATTCGGACGAACTCATCCAGCTCCTGCCGCAATTAAACATACGGCTGTTGCGCAACGAATGCGTCATGATCGGCGACGACGTGCTGTTGATCGGCATAGACGAATTGTGGGCCGACCGCGATGACCTGCATAGCGCACTGACGCTCTGTCGCCCTCGCGCGCCGCACGCGCGCGTGATCGTGCTGGGTCACAACCCAGACTTAATGCTGAAGTTGGATGAGAAGAGTCGCGCTCATCCATGGCTGCAAAACGCGCTTTTCATCTTCGGTCACACGCATCAAGGCCAGATCTACATCCCGCTGCTGCCGGGATTGGCCATCCCGATTGAGTCTAGGTTCTATCGTGGCCTGCACCATACGCCAAACGGCATGCTCTACGTCTCGTCGGGTTGTGGGGAGAACAGCACACCGACTCGCCTGAACACATGGCCGGAGATCGTGGTGTTCGAGGTGTGACGCAGGCAAACCGATCACGACAGAAAATCAGCTGACACCCAAGCCAGCTCAACGAGGCGCATGCTTGCGCAGCCTCAGCCGTTCAGAAAATCTAGCGAGTGCCCGGAAGACACTGCTCACCTCGCCATGAGGCTATAATTTGAACAATTGTTCGGTGAGCATGAACGTCAACGGCAGGGTTCTGCGCTCCAACACGCGCACTTTTATCTTCGGCACGCGCGTGCCTAAGGAAGACGTGCCGATCTTCGGCGCGTTCGTTAAGACGCGCATCCAACGCAAAGGCGCCACGATCTTCGGCCTGATCTACGACATCGTTGTCAAGGACGATAGCATGACCCGCATGCTATCCATTGCCGAGGATGGCATCGTGCGGCCGGAAGATATTGCTTGGCATCGTAGCCGGCGCGTGCCGATTGAAGTGAGCGTGTTGAGTGTGGGCTACCGCGATGGTGATTCTGACGATGCCCCGATTCAACAGGTTATCCCGCCGCAGCCGCCGATCACGCTCGATGAAGTCGTCAGTTGCACCAAAGAAGAGGTAAAAGCGTTTACACAACGCCTGGATTTCCTTCGCTTAGTGCTGGAGGCCCGCGACGCGCCATGCGATGAGCTGTTGGCCGCCAGCCTAAGACTCGCAGCCGAGACGCACAACGACTCGCGCGCGTTCCTTCGCCAGTGCGGGTGCGAGTTGGCGCGGTTGTTGGCCGGCGAAGGAGCCCGGCTGGATGGACTGCTTCGGCGCCTGATCTGACGGCGCATACTCCTGATGGCTTTACAATCTCGTCAGCGGTGAAGTGATGAATAAGGCTGCGATGACCGAGCGCCTTCAGCGCGCTTTCCCACCCGAGCAGGCCGGCTTGCTGGCCGAGGTCATCTCGGACGCTTATGACTCGCTGGTCAAGGCTAGCGACTTCAACGAACTCAAGGCGATCGTCGCAGAAATAGCTCGAAGCCAGCGCGAGCTCGTTGAAGCCCAGAAGCAGACGAATCAGCGCGTTGGCGAGCTGGCCGAGGCGCAGCGGCAGACCGATCAGCGCTTGGCTGAGCTGGCTGAGGCGCAAAAGCAGACGAATCAGCGCATTGGCGAGCTGGCCGAGGCACAGCGGCAGACCGATCAGCGCTTGGCTGAGCTGGCCGAGGCGCAAAAGCATACCGAAGGTCAGCTAAGGGATCTTGTTAGTGTCGTCCGTGGACTCGCAGCTGAGTTAGGGGGACTGTCTCGCTCTGTGAGCTATTCCCTAGAGAACGAGGCCTATCGCGCGCTTCCTTCGTTAATGAAACAGAGGTTCGGCCTAGAGGTCGAACAGCGCTTCATCCGCACCGAGATCAACGGGGAAGAGATCAATCTCTTCGGTTGGGCACGGCGCAACGGCCAACGTGTGTTGATCGTCGGCGAGGCCAAGCTGCAGCTGGACGTGCGGTGGGATGAGCGCCAGAGCGTGCTCGACCAGCTCGCGCGCAAAGTTGAGGCCGTGCGCGCGGTGTATCCCGATCAAGAGATCATCCCGATCCTGGTCACGCACTATGCGCGCCCGGTTTTTATTCAGGCAGCGGAGGCGCGCGGCGTGAAAGTGTTCCAGAGCTTCGAGTGGTGATGAGGATGACGCGATGACCAGCAACTTACTCTCGCCCCTCAACCCTCTTGTGCCGCGCGATCTAGCGCAGTTGCAACGCGACGAATTACCTATGCGCCTAGGCGTGGTCGTCGGCGGATCGCTCAACGACGGCGTGCTGGTCAAGCTAGATAGCAACATGATCGTCGAGGGCGTCGCCGTAGGCTCCTACGTCACGATCAAGGGGCAGACGGATCGAAAGTTCTTCGGCCTGGTCACTGATATCCAGCTTGCTGCGATTGATCCGGCTTTGGCGCAGTCGCCACCGGCCGACGGCGACCTGCGCACAGAGATTTATCGCGGCACGGTTGCCTATGGCATGCTGCACGTCAAACCGATGCTGGTGAAGGAAGGGCAAGGCGAGGCCAAGCCGGTCAAGAGCGTACCGGCGCATTTCACTGCTGTCTACCGCGCTACGCCTGACGAAGTGCAGGAGATTTTTGCTGCCGATGAGCGCACGGCATATCGCATCGGCGCCACCATTGAGGACGAGAATATCGAGATCAAGCTCAACCTAGAGCGGCTCGTCGAGCGCAGCAGCGCCGTGTTCGGCCGCAGTGGCACTGGCAAAACTTTTCTCACCTTGCCCTTGCTCGCCGCAGTGATCCGGCGCGACCTGGCCAGCGTGCTGATCTTCGACATGCACAACGACTACGGTTACACGCTCAAGGGCGACGGGAATCGCACATACAAAGGGCTGAAGCAGCTCAACGCTATTAGCCACAAAGTGGTGATCGTGACCTTGGATGAGGCGTCATCCAAAGCTCGTGGTTCGCGCCCTGAGTTCGCCCTACAGATTGGCTACGACCAGATCGAGCCGGAAGACATCGAAATGCTGCGCAGCGAGCTCAGTCTGAGCGATGTGCAGGTGAACGCGCTCCACGCGCTTAGGCGACACTCCCCGGATAGATGGGTCAGCCATCTGCTTAGCGATAACGTCCCAGATGAAGTACAGGAACTCTTCGAGAGCAACAAGATCGCCGAAGGGACGTATCTCGCCATGCAGCGCAAGCTCGGCCGGCTGTCGAGATTTGAATTTCTGCGACCAAAAGCAGCCGAGAACTTCGCCGAGCGGGTGCTGGATCATTTGACGCGCGGCGAGAGCGTAGTGGTGGAATTCGGGCGCTACGGCAACGACCTGCTGGCCTACATCTTCGTTGCGAACTTCCTCAGTCGGCGCATCCATCGCCGCTATGTCGAGATGAAGGAGGCCGCCGAGGGCGGCGGAGGCGAAGAGCCGAAGAAACTCGTCATCGCAGTCGAAGAAGCACACAAGTTCCTGGAGCCGGGTGTCGCCGACCTGACCATCTTCGGCACGATCGCACGCGAGCTGCGCAAATACAACGTCACCCTGCTGATAGTGGATCAGCGCCCCAGCCAGATTGATGCCGAAGTGATGAGCCAGATCGGCACGCGCATTACCTGCGCGCTGAGTGACGAGCGCGACATTGCGGCGGTCTTCACCGGCGTGAGCGGCGCACAACAACTGCGCAGCGTGCTGGCTGCCCTGCAGAGCAAGCAACAGGCGCTAATCATGGGACACGCTGTGCCGATGCCGGTCGTAGTTCGCACCACCGAATACGGCGAGCTGATTTATCAGGAGTTCGCGGAGCCGCTCAACGAGGCATCGCCCGAGGAGCGCGCGGAGATCAACCGCAAAAAGCTCGGCCGCCGGCCGCTGGATGAGGGGCTTGTATAGGTGTCGTGCGCCGGCCGAACCAACTCTAGCCCGCGCGGGCTAGAGCAGCAGAGAGGCCCGATACACCAAGAATGCAACTACCCATCCAACAACGAAGCTCCAGCCTAAGAAGGCTAGAGCGTAGGCGTGGCCGACTTCCTTTCGCATGACGCCGAAGACGCCTAGGCAGGAGTTGTATAGCAAGAGCAAGATCATGAACGCCAGCGCGCTGCCCGGAGTGAAGCTGTCGCGCACCGCCGTCCGCAGGGCATTGGTGCCTTCGTCTTCCTCTACGCTGAATGTCTGAATGCTTAGACCCAGAACCGCGCGCAGGCTTGCGATCACCGCCTGCCCGAGCGCCTCAAGCTGTGCTCGGCTCTCGGCCACGAAGTCGAAGGCCGGCTCGTCTTCTGCCTCATCCTCAGCCGCATAGATCGTGGCCATGAATCCTAGCGCGACCTCGCGCGCCAAGAACGCCGGGATCAGTGATGAACTCACCCGCCAGTCGTCAAGGCCCAGTGGCGCGAAGACCGGTGTGATGGCGCGGCCAATGCCGGCGACGATGCTATCCTGCGGCTTCGCACCGAGCGGCAGACGCACCAGCGCCCAGACGACGACCGAAACGGCAAAAATCAGCGTGCCGGCCCGGTGCAGAAACTCGCGCACGTGACTCCACACGATCGCGCCGACCGTCCGCAGGCGAGGCATTCGATACGGCGGCAACTCGATGATCACCGGCGCTGCGCTGCGCTTGAAGAGCGTGCCTTTCAGCAGCAGCGACGTAAGCACGGCAACGACGATGCCGAGGACATACAGGGCGAAGATGACCAAGCCAGCGTGGTCGGGAAAGAACAGCCCCGCGAAGAACGAGAACACCACTAACCGCGCCGGACAGCTCATAAAAGGGATCATCATCGTCAGCACGATTTTGTCGCGCCGATGCTCCATCGTTCGCGTTGCCATCACCGCCGGCACGTTACAGCCCAAGCCCAATAGCAATGGGATGACCGCCTTGCCGTTAAGCCCAAGCCGGTTCATGAACCGATCCAGTAGGAACGGCAAGCGCGCCATGTATCCGCTCATCCCCAACAAGGTAAGCAAGAAAAACATGGTCGCGATCAGCGGCACGAAGGTCAGCACAAAGCCCACCCCGCCGATCACTGCCTCACTGACAAAACCGATCAACAAATCCGGAGCGCCGATCAGCCCAAGAGCGTGCTTCGCAATGCCGCCGAGGTAGCCGCCGATGAAACCGTCCAGCCAGTCCATGTACGGCGCAGAGAAGTCGAAGGAGATTTTGAAGAAGAAGTACATGATCGCCAAGTAGGCGATCAGGCCGATGACAGGGTGAAGCAGGACGCCGTCTACGGCAGCGCTGAGCTGACGCCCACGGATTGCGTCTCTGCGCGCAACGGCATGGTACAAGCCCTCGGCAACGCTGGTCTGAGCATCTTGGGATGAGGCCGGCATGACCTCATCGAAACCGCCTTGTGCGATGCGCAGTTGCGGGCGCTGCTGTAGCCAATGCGCTTCGACGATCGCAGGGAGCAGCTCGCGCACGCCTTGTCCGGTTCTCCCGTTGGTCGGTAGTGCGCGTATGCCGGTAAGCTCCTGAAACTTCCGGCAGTCCACCGATAGGCCGGCGCGCTGCGCCTCGTCCGTCATGTTGAGCGCGACGACCATCGGGATGCCGAGCGCGGCAAGCTCGACGGTTAAGCTCAACGCGCGCTCCAGGCGAGGGGTTTCGATGACGTTCAGGATAACGTCCGGGTGTTCGTTCGTCAGGTAGGCGTAGGCGATGCGCTCGTCGTCTGAGACCGGCGCGAGGGTGTAGATGCCCGGCAAGTCAACGAACTGAACCCGCCGGCCTTGAAACTCGATAGTGCCTTCCTTGCGCTCGACGGTCACACCCGGCCAATTGCCCACGGCGAAGCGACTGCCGACGATCTGGTTGAGCAGCGTCGTCTTGCCGCTGTTTGGATTGCCTGCGATGGCGACTCGCAAGATGGCTCGACCGTCTTGTGCCGGCGCGTCGGCAGCTCGAGGGAAGGGGACTTGCATCCTATCGAGGGATTCAGCGAACTTCGATCCGGCTCGCAACGTCTGAAGTGATGGTAATATGCGCATCGCCGACTCGCACGAGCAACATCCGACCGTTGCGGGACATGACGCAGGCGGTGCGCCCTGCGCGCAGGCCAATCGCCCTAGCTTTGGCGTGAAGGTCAAAATCCGGATCGGTATGCACGATTTGCACCGTGCGCCCGATTCTCACCTCATCGAGCGTCATATAGCCAGCCTCCTCGATCCTGCACTTCCACTTCGCAGCGAAAGTGTAAGCCAACCGACGGGGTCGGCAATACCTGCGGGTCAAGGGAAGAGTTACAGAGTGCTCAATTTCGCGGTTAACCGGCATCAAGCCAGGGCATGTCGCCGTTGCCGGAAGTAAGGTGTAACGAGCAGATAGACTAACGCAAAATTTGACTGAGGAATGCCCGCGCCCGCTCTTCGCGCGGATTGGTGAAGAATTCCTCCGGCGTGTTCTGCTCGATGATGCGACCGTGATCCATGAACACGATTTCGTCGGCGGCGTTTCGCGCGAACCCCATCTCGTGCGTGACCACCACCATCGTCATGCCGCTGCGCGCCAACTCGAGCATCACGTCCAACACCTCTTTAATCATCTCCGGGTCAAGCGCGCTGGTCGGCTCATCGAACAGCATGATCTTTGGGTTCATCGCCAGGGCGCGCGCAATGGCTACGCGCTGCTGTTGGCCGCCGCTGAGCTGGCTAGGGTATGCGCGCGCCTTCTCGGGGATGCCAACGCGGGTGAGCTGCTGCATCGCAATCTCGCGCGCCTCGGCCTCGCTGCGCTTGCGCACCACGCGCTGCGCCAGCGTGATGTTCTCCAGCACAGTGAGGTGCGGGAAGAGGTTGAATTGCTGAAACACCATGCCCACTTCAGCGCGCACCGCATTGATGTTCTTTGCGTTGTGCGTGAGATGAATGCCGTCCACCCAGATCTCTCCGCTGGTAGGGGTCTCTAGGTGATTGATGCAGCGCAACACGGTGCTCTTTCCGCTGCCGCTAGGGCCGATGATCACGGTCACCTTGCCGCGTCCCACCGTCAGGCTAACGTCATCCACGGCGCGCAGGTTGCCAAACTGCTTGACCAGATGCTTGATGACGATCATCGGTTCGTCGTGCGGACGCATCGTGTTCATCGGTCTCACCCTTGCCCACGTCCCTCATTATTCAGCCGATTCTCCAGCCACTTGACGCCCAACGATAGGACGATGGTCATCGCCAGATACAAGAAGGCCAATGAAGTATAGGTCTCCAAGAAGCGGAACGAAGCCGAGGCATAGAGGCGCGCCTCCTGGGTGATGTCGCGCACGCCGAGCACCGATACTAGCGATGAATCCTTCAGCATGGCGATGAAATCGTTGCCGAGGGGCGGCAATACGCGTCGAATGGCCTGTGGAAGGATGACGTAGCGCATGGCCTGCAGGTAACTCATGCCCAGTGATCGCGCGGCTTCCATCTGCCCCTTGCTGATGGATTGGATGCCGGCGCGGAACGTCTCGGCCTGGAAGCCACCATAGGCGATGGCGAGCGCAATGATGCATCGAGTAAGAAAGGGTACATCCTGCGGCTGGGTGCGGGCTAGGAAGTTCTCTGCTCCCAGGAGCGGCGCTAGGACGTTGCCCAGCCAGTTAACGGCATCTATGACAATCGGCACGATCACGAAGGCGATCACCAATAGTTGCACCAAGATCGGCACGCCTCGGATGACCTGCACATAGAGCGTAGCGATGTTGAAGATGATCGGGTTGTGCGACACACGCCCCAGCCCGGCAACGAGGCCGATGACGATGGCCAAGCCGTAGGCGACTAGTGTCGTAAAGATGGTGATGCCGATACCCAGCAGCAGCCGGCTGAAGATGGCGGAATACAGCTCGCTGGTCATCACGTTCCAGACGATCAACACGCCGAAGAACACGATGATCAGCAACCACCACGGCCACTGCGATAGGCGGTCAACGAATCGGCCCTGCGCGGAGCGATCGGCCGTCGAATCGAGTGGGATGGCCGCAGGCTGTCGCGGCCCAGTCGTCAGCGACATGGTGAAAGGCAAGCGCGCAACCGGTTCGTGATCGTGCCGGTTGCGCGCTTGTTGTACTCAATGTCGGCGATTGCGCAAGCAATCTTGACCGCTAGGGCTGCGGCGTCGGCGTTGGCTCACCGTAAGCGCCCGGGCCAATCTGGTCATAAGTGATCACTTGGCGGCCCTTGGGGAACCACTTTTCTTGCAGGCGCTGCAGCGTGCCGTCCTCACGCATCGAGCGCAGCGCAGCGTTGATCGGCCCAACCAAGTCGCTGCCCTTAGGGAAGATAAAGCCCAGCTCCTGGCCCTCGCTCACGATGCCCTCGAGCAGTTTGAGCTTGTCGGCATTTACCCCTACGTAACCCTGACCGGCCACATCATCAATGATCACAGCGTCGGCATCCTTGGAGATCACCGCTTGGACGGCCGAACCGAAATCATCGAAGGCGATGACCCGCGCTTCGCCGACCAGCTTCACGCCTTCGTCGTAGTTCGTCGTGCCTTTTTGCGTGGCCAGCTTGAAGTTGCCCTTCTTGAACTCCTCGACCGTGGAGAAGCGATCTTCGTCCACACGGACGACCAAGCGCTGATCTACTTTGATGTAGCCGTCGGAGAAGTCCACGCTCTTCTTGCGCTCTTCGGTGATGGTGATGCCGTCGGCGGCCATGTCGAACTGGCCGGCAGCGACCGCAGCGATCATGCCATCCCAGGCGATCTCGCGGAAGACCGGCTTGCAGTTCAGCCGGCGGCAGATTTCAGCGAGGGCATCGTAGTCCCAACCTTCGGCCTGGCCAGTGTCCAGCCGAATGTAGTTGAAGGGAATATACGCATTCTCGATGGCGACGGTAATCTCGCGGCCGCCTAGGTCGGGCAACCCCGTTGCCGCCTGAGGCTGCGCTGTCGGAGTGGGTGCGGGGGGCGGAGCTGCACAAGCAGCTAAGGCAATGGCCGCAGTAACGAGCAATCCAAATGTGCGTGGTCTTTGCATATCGGGCACTCCTCTCGCTTTCGTGTGTCGCATATTTTATGGCCGCAGATTCTAGCGCAAGCGGACTAAGGTGCATGTCGAGCCGCGCAATTGGCCGGCCGCCAAGACGAACAACCTAGAACGGGTCCTTGAGCGCGTCAATCGCCTGCCGGTAGTTGAGAGCGTGCGTCCAGCAGTCGCGCGCCGGCGACTCATGACCGCCTTTAGCGCAGATGCTAGAAGGTTAGAATATGTCGCGCTTATCAAGACGTCATCATGATCCGCGACTACCTCAGCAAGTGCGTCGCCGATGCCATCGCTCAGGCGCAGCAGTCCGGCGAATTGCCGGATTTCCCGACGCCGACGATCACCTTGGAGCATCCGCGCCAGCCGGAGATGGGCGACTACGCGACGAACGTCGCGATGCAACTGGCGCGCGTCGCCAAGCTGCCGCCGCCTAAGATCGCCGAGATTATCAAGCACCAACTGGCATCCTTCCAGGCGGGAGTGTTCGAGGTTGAGGTCGCTAACGGCTTCATCAACTTTCGCCTCACGCCGGCCTACCTTTCGCAGCAAGTAAACACGATCCTCGAGCACGGTGAGCGTTGGGGCGAGCTCGACCTAGGCCAAGGGCGCAAGGTGCAAGTGGAGCACGGCAGCGCCAACCCGACCGGCTACGCCACGATCGGCACCGGTCGCAACGTGGTGGTGGGCGACACGCTGGCCAACACGCTGGAAGCGGCCGGCTATCAAGTGCATCGCGAGTGGTACGTCAACGATGCCGGCTCGCAGGTGCGCGTCTTCGGCGCGAGCGTCTACGCCCGCTACGCGCAGGTGCTGGGCGTGGACGAGCCGATGCCTGAGCGCGGCTATCAAGGTGAGGACGTCCAAGAGGTCGCCCGGATCATCGCCGAGCGCGAGGGCGACAAGTACCTGCAGATGCCCAAGGACGAAGCCGTGCGGGCGCTAGGGCAGCTGGGCATCGAAGAGGTCATGGCCAACATTAAGCGCACGCTGAACCGGCTCAACGTACACTTCGACAACTTCTTCAGCGAGAAGAGCCTGTGGACGAGCGGCTTGGGCTACGAGATGATCGAGCGCCTGCGCGCTAAGGGTCTAGTGATCGAGCACGACGGCGCGCTATGGTTCAGCGAGGACGGCTCGCCCATCCGCAGCGGCCAGGGCCAGCGCCGCACCGACGAAGAATACGCGGCGGATAAAGATGAGAGCGGCCGGGCGTTGCCCGTGCAGGCCGTTCTGATCCGCTCGCCCAAAGTGATCAGCAATCCCGAAGAGCGACCGACCTACTTCGCCAGCGACATCCCCTACATGTGGCACAAGGTCATGCTGCGCGGCTTCAACCCGGCCATCTACGTGTGGGGCGAAGATCACCAGGCCGATGTCCCACGCCTGCATGCCGCCGCGCGCGCCATTGGCCTGCCCGAGGGGGCCATCCGCATCCTGATCTATCGCTTCATCACCCTGCTGCGCAGTGGCCAAGAAGTGCGCATGGGCAAGCGCAAAGGCAACGCGCTGCTGATTGACGACGTCGTGGACGAGATCGGCGCCGACGCCTTCCGCTACATCATGCTCTCGCGCAGCATAGACACCAAATTCACCTTCGACCTGGATGTGCTGAAGGAACAGAGCGAGAAGAATCCAGTCTACTATGTGCAATACGGCCACGCGCGCATCTGCTCCATCGAACGCAGGGCGGTCGAGGAGAACTGGCAAGCAGAGATCGGCGACTGGGAATCCGCGGAATCGGCGGTCTACGAGCATCCGGCCGAGCTGGCGCTCATCCGCCGACTGCTACAACTGCCGGAGATGGTTGAGTTAGTAGCGACGACCCTTCAGCCGCACCACTACACCACCTATGCGCGCGAGGTGACCCAGGCCTTCAGTAAGTTTTACGAAGAGTGCCGTATCAAGGGCAGCCCGCCGGACGTGGCCCGCGCGCGGATGCGGCTGGCGCGCGCGACGCGCTTGACGCTGGCCAAGGCACTCAAGCTGATGGGGATGAGCGCGCCGGAACGGATGTGAGATGTATTTTATTTACGTTGACGAAAGCGGCACGGGACTCGCTGATAAGCGCACATCCATCTTCACTTTAGGAGCAATTCTCGTGAGAGATAGGGATGTGGAGTCACTTGACCAAGAGTTGCAGAATCTCAAACGAGAGATCTTCCCCTATGCGAAGCCTGAAGACTGGGAAGTCAAAGCTCGTGATATTCGGCGTGGCGAGAAGTTGTTCAAAGGAAAGAACTGGGAAGAACGCAAATCCGCTTTTCAGCAAATCTCTGACCTTATTGTCCGATTACAAATCCCACTGTTTACGGTGCAAATCAACAAACAGCATCTACCAGAGTTCATAGAAACCGACACCGACTTGTATAGGCTTGCATTCACAGCACTGCTCGACCTGCTTCAAGACGAACTTGCTGCTCGCAGCGAACTTGGGATACTGATATTGGATGCTCGGTCAGACTTGCACTCCAGTGTGCAAGACCGAAGATTAATAGATGCCTTTCTCGATTGGAAGTCGAACAAGGTTAGGCAAAAGATTCAGTGTCACTTCGTAAGCGTTCCGCTGTTCGGATTCTCCGCATTCTATCCCGGGTTGCAACTTGCCGACTTCATTAGCTACATCACCGACTTTGCCATAAATGAACGACGTCGTCATCCGAGGCACGACTCAATAATCAACCAGTGCTATTTCAAGATTAAGAGATTACTTAGCTGCCGAATGATTCCAATTGCGAGCTAGGCGCTCGCCATCTCAGGCGAGCTATTAATCCCCGTGCAGTCCGGGGCACCCCGTGTGTATTATAGCTGTAAAGCCCTAGAGGTGGAGGCGTTTCAGTTGGGCATCGCCAATCCGCACTTGCCGGAACACGCAGATGTGCGCGGAACGAGTCCGAGCGCGTTCCCTGCTGATGCTGCTATGCGCATAACCTTCACGTAAGGGCGCACCTTTAGAGGCGAATGACTACTATGGGCATCAAACCTGACTCTTGGATTCGTCGCATGGCGATCGAGCATCGCATGATCGAGCCGTTTGTCGAGAACTCGATTCGCCAAGGCGTGGTGAGCTACGGGTTGTCATCCTACGGCTACGATATCCGCGTCAGCGACGAGTTCAAGATCTTCACCAACGTCAACTCGGCGATCGTAGACCCGAAGAACTTCGTTCCGCAGTCG
>JANWVF010000012.1 GCA_025056965.1 Thermoflexales bacterium | reverse complement strand
CATATTTGCGCTCCGAGCTTGCGGGCGTCCTGCTTGGAGAGCCTGCGAATCCCGGCCTGGTGGAATGCGTTCACCAGCCGCTAGTGCGTCCCGGCTTCCATCGTCCCCTCGGCCTCGCACATCGCGTAGTAAGCCTGTTGAATCGCCGCGTAGTCGGCGCGGCTGATTCGGTAGGTCTTCCCCTTCCACGTGACTTCGATTGCGTCCATCTTGCTCGACCGTGCGCGTTAAGCATAGCGCTGACGAACGGGCGGCGCAAGCAGGCTGGAAGCCCCACACAGGCCACAACGAGTAGTCACGCCACGGGTAAGTTCGTATGCCACGAATACGCCACTCCTCGGCACACCGCGGAAGGACGGTTTAAGGCCGGTATGCTGGCCGAAACGCCATGTGCGGGCTAAACGACTCGCCTGAGCATGGGCCCGGCTGGATTCGAACCAGCGACCAATCGGTTATGAGCCGACTGCTCTTACCGCTGAGCTACAGGCCCTTAGCGGGTACGTTGATAATACCAGACGCCTTCAGCGTCTAAATCCCAGGACCAAAGGCGCCGGCGCAGCAATACGTCATGCGCTTCATCGTATAACCTTCACCCAACAAAACTGACCTTCCGGAGAGCTTTTGATGAACCCGTATGGTTATCACGGCAGCATTCTGCATATTGACCTGACTCGACGCGCGTCCTGGGTCGAGCGCCCCGGCGAAGTCTTTTGGCGCACATACGGCGGTGGCGGATTGCTCGCTACGCACTACTTGATGAAATCCTGCCCGCCGCAGATTGACGCCTTCGATCCGGCGAACTTGCTTATCCTCACCTCCAGCGTCGTCGCAGGCCATCCCTACGCCGGTCTGGCACGCTTCACCGCAGCCTCAAAAAGCCCGCTCACTCACGGCATCGGCGAAACGCGCTGTGAAGGGCCGTTTGGCATGGCGATAAAAGATGCCGGCGCGGATTCGTTGATCTTTCATGGTGCAGCCGACGCACCGGTCGTCGTGATGGTAGATCAAGGCAAAGTGAGTTTTCACGATGCGGCCTCCCTATGGGGTAAACCGGTGTCGCAGACGGTGGATGCACTAGAAGGGCAATTCGGCGCGGACATCCACACCGCCGTGATCGGCCCTGCGGGCGAGCGCCGCGTGCGCTTCGCGAGCATCGTCACCGATCGCGCCTACAATGCGGCGCGCATGGGCATCGGCGCAGTGATGGGAGCAAAGCGCCTTAAGGCCGTGGTGTTGCGTGGCAATTTGCGCCCTCCGGTGGCCGACCCGGCGACGTGCGAGCGACTGACTCGCGATTACGCGCTGAAGATGCGCGACAACGCGCTGACACGCTGGCAACTGGAGCCACCCGGCTTCTCGGCTTGGGTGCAGCTCCACGGCCTCGATGCCTCACTCTGCACGCGCAACTACCGCGATAGCGCATTCGAGGCTGCGGACAACTACGCGCCAGAGCACTTCATGCGTCGCTATTTGCGAGAGGGCCACTGCCCCGGCTGCCCCAACAACTGCATCAAGTTCTTTGCGACCGGTGACGATTCCACCTACGACCCACGCGCAGGCGGCATTCATCAGGAAATCACCGGGACGCTCGGCCCGAATTGCGGCATCGCTGACCTCGACGCCGTGCTTAAGGCCAACGTGCTATGTAACGAATACGGCCTCGACCCGACCTCGCTGGGCTTCACGCTTTCGATGGCGATGGAATGCGTCGAACGCGGCCTATTGAATATTCCCCTCCGCTTCGGCGATGCGGAAGCCATGCTGGCCATGATCCACGACATCGCGCTGCGCCGTGGGTTCGGCGACATACTGGCCGAGGGATCGAAGCGCGCCGCAGAGCACATCGGAGGTGATGCGCCGCGGTATGCGCTGCACGTCAAGGGACAGGAGATGGTGTGTTTTGAGCCGCGCACACAGACGAACTTGGCGCTTGGGTATGCTACGGCGCCCGTCGGCCCGCGCTACGACATTAACGAGCACGACTGGGACTTCGACACCGAGGTGGGATGGGAACATACGCTCAATAGCTCGCGCACGTTGGGTATCCTGGAGCGCATCCCGATGGATTACCAGGGTGTGGATAAGGTGCGCAACTTCAAGGCGCTGGCTACGCTATGGTCGGCAGCGGACGCGCTCGATATGTGCATCTTCGCGATTGCGCCCACGCGCGTGTTGACTCTGGAGGACATGGCTACCCTGCTGGGAGCAGTCACCGGCTGGGTGACCTCATCCTACGAGATCATGCGCTTCGGCGAACGCCGGCTACACCTGATGCGGTTATACAACTTGCGCGAAGGTCTGACGGCCGCCGATGACACGCTGCCGGCACGCTTTTTCGAGGAAGGCGTTCGGACCGGGCGCTGGCAAGGGGTCAAGCTGGATCGTGCGCAGTTTCACGCTAACATCCGCGCCTACTACCACATGATGGGCTGGGACGATGAAGGCCGCCCCCTGTTTGAGACGCTGCTGGACCACCGGATAGAAGAGCACGCGGCGCGCAGCGACTGGCGAGCAACGCCAAACGGTGCATAGCCTACCGCGCCGGCCTCAACCGCATCACCCTCTCAAGGCGCAGCCGATCCACCGGTGATTCCCTGCGCCACCCGAGGCATCTGCACGGCCTGCCTCGCATACAATCGCGCCACCATGGTCGAGATCGTCGCCAATCTGCACATGCACACGCCGTACTCCGATGGTCACCTGTACCATCGCGAGATCGCCGCAGCCGCTGCGCGGGCCGGTCTGGATGTCATCGTCGTCACCGATCACAACGTCCTCGTCGGCGGCAAGGAGGGCTACCTGAACGGCGTGTTGCTGTTGGTAGGCGAAGAGGTGCACGATGTGCGCCGCCGGCCACAAGTCAACCACTGTCTGATCTACGGCGCGCAGGGCGAGGTTGCCCCGCTGGCCACCAATCCGCGCAGGTTGATTCAAGAGGTCGTCCAGCGCGGCGGGTTAGCCTTTCTGGCGCATCTAATCGAGTACGGCAGCTCGCTAGACGGCGACTTGGCGGCTATTCCCTGGACGGACTGGGACGTGCGCGATTACACCGGCATTGAGCTGTGGAACTATATGACGGAATTTAAGGCTCGGCTACGCAGCCGGCCGGCGGCGCTGTTCGGCGTCCTCTTCCCTTCACTGGTCATTCGCGGCCCTTTCAAGGCCACGCTGCGTAAGTGGGACGAACTCATGGCCGACGGCCGGCGCGTCGTCGCCATCGGCAACGCGGACGCACACGGCACTCCCGTAAGGATCGGGCCGCTGCGCAAGGTGATCTTCCCCTACGAATACCTGTTCCGCTGCGTCAACACACACCTGTTGATCGAGCGGCCGCTGACGCAGGACGTCGCACAGGACAAGCGCATGATCTACGATGCCCTGCAGGCCGGGCGGTGCTTCATCGCCTATGACCTAGCTGGCCGCGCGCACGGCTTCACGTTTACGGCGCGCAGCAGCGCCGCACAGGCGACGATGGGCAGCGAGCTGCACCGCCACGGCGCAACACGTTTCGAGGTGCAATGCCCCGCCCCCGGTTGGATCACCCTTATTCACAACGGGCGACCGGTCGCGCGGAGGCTGGGCCGGCAGCTCGAATACACCAGCGTCGCGCCGGGCGTCTACCGCGTCGAGGTGCAGCGCCTCTTCCGCGGCCGTTGGCGGGGCTGGATCTACAGTAACCCAATCTACGTACGCTGAAGAGGCCATGCGATGCGTGATTCATCCTGCGCTTAGCTACGCGCGATAGAGTAACGGCGTGAAGGGACAAGTTCGACGCCGTGTTCAAGGTTTGACCCTTGCCTTAGGATTGGCGGCCGCGCTGGCACATCCGGCGCAAGCCCAAGATCGCCGCCCCTCCGACCTGCCTCTGATGGCTCAGCGCGCACAAGTCACGCGCGTGATTGACGGCAACACAATCGAGGTGGTTCAGGGCGACGCCACGTTCATCGTGCGCTACATCGGTGTGCGCGCGCCTGCCCCGCAGGCCTGCTTCGGCGCGCAAGCGCTGCGGGCAAACGCCGACCTCGTCGCCGGGCGAACGGTGTTCCTGGAAGCAGACGAACAGACGGTTGATGACGACGGCGCGGCGCTGCGCTACGTCTATCTGGTCAACGGACGGATGGTGAACGCCGCACTGGTGGGCAGCGGGCACGCCCAAGCGGTGACCCAGCTGCCGAACACGCGCTACTACGCCGCGCTGCGCGAGCTGGAATTGCAGGCGCAGCAGGCGCGACGCGGCGGCTGGGCACGCTGCGGTTGGCAACCGGAGCCGCTGCCGACGGACGCAGACGGATGCTTCGTCTTCGGCTTCAACGAACTCGATCGGCGCGTAGATCGCCCCGCGAAGCTTGGCCTGCTCAAAGCGGGTGACTGCGTGCGCATCGTGGGCGCACAAGGACGAACGGGGCGCTTCATCTATCACCCCAAAGGCAGCCGGGTATCGCTCGGTCCGGGTTACCTGCGCTGGCGCGATGGATTCGTCCTGATCGAGCGAAACGCTGAGGTCGGTGGGCAACTGCGTGCGCACGACGGCGAGCTCCGTCGCCAGATGATGACCGTCACTTTCGGCGGATTTACTTTCACTCTGCCCGGCCAGGCGATGCGCTTTGACGCCGTGCTGCCTCTCGATCGCGACCCGAGCGCCCCTAACCGAGTTCGCTTGCCCATCTCGCGAACGTGGATCGCGACCGATCTAGGCGGCGGGCAATTTGAGCTGAACACCGACTGGTTTGAGCATGTATCGGGCGCGCTGGACCTGCGTTAGCGAGCGCGCCCGATCCTTAGGTCTGCTGGAAGTCCGAGAATTCGTTGATCGCCTCGATCTCGGCGACGCGATCTTTGGGCAACACGCGCCGGAACGACAGTGATGCCTCTTCCCAGTTGGTCAGCAGCTCGCGGGCACGTGGGCTGTTGGTCAGCTCGTAGTGCCGCCGCAGCAAACTCTTCACCAGCTTCTTCATGCCGGGATGCGTTAGGCGGTCTACATCCACCAATTCGGTGTTGCAGCGGTTGACGAAGGTGCCGTCAGGGTCATAGACGAAGGCCATTCCACCGGTCATGCCGGCGGCGAAGTTGCGACCGGTAGTGCCCAACACGACGACAACACCGCCGGTCATGTATTCGCAGGCGTGCTCGCCCACGCCCTCCACGACGCCACATGCGCCGCTGTTGCGCACGGCGAAGCGTTCCCCGGCACGTCCGGCGGCGAACAGGGCGCCGCCTGTGGCGCCGTAGAGCGCCGTGTTGCCCAAGATGTGATTGTCGGCCCACACATAGGTCACTTCGGGAAACGGGCGAATGGAGATCTCGCCGCCGCGCATCCCCTTGCCCACATAGTCATTGGCTGCGCCGACCAAGTGCAAGCGCATCCCGTGGGTGGTGAATGCGCCGAAGCTCTGGCCGGCATAACCTCGGAAGCTGATCTCGATCGTGCCGGCCGGCAGGCCGCCGTCGTAATACTTCTTGGTGATCTCGCCGCTCAGGCGTGCGCCGATGCTGCGATCCTGGTTGCGGATGGTGTAGTGCAGCCGGATCGGCCACTGATGTTCGATGGCCGTGCGCGCATCTTGCACGATCATCTCGTTCAGCGCGTTGCGCGGGTACTGCGGAGGTGGTTCGCTGTGGCACAACGGGCGATCCTTCGGCGGCCTAACGCTAAGGCTGCGCAAGGTAAGCATCTCTTCGCGGTGGCGCACCGGCGGCGGCTCGTGTGACGAGGGGGTGCGCTTGGTGATCAGGTCGGAGCGTCCGATGATCTCATTGAGCGAGCGATAGCCCATCTGCGCTAGCCGCTCGCGCACGTCGTGCGCGACGTATAGCAGGTACGCCATGACGTGTTCCGGCTTGCCCTCGAACTTGACGCGCAATTCCGGCTTCTGGGTCGCCACGCCGGTCGGGCAAGTGTTCAAGTGACACACCCGTGCCATGATGCAGCCCTCGGCGATGAGCGTGGCGGTGCCAAACGAGTATTCGTCTGCGCCGAGCAGCGCTGCGATGATCACGTCGCGCCCGGTGCGCATGCCGCCGTCGGCGCGCAGACGCACACGGCTGCGTAGGTTGTTCTCCAGCAGCGTCTGCTGCGTCTCGGCCAGGCCGATCTCCCAGGGCATGCCGGCGTTCTTTATTGAGCTCAGCGGCGACGCGCCGGTGCCTCCGCTGTGGCCGCTGATCAGGATGATGTCGGCCATGGCCTTGGCTACGCCGGCAGCAATGGTGCCGACGCCAGCCTGTGCCACCAGCTTCACGCTCACCTTAGCGCTAGGGTTGATCTGCTTCAGATCGTAGATCAGCTGTGCCAGGTCCTCGATCGAGTAAATGTCGTGATGCGGCGGCGGCGAGATCAGCGCCACGCCGGGCACCGTATGGCGCACTCGAGCGATCAGGTCGGTCACCTTGTGACCGGGGATTTGGCCGCCCTCGCCCGGCTTGCTGCCCTGGGCCATCTTGATCTGGAGCTCCGAGGCGCTCAGCAAATAAGCCGGCGTCACTCCGAAGCGGCCGGAGGCCACCTGTTTGATCCCGCTGTTGCTCTCTTCCGTGAAGCGCCGTGACTCTTCACCGCCTTCGCCGCTGTTGCTCAAACCGCCCAGGCGGGTCATCGCGATTGCTAGAGTCTCGTGCGCTTCCGGCGAGAGCGCGCCGAGCGACATGGCCGCCGTGCTGAAGCGCGCCAAGATGCTGCTGAGTGGCTCCACCTCGTCAATCGGGATCGGCGGGCGATCCGAGCGGATTTCCATCAAATCACGCGGCTCGATCGGCTGTCCGTTCGGCTCGAAGAGATTGGCAAACTCCTTGTAGAGGGCATAACCCTGCTGGAAGCTGCCGTTGAGGGCAAAGGTCTTGACCTTTGTTCGAGCGATGCCGGTGACCAGCTCGGTTTCCCCGGTGTAGTCGAAGATGTTGCCCAGGCGCACTGCTTTCTGGAGGGCATGCACGGCCTTCTGAGAGTAGCCATGCGGCTCGCCGCCGGCGCGCTCTTTGTAGAAGCCGGGATGATCGAGTTTCAATCGAGCGGTAGCCTCGCCGCCGGCTTTGGACGGCGCACCGCCGTTGTCGCCGCGCCCGTAGGCGTTGGCATGCCACTGCAGCACAGTCTCCTCGATCTCCCTATAGCAGATGCCACCGATGCGCGACGGTGTGCCGGTGAAGCACTCCTCGATCAGTTCGGGCGCCAAGCCGACAGCCTCGAAGATCTGCGCGCCGGTGTAGGCATCCACACTGGCGATGCCCATCTTGGACATCACCTTAAGGATGCCCTTCTCCACCGCTTTGATGTAGCGCTTGACCACATCGCTCTCGCTCAGCGATTTATCGCGCACGCGGCCATGCTGCACGGCTTCGCGCGCGGTATCCAACGCCAAGTAGGGGTTAATAGCGCTCGCGCCGTAGCCCAGCAACACGGCAAAGTGATGCACCTCGCGCGCCTCGCCGCTCTCCACGACCAAGCTGGCACGGCTGCGCAAGCCTTTGCGCATCAGGTGGTGATGCACCGCGCCGACGGCCAGCAGCGCTGGAATCACGGCCCGCTGCGGACCGGCCTTCTTGTCGCTTAAGATCAGGATGGTAGCGCCGAACTGCACGGCGCGTTCGGCATCGTCGCACAATCTGCGCACGGCCCGCTCAAGCGAACACTCGCGATCGTCATCGCGCGCGGCTTCTAGTGCGAAGCTTGACGAGCGAGGCTCGAGCGCCGGCACGGGGAAAGTCGCGTCCAGGACAACCGACCGGAAAGCGGGATCATCCAAATTCTGAAGCGCCTTGAGCTCCTCATTGGAGAGCACCGGACTGTTTAAACGGACGAGGTGGGCGAGCTCCTCCGTCTCGGCCAGCAAATTACCGCGCCGCCCCAGCAGCACACGCAAGCTCATCACCTGATCTTCGCGCAGGTGGTCAATGGGTGGGTTGGTGACCTCGGCGAAGCGCTGCTTGAAGTAGTTGAACAACGGGCGCGGCTTCGGCGAGAGGACGGCATGCGGCGTGTCGTCGCCCATCGAGCCGACCGGCTCGGTACCGTCTTCAAACATCGTCTTGATCACCAGCGTCAGCTCTTCGCTCGTCCAGCCGAACTGCGCCTGCTTGACGAGCAAGGCCTCGGAGTTGACTGCCGGCTGCTCAATTACGATTTGCGCCACTTCCTCCAGGCGCACGCGCTGACGCGAGGCCCACTCACGGTAGGGCTTGCGTATGGCGAGTTCCTTGAGGATCTCGTCGTTGTTGAACAGCCGCCGCGCTTGCAGGTCGGCGCAGACCATCTGGCCGGGGCCGAGCTTGCCGTTGATGAGGATGCGCTCGGGATCTACATCCAGCGCGCCGATCTCACTGCCGGCGTAGACCAACCCATCTTTAGTTTGCAGGTAGCGCGCGGGGCGCAGGCCGTTGCGGTCGAGCGCCAGGCCGATCAAAGTTCCGTCGCTGAAGACGATGGAGGCCGGGCCGTCCCACGGCTCCATGAGCGAGGCATGGTAGCGGAAGAAGCCCTTGACCGCCGGCGACAGATCCGGATCCTTCTCCCAGGCCTGCGGGATGCACATCTTGATCGCATGGCGAATGTCGCGCCCGCCAAGCGTGAGCAGCTCGATCACGTTGTCCAGCCGACCGGTGTCGCTGCTGGTCACGTCCACGATCGGCTTGAGATGCTCGATCTCGCTGCCCCAGATAGGCGAATTGAGTTCTGGCTCGCGCGCGCGCATCCAGTTCTGGTTACCTTCCACCGTGTTGATCTCGCCGTTGTGGCACAGGAAGCGGAACGGCTGCGCCTTATCCCAGCTTGGGAAGGTGTTGGTGGAATAGCGCTGGTGGAAGATGACGTGCGAGACCTTAAAGTCGGGGTCATTCAGGTCAATGTAGAAGCGGCGCAGTTGCGTGGCCGAGACAAGCGCCTTGTAGACCAGCGTCCGGCATGAGAAGGAGCAGATGTAAAAGTCTTCGATGCCGGCTGCGCGGACGGCATTTTCGATGCGCCGCCGAATGAGGTAGAGCTGTTGATCGAACTCCAGCTCGCTGCGGAAGCCATACGGGCGCTCGACGATGACTTGCTGGATATCGGGCAACATCTCTAAGGCGCGCTTGCCCAGCACGTTCGGCTCGTGCATCACGGTGCGCCACATCAGGATCGGCAACTCGCGCCGCTCTAGCTCGGCAGTGACGATCTCGCGCACCCGCGCGTTCGCGGCTGCATTTCGCGGCAGGAACATCATGCCCACGGCAACGTCACCGGGGCGATGCGCTTGTTGCCCGATGCGCTCCAGTTCGCGATTGATGAGGGTGTTGGGGAGCGAGCACAGCACGCCGGCGCCGTCACCGCTCTTGCCGTCGGCATCTAATGCGCCGCGGTGCGCCAGGCGTTCGAGGCACTTCAAACCGTCGTCGAGGATCTTGTGAGTGGGCCGGCCGGACAGATCGGCCAGAAAGCCGATGCCGCAGGCGTCATGCTCAAAGCGCGCATCGTAGAGCGGCGCAAATGGCCGCCTGCGGCTGCCTTCGTCGCGCGATTCCGCGCATGGAATACACTGATCACCCTGATTGTCCATGTACGTCCTTTCCTCTACTTCGCGATAACAAAAAAGAGCGACTTTTGCGCCGCTCCCCTGTGCTCGTGTCAGGCGTTGACACGCTTACGTTGGATCTAATAGGGCTAACGGTTCGCTCACATATCGGTGAGCCGAACCACAAGTGACGCACACGAGTCGCGCATGTGCGAAGTAACCATCACTCACTTCCCACGAGTGACGGTCTCGATGAATCGCTTCGTGGCGTTCATACACTAAGACCTTTCAAAAGCATACGCGATAAACCGGCATTGTCAAGAGATTTTCTTTCTGGGTTTTATGTCCCCTGTGGCACCCCTCCGTCGAAGAATCGGCGCGTCACAGCGGCATATGAAGCCGGCGCATGTTTACAATCGCGCGCAAATCTCATGAATGCCGAGGTCGTTGACAAACGCGCCGAGCGCGGCGTGCCCTCCCTGGTCTGGCGGGCAGGCCAAGAGCGACGCTTATCTATGATCAGCGCGGCTGCGCCGCTGCAAGGCGCACGTGTGCTCGTGGATGGCTGCGGCATCGGCGCATACGTCGCAGCAATTCGCCGCTTCACCCCGCACGTCGTCGGGCTGGATATTGAGATCGGCCACGTGCGGGAAGGGGCTCGGCGTGGCGTTTCCGAACTGCTGGTCGCAGCGTGCGAGGCGCTGCCGTTCGACAGCGCGGCGTTCGACGTCGTGCTCAGCCACGAAGTCCTCGAGCATGTGCGCGATGACCGCGCTGCCTGTGCCGAGATGATCCGTGTGCTGCGCCCGGGGGGACGCGCCGTAATCTTCGTGCCGAATCGGCTCTACCCATTCGAGACCCACGGCATCTACCGCGGCGGGCAATACGTATTCGGCAACGCCTTCGGGGTGAATTGGTTGCCGGATGCGCTGCGCAATCGGCTGGCTCCCCATGTGCGCGCCTACACCGCTGCGCAGGTGCGCGCGTTGTTCAATGGATTACCTGCCCGCATCATCACCCACACGCAGATTTACCCCGGCTTCGACAACCTCATCGCGCAGCGGGGAGCAGCCGGACGGTTGCTACGTCGGCTCATGCACGCGCTAGAGCGCACCCCGCTGCGGGCATTCGGGTTATCGCACTTCCTTGTCGCCGAGCGCGTGTGAGCAGCGCGCGAATGACCCGGGCTTGCTATCAAACGCTTAGTAGAAATACTCGATCGGCCAGCCGCGCCGCAGGGCATAACGCCTCAGCATGCGGTCGGGGTTGACCACAACCGGACGCCCGACTACGTCCAGCAGCGCACGGTCGGAATACGAGTCGGTGTAGAACGTGCATTCGCTCAGCGAGACGCCGCGCTCGGCAGCGATGCGTTCGCCCCAAATGCGCTTGCCCTCGCCATAGCAGGGCTCGCCGATGATGCCGCCGGTGAACCTGCCGTTGACGATCTCCAGCTCGGTGCAGCGATAGGGGATGCGCAGATGGCGCGCGACCGGCTCAACGGCGAACTGGGTCGAAGCTGAGAGCAACACAACATAGTCGCCCTGCCGTTCGTGGTCTCTCAGCCGAGCCAGGGCCTTCGGCGCGATATGCGGCAGCACGTCTTCCTCCACCCACCGGTCGCATAGCTGCTTCGTCGCCACGGCGTCGCCGCCGCGGATGCGCCGGCTTAGGCTCGCCATCGCCTTCGGAAAGTTGAGCATGTTGAGCGAGTACTGCATGCTGATCATCATCACGCCGATCAACTCTCGCGTGGAGATCATGTTCCGCCGCCACAGGTACTTGACGTACAGCGTCCCGCTGCTCGCATCCAGCAGCGTCTTGTCCATGTCGAAGAAAACGATGCGCATAGCCAACTCACAAGAGCTTGTTCAGCCGTCCCTATCCTCTCTTGTCCCCCGATCTTCAGAATCCTAATCGCCGAACAGGCCGGTTTCCAGCTTTTCGCCGCGCCGATAAGGTGGATAAGCGCGCGCGAAATACTCGAAGCCCTGGTTACGGCGGAAGAGGAAGCGGACAAGCCGGTTGCGCGCGGTCGGCAATTGCTGGCTGGCGTGGCAATCCGAAGCCGCCTGCTTGATCCGCGCGTAACGCCGCGTATCTATGCGCGTGGTGATCGGCACGTCCCACGAAGCGATCTGCACTAGGTCAATATCCTGGTTGCGGCCGAACCGGCGCGGATCTAGACGAAACAGCGGCATGATGCGCACGGCCAACTTGAGCAGGCGCTTGGGAATGACCGTGAAATACAGCCGAGGGGCAGGTGCATTCTGACCGAGCACCGACCAGAGCCCGTTGGGTTCTAACTTCCACGTGATGCCGTATCGCAGCTCGTAGGCGCGCAGAGTAGCCTGATGGAGCTTGATGTGGTCGGGATGGCCGTAGCCGCCGTACTGATCGTGCGTGATGATCGCGTCGGGCTGCAACTGTTCGATGAAACCGGCGATGCGCTCGGCTACCTCGTCCAAAGGCGCAGCATGGAGTGTTCCCGGCGCGCCGTTGCCGACTGCGCCGGCCATGCCGCTATCGCGATAGCCGAGGAAGTGCACCCCGGCCAAGCGCAGCGTTTTTGCCGCGCACATCAGCTCGGCCGTCCGCAATTCGGCAACATCGGCATAACCGTTGAGGTGTCGTACATCCACCGTGCCCGACTCGCCGCGCGTGCCACACAGATAGTGAACGGCGGTGCCGTGATAAGCATATTTGGCCAGCGTGCCGCCTGGGCCGAATGACTCATCGTCGGGGTGAGCAAGGATCACGAGCAGCGTAGCCATAGTCGGCGGGCGCGTCGGGACATCAGTAGGCTTGCAATTTGCCGTTTGCCACTTGTGCCTCTCCGTGCCGCACGAGGTGTGCGATCACCTGAGCTGCCTCGATGATCTCTTGGCGCGACACGTAGCAGTGCGTCACGGCGCGGACGCGGCGCGGGCCGGTCGGCAACATCTTCACGCGCTCGGCGGCGGCGCGCCGGCACAGCTCAGCAGCATCGAAGGGCAAGTCCGGATCGAGATCAAAATACACCATGTTGGTCTTCACCGCGTCTAGGGCGACGTGCAAGCCCTCGATCTGAGCGATGCGCTCGGCCAATGCCCGTGCGTTGGCGTGATCCTCACGCAGCCGTTCGATCATCTGTTCGAGCGCCACGATGCCGGCTGCGGCAATCACCCCGGCTTGGCGCATGGCGCCGCCGAGCACTTTGCGCCGCTTATGCGCGATGCGGATGAACGCCCTGGAGCCGCACAGCACGCTGCCCGCCGGCCCGCTGAGCCCTTTGCTCAAACAGAAGGTGACGCTATCGGCGCACTGCGCCAGTGCTTTCACGTCCACGTTTTGCGCGACCGCAGCATTGAAGATGCGCGCACCGTCAATGTGCAGCTTTAAGCCGTGCGCACGAGCCAAGTCGGCCACCCGCTGCGTATATTCCGGCGTGAGATACGCGCCGCCCATGCGGTTGTGGGTGTTCTCCAACGCGATCACGCGCGTCGTTGCGAAGTGCGCGTTGTCCGGCCGGATGGCCGCCTCGATGTCTTCGAGCCGCAGCGAGCCATCCGCCTGGTTAGGCACGACGTGGGGCAGGATGCCGCCGACGACGGCGAGGCCACCGGCCTCGTGGGTGTAAACGTGTGACCGATCGCCGACGATCGCCGCGTCACCGCGTTCGCAGTGTGCCAGCAACGCAGTCAAGTTGCCCATGGTGCCGCTACAGACCAGCAGCGCGGCCTCGTGGCCGAGTTTCTCGGCGGCCATCTCTTGTAGCCTGTTCACGGTGGGGTCTTCGCCGAACACATCATCGCCCACCTCGGCAGTCGCCATCGCTTCGCGCATCGCCGGCGTAGGCACGGTCAGCGTGTCGGAGCGAAGGTCAATGCACCCGTTCAGTGCCATGCGCGGATTCTATCGCGCCCGTTATTACGGATCATCCAGCACGCGAATGCCCAACTCGTCGGCGATGCGGTGGAAGAGCGCGCTGACCTGCGGCAGCTCCTCGGTCGTGTTGCCCTCGGCGATCACCGGATAGTCCGGCGAAAGCGCCTCCATGCGCCGGAAGAGCGTCCGGAAATCCACCAGCCCACGCCCAGGACAGCCTTGATCCACCCGCACGTTGAGATGGTTCACCGGCCAGGCGTCTTTGGCATGACAACTGACAACATAGTCGCCTAAGGTGTCGAAATCGGCTTCGATGGCCGCCGTCGAGTCGTACACCGTCTTCAACGTCAGCCAGTTGGCCGAGTCGTAGTCGCAGCGCACCCAGGGCGAGCCGACTTCGTCCAGCACCTCACGCATCACGCGAGCATTCTCCAGCGTCACCGTTTGCGCACCCTCCAGGCAAAGGAAGACGCCGGCATCTTGGGCGGCCGGCGCGCACTCCCTTAGCGTCTTCACCAATTGGCGGCGCGCCTCGGCGCTCCAGTTATAGGGATGCGGCCACCATGAGGCAGCATGAACGCCGCTGCTGTCAGGGTGCATCGAGCCGGGGCCGGTGTCTATGGCGCGCGCACCCATCCAGCCGGCCAGTCGCAGCGCTGCCTGGATCACGCGCGCCGACTCGCGCCGGGCGCTCTCGTCCGGCGTGATCATGTTTTGCCAGTAACCAGTCGCCTGGTACATGCGCACGCCCTCCCCGGCCAGGATGTCGCGCACGCGCCGCGCGAGGTCGCGCGACGTCTCGCGCGGATCGTTGGCTGCGAAGCGCGTGAAAATGCCGCTGAAGCCGAGCGCGCGCACTCGGCGGCATAGCTCTGGCGTCAGGTCACGCATGTCGGCGGGCAAAAAGCACCCGCTCATTCCGAATCGCATCGCGCGTTGCTTCTTTCTCCTGTTCTTCCCCTTAGAATGTAGCATGCGTCCGGGCGCGTGCCGGTCGCGCTTACAGCGCGAAGGACGATGAGCCGCGCCTTCGTCGGAGCGAAGAGAAAGGCGCCCTGCGCTACACTTCCGGCTACGAGGTAGACCGATGCGATGGATTCGCGGGTTGAGTGACTGGGTGATCCGCACGCCGGCAACGGCCTGGTTGGCGTTCGGGGCGTGCGTCTTCGCGTTCGTCTTCGGCACGCTGGGCTGGTATGGCGCCTTCTTCGGCGAGGTGAACGCGCCATGGTGGGCCTATCCGTTCATCCCGGATTGTCCGTTGGCCGCCCTGATGTTCGGCATCGCGCTCGTCCTGATGCATTTGAACCGGACGAGCAATCTGATCAACCAGCTCGCAGCGGTGTTCTGCATCAAGTATGGCGTGTGGACGATGTCGTTCTGGGCGCTGTACTGGCTATACACCGGCGAGGTCGAGCTGAGCGGCCTGTTCAGCGGGCCGGTGATGTTTGTCACGCACCTCGGGCTGACGATCATGGGATTGCTGCTGTTGCAGTATGTGCGGCCCGGCGCGCGCGACACGCTAATCGCGTTCGGCTGGTTCATCCTCAGCGACGTTGTGGACTATGCGCCCATCGCGGTCGGCCGGCTGGGCGGCTACGGCTACTATCCCCCGCTGCCGTGGATCAACGGCGACCCCGTCGCGCTGGTGCCGGCGATGTTGTGGAATGCCGTCGTCATGACCTGGTTGCTCAATGGCGCCTTGCTAATCCGCGCGCTGATGTGGCGGCACAAGGCGACCCAGCATCCCGCGCCCGCGCGCGCCCCGGGGCGATGACGCGCGCGCCCTACACCGATCGGCGTTCGATCTGCGCCCCAATAGCACGCAGCTTTTCCTCAAAGCGCTCGTAGCCGCGGTCAATCTGCTGCACGTTCTGGATTACGCTCACATCCTCGGCGCACAATGCCGCGATGACCAGGGCGACGCCGGCGCGAATGTCCGGGCTTTGCACGCGCTCACCGCGTAGCCGGCTCGGCCCCTGCACCACGCAGCGATGCGGATCGCATAACACGATGCGCGCACCCATGCTGATCAGCTTGTCCACCCAGTACAGGCGGCTCTCGTACATCTTCTCGTGGAAGAGCACACTCCCCTCGGCTTGCGTAGCGGCGACGATGGCCGAGCTGATGGCGTCGGCCGGGAAGGCCGGCCAGGGATTGTCATCAATCTTTGGCATGTAACCGTCGAACTCCGGTTCGACCACCAGGCGTTGGTGGCCGGGCACGAACACATCTGGGCCGTGCACCTCAAAGCGAATCCCAAGCCGGCGCAACACCAGCCGCGTCATGCCCAGATGCTGCGGGTCGGCGTTGCGAATCCACAGGCCGGCTTCGCCACCGCACAGCGCGCCGATGACGATGAAACTGGTGACCTCAATATTGTCTGCGCCCAACGTGAACTCTGCGCCGCCCAGACGGTCGCGTCCGCGAATCACCAGCGTGTTCGAGCCGATGTTCTCGATGTGCGCGCCCATGCGGTTCAGACAATGACACAGGTCCTGAACATGCGGCTCGCTGGCGGCGTTGCGCAGCACGGTGACACCCTTCGCCAGCGCCGCGGCCATGATCGCGTTCTCGGTTGCCGTGACGCTGGCCTCGTCGAGCAGGATGTCCGCGCCGGTCAGCCCTTCGGTACTGATTTGAAAGTCGCCGTTGACGCGGATGTGCGCGCCGAGGGCGTCGAAAGCTAGAAAGTGCGTGTCGAGCCGGCGGCGACCGATCACGTCTCCACCCGGCGGCGGCAGGATGATGCTGCCGACGCGACCGAGCATCGGTCCGGCCAGCAAGATGCTGGCGCGAATCTCGCGGCATAGATCGCGGCTCAACTCACACGCGCTGACCTTAGCCGCGTGCAGGCGCAGGCTATTCTGAGCGATCCACTCGACCGACACGCCGAGCGTTCGCAACAGCTGCGCCATGATCTCCACATCGCGAATGCGCGGCACGTTGTGCAAGATCAGCGGTTCGTCGGTGAGCAAGCTGGCCGCGAGGAGCGGCAATGCGGCGTTTTTATTACCGGAAGCGACAACCTCGCCCTGCAGGCGCGCGCCACCTTGAATAATGAATTCGGCATTCATCCGGGTCGCAGGCTAGCAGCAGTATTGCGTCGCGCCGAGATGAGCATGGCGCGTAAAAAAGCCGCTTGTCGTCGAGGACGGCAAGCGGCACGGCATCGCGTGTGCTAAAGCACGAGGCTCCACGGATTCTCGAGCAGACGCTTCACCTCGTTGATGAACTGCGCTCCTTCGGCGCCGTCCGTGACGCGATGATCGCCGGAGAGCGTCATGTTCATCATGGTGCGGATGACAACCTCGCCGTTGCGCACGACCGGCGTCGGCATTGCCGTCGCCACGGCCAAGATGCCGGCGTCGGGCTGGTTGACGATAGCGATGAAGTTCTCGACGCCATACATGCCCAGGTTGCTTACGGTGAACGTCTGGCCGCCCGTGTCGCCCGGCTGCATCTTGTTATTGCGCGCCCGCTCAACCAGCGCAGTCATCTCCTGGCTGATCTGCTTGAGCGTCTTCTTGTCGGTGTCGCGCACGGTGACCGTGACCAGTCCACCCTCGACGGTCACCGCGCTGGCGACGTGCACATAGTCGCGCAGCTCAATACCCTCCGGCGTGAACGAGGCATTCATGTTCGGGAAGCGCCGCAGCGCCAACGCCACGGCGCGCATGACCATATCGTTCACCGAGATCTTGATCCCTTCTGGCTTCAGCGATTCGTTGATCTGGGCGCGCAATGCCAGGGCCGCATCCATCTCCACCGCAACGGTGATGTAAAAGTGCGGCACCTGCTGCTTGCTAGCGAGCATGCGGGTCGCGATCGTCTGGCGCATGCGCGTGAGCGGCTGCTTGGCGCCGGGGACGGCTACCGGTGGAGGCGGCGGTGGCGGGGTAACCGTCACAGGCGGTGGAGGAGGCGGCGGAGCAACCGCCACAGGCAGTGGCGGCGGGGCAGCTACCTCTTGGGCAACCGGCGCGGCCGGCTTTGGCTGGGGGACAGGCGGCACATAGGCCTCGACGTCGGCTTTGGTAATGCGCCCATCCGGACCGGTGCCCTTCACGTAGCGCAGGTCAATGCCGCGTTCTTCGGCCAGCCGTCGAGCGACCGGCGTGGCGATGATCCGGCCTTCGTTGACCACCTGCGGCGCCGGCGCAGTCGGTTGCGCCGGTGATTCAACTTGCGGCGCACCGTCCGGCTTCGCGACGGATTGAGAAGGGCGCGCTGCCGACTGTGACGGCGCAGGCGGTTGAGTCACTTCAAACGGTTCATTCGGATCGGCGATGATGCCGATGACCTGACCGACGGGAACTTTCTGGCCGGCCTGAGCGACGATCTTGCGCAATACGCCACTGCTGAAGGACTCGATCTGAATGGTGGTCTTGTCCGTTTCGATTTCCGCGATCGGCTCGCCTTTGGCCACGGGATCGCCTTCTTTCTTTAGCCAGGCCGCGATCGTGCCTTCGGTCATGTCGAACCCCATTTGGGGCATGGTGATTTCTGTAGCCATGTCTTGGAACGAAGGGTTACAGGGATTTAGACAGCGATTTCTAGTATTGCCGCTGCATCATTGCATGTACTGCAGCGACCACGTCTTCGGCGAACGGCAGCGTCGCGCGCTCCAAGTTTTTGGCATAGGGCATCGGCACTTCCAATCCGGCCACGCGGGCGATCGGTGCGTCTAGGTCGTTGAACGCCATCTCTTGCAACGACGCAGCAATCTCCGCGCCTAGGCCTGCCGTGCGCCATCCCTCTTCGACTACGATCACTCGATTCGTCTTGTGAACCGACTCCAGTGCCAGCGAAAGGTCAAGCGGTCGTAGCGTGCGCAGGTCAACGATCTCGATGTCAATACCCTCTTCGGCCAGGACGCGCGCCGCTTTGAGGCTTTCGATGGTCATGCGCCCCCAGGTCACGATGGTCACATCCTTACCGCGCCGCTTGTAGTCGGCCACGCCGATGGGCACCAGGTATTCTTCGTCCGGCACTTCGCCGCGCGTGCCATAGAGCTGGAGGTGCTCCAGGAAGACGACCGGATCATCATCCCGAATGCTGGTCTTCAGCAACCCCTTAGCGTCGTAAGGCGTGGACGGCGCGACGACCTTTAGGCCGGGCACATGGGCGAACCAGGCGTCGAAGTTTTGCGAGTGCGTCGCCGCGGTGCGTCCGTGGCCGTTGGGGGTGCGGATCACCATCGGCACTTTGATCTGGCCGTTGAACATATGGCTTTGTTTGGCGGCATGGTTAACAATCTGATCCCAGGCGACGAGCGTGAAGTTCACGGTCATGATCTCGCACACGGGGCGCATGCCGCCCATCGCCGCGCCGATGCCAACGCCGATGATCGCCTCTTCGGCGATGGGGGTGTCGCGCACACGACCGGGGAATTCTTTGGCCAGGCCGGATGTGACGCCGTATGCGCCGCCGCCGGCGTAGGCCACCACGTCTTCGCCCCAGATCACCACGGTGGGATCGCGCTGCATCTCCTCGCGCAGCGCACGCCGCAAGGCTTCGCGATAAGTAATCTCTGCCATGTCTCAGTTGTGTTTGCCGTTCGTCGGGATGTCCTTCGCGATCGTCGGCGGGCGGATGAGCGAGCCGGCGATTTGCATGTTCCGAACGGGCTGCTGATAGATGTAGTCGTACAACGTGTCGAGCGACGGCTCCGGGCTTTTGTCGGCGAACTCGATGGCGTCCTCGACTTCCTGCTCGACGCTCTTCTGAATCTCGTCTAGATCCTTGGGCGTTACCAGGTTGCGCTTGAGCAGCACATCCCTGGCAAACCGCGTGATTGGATCGCGCTCCTTCCATTGGGCGATCTCGGCTTTGTCGCGTTGTACGTCCGGATCGGCCATCGAGTGACCGCGGTAGCGATAGGTGATCACGTTGAGGAAGGAAGGTCCTTCACCCTTACGCGCGCGCTCGGCGACGCGACAAACCGCCTCGCGCACGGCCATCACATCCATGCCGTCCACTTCTTCGGCATACATGTTGTAGCCAGCCGCTTTCTGGAGCATCGGCACGGCGCTATGCACATCGTAATGTGTGCCCATCGCGTACTGGTTGTTCTCGACCATGAAGATGATGGGCAAATTCCACAATTTGGCCCAGTTCATCGCCGCATGAAAGGTGCCGATGTTCGTTGAGCCGTCGCCCATGGAGCATAGCGTCACCCGGCCGGTCTTGAGATACTGCGCCGCGGCAGCCAGCCCGGCGGCCAGCGGCAGATGTCCGCCCACGATTGCATACCCGCCCCAGAAGCGGTTTTTCACATCCACGAGGTGCATCGAGCCGCCGCGTCCGCCGGTAGTGCCCGTGGCGCGCCCGAATAGTTCGGCCATCACCGCTCGCGCCGAAGAACCGCGCGCCAGCGCCCAGCCGTGATCGCGATAGTTCACCACCACGTCGTCGTCCGGGTTGAGCGCCGACACCGAGCCAACGGCAACGGCTTCTTGTCCATTGTAGAGGTGCAGGAAGCCGGCGATCTTAGCTTTGGCATACATCTCCGCGGCGCGATCCTCGAACACACGGATGAGAACCATTTGCCGGTAGAGCGCAACCAAACTTTCCTTGTCCATCTCCTTAACCCTTTTCGGCCTGCTGCATCGGTTCGCAGTCATCAACCCCGCTCGTCTCCATCCAAAGCCGACCAGGCGATGAACGCGCGCATGCAGCGGAGGCACCTAGTTCTTCAACCATTGATAGAGAACACCGCGCCAGCTCAACGTCGCGGAGGAGCAGGTGTTGTGTGTCGGAAGACGAGCATCACGGTGCCGGAACACACAGGCTATTTTACGCCCGCCAGGGCTTCTCACGTTTTTGCCAAGGTCACGCTGCTCACGCCGGCCAAGGCATTCTCGTACAAGCTCAGCACGAAGAGGAGCGACGACAACCGGTTGAGGTAGCGCATCAGCTCCACGTTCTCCACCAAGCCATCGTGTATGAGACGCACGACCAAGCGTTCGGCTCGACGCACGATGGTGCGCGCCAGGTCAAGATAGGCGCCCGGCAACGAGTCGCCCGGCACGACGAACTCCTTCGGGAGCTGGATCAACGCAGTAATTGCGTCCGTCTGTTCTTCCAGCCAGGCCACCCGCTGCGCATCTATCTTGCGGAACTGCGGCGCAGTCTGTTGCGTGGCGGCCAGCTCAGCCATCAAATGATAGAGGTCGCGCTGCGCGGTGAGCAGCAGCGCACGCGTGCGTTCGCTCTGCGCAGCCGCGCGCGCGATGCCGATCGCAGCGTTCGATTCATCCACTGTGCCATACGCTTCCGGCTGCGGCATGTACTTGGCGACTCGCCCCTCGCCGAGCAGGCTAGTGAAGCCGTCATCGCCGGTGCGCGTGTAAAGGTGAGTCGTCATGGCACGCGAGATTATATGTTAGCCATCGGTATAATCTTTGTTGTGTCACCTCGCGCTTTGCGCACGTGCGTCGCCGGTCTGCTCGCTTCCACAATTGTCGCCGGCTGTTCGGGCGCAGTAGGCAGCGATGCGTCCACGCCCACACCGACGGTCGCCCTGCCCACGGCGCGCCCCACGCTCACTCCCCGCCCCACCCCGACGCTGGCGGCGCCGGAGCTGCCTCGGCCTAACCAGCCGGTCGCCACACCGACCCCGATCATCTACATCGTACAGGCCGGGGACACCCTGATCCCCATCGCCAACCGCTTCGGCGTGAGCGTCGCTGATCTGATCGCCGCCAACGGCAATCTGGACGCGACGCGCCTGCAGATCGGCCAACGGCTCATCATCCCGCAAGCGACGCGGTCGGCCTCGTCCGACGGATCACTCCTGCCTTCGCCAACGCCGGTGCCATACGAGATACGCGGGCTAAACTCCATTCGCTCGCCGTCGGGCAGCCTAGACGTAATGGGCGAGGTGTTCAACCCCGGACCGACCGGCATGAGCAACGTGAAAGTGCTGGTGACGCTCCAGGACGAAGCCGGCAACGCGCTGCAGAGCGCCTCGGCTTCCATCCCGTTGGGCGTCGTGCCGGCCGGCCAGGTCTCCCCCTTCCGCGTGTTGTTCACCGACCCCCCACAGGGATTCGCCAAATTCAGCGTGACGCCGCTGCGGGCAGAGGCCGCAGATCCCCGCACGATCATTGTCCCGCTCACCATCCGAAGCGTGACCGGCCGGCCTGAAGGGCCACAATTTCGCGCGACCGGCGAGATCGTGAACGCCACCACCGATACGGCCAATCGGGTGCGCTTAATGGTGACGATCTATGACCCTGAGCGGCGCGTAGTAGGCTATCGTTACTTCACGCTGAGCGAAGCGCCGCTCGGCCCGAACGGTGTCTTACCCTTTGACGCGCTGTTGACCACCGCGACACCGAACGTCGCCAGCTTTGCCGTGTATGCCGAGGGCGTGCGATAACGACAACGCCTCCCTCCGCAGCTGGACCGAGTGAACTGCTGGCGGCATAAGGTAGAATTCGAGCGCAAACGCTCTGCCCCACTCCCGTCCAAGATCACACGTTTAGTCCGTCTAGCCGCCGCTCCGGCACTTCCTCTTTTGCAATATCACCCCGGACGGTAGGCACATGCTCGGTTGTAAGAGGTGATCGTTATGGAAGAACGCGACCGAACATCACATCCTTTGCCCGGACTGCTGATCCTCGGTGCATCCGGCGGGGTGGCCCATGCTTTGTTGCAGCTCTTGGCGCAGTATCGCCATGAATTCGGCAATCTAGTCTTGATGGACGGGCGAAGCCACATCACCGACTCACCCTTCCTTGACCATCGCGCCTTACGCTACACGTTCATCGAACGTCATTTGGATATCCAACGTGCCGAAGTCGAACTCGCCCCTATCGTTGCTCATTACGCCATTCAGATCGTCCTCGACTTGACCGACGCGCGCAGCCTGCCGATTTTGCAGGCCGCGCATCGCGCCGGCGCCAGCTACATCAACACAATGCTCAACGACGAGCGCTTCACGGTCCCGGAACAGCACGCGCGGCTACTCGCGCGCCGAGCCGAATTCGCGTGCAGGCCGCATCTGCTCTGCACTGGCATGAACCCCGGCATCGTCAACCACTGGGTTAGCCGGGCCATCAGGGAGCATGGCCGGCCGCGGGAGATCGCCTTCTTCGAGTTCGACAGCTCGGCGCCGGCGGATATGCCGACGAATGCATGTGCGCCATTTATCACCTGGTCGCGCAAAGAGTTCCTGCACGAAATCGCAGAAGAGCCCGGTGGGTGGCTGCGCGAAGACGGCAAGGTGGAGTGGCTTTATCCCAACGCACTCAGCCACCCGGTAAATATGCGCCCATTTCTGGCACCGATCGTCGCGCGATCGAGTTATCCGCGCGGCATGCTGCTGCTGCACGAAGAGGTCATCACGGTAGGGCGACGATTCAACTTGCCGGCCTCATTCGTCTACGGTATCCATCCGGCATCGCTCGCTGCGTTGCGGGCGCGCTGGGCAGAGGATCAACCGCCGGCCATCGAGGACCTGCTTCTGGCCGACAACGTAACCATCCCCCTAAAGGGCAGCGACTTGGTCGGCGTCTGGTTGAAATACGATGACCGAGATATAAGGATCTTCAATGTGACGCGCAATCGCGGCTTGCACGGCACCAACGCCACTTATCGCCAGGTCGCCATCGGCGTGTTGGCCGGTCTGCGCGCGCTGGCGCACGGCCAGGTGCCGCACGGGTTGCACTTCGTCGAAGACCTAGATGCGCCGATATTTGCCGAGACGGTGCGCAGCCACATGATCGTTCGGGAACACATTATCTGGAAGCCGCAGCCGGCAACCCAGTCGGCAAGGCGCGCCGCTCTGCTCCGCCGACGCACCAAGTTAGACGCGCCGATCACCGCGCGCGTATGACCAGCGCTTCCGGGTCGGCTTCAATGATTGCCCTGGCTCGCTGCTTGACGGGCAAGTGCTCGCCTTCACCGTCGCGCAGCGCCAGCAGCAACACCGGCGCGATGCTCGGCGAACGCAGGAAGATCGGCGAGTTAGCCGCCACAAGCGGCCGCGCTACAACACCGCCAAAGCCGACGAAGACGTTGACGGCGTGCGCTGCCGCCAAATCGCTGGATCCGTCGCCGACCAGCATGGAGCGACATCCCCGCTCCCGCAGCCGCCGAATGACCTCGGCCTTGCCGTGCTGCGTGGTGAGCGGAGATTCGTCATACATCAAATAGCACTCGTCGGGGTTGCCGATCTCGTCACAACGTTGGTAGTCCCACCAGCGGCCGCTGAGCCGGTTGTAGGTCAAGCCGACGGCGTGGATTCGCTCGCGCGGCACACCTAGCCATAGGCCGAAGCCAACCACGGCATCGGCCAGGCCACCACTGACGATGTAGACCTTACGCCCGAGAGCGTGCAGAGCGGCGATCGTCTCGCGCGCATCCGGCGTGACGGTACGCTTGTAGGCTTCCTCGATCGCGCGCAGGTCGGCGCGCGTTGGCGCAAGCAAACGCAGCCGCTCGGCATAGACTTCTTGAAGCGGGATGCGCCCGTCCATCGCAGCGTTCGTCAACGCGGCAATATGTGACTCTACGCCTTTAAGCCGAGCCAGCTCGTCAATGCCTTCGATTGTTGAGAGCGTGCTGTCGCAGTCGAAGAACACCTCGTCAACTGGCAACGGTCGGCGCTCCAACATGAGTTTGATTGTACGCGCAGGCGGGCTATCATCGGCGCTGTCTCATGCTAGCCAAAGTGCATTCGTGCGCAATCATCGGGTTAGAGGGCCATGTCGTCGAGGTCGAGGTGGACAGCGGACGCGGCCTAGCCTCTTTTACATTGGTCGGCCTGCCCGATGCCGCGGTGAAGGAAAGCGGCGAACGCGTGCGCGCCGCGATCCGCAACAGTGGCCTGCGCTTCCCCACCAACCGCGTCACGGTCAACCTCGCCCCGGCCGACTTGAAGAAAATCGGCCCGAGCTATGACCTGCCGATCGCGCTCGGCCTGCTGATGGCGTCGGAACAGCTTGACCCGGGCTGCTTAGACGGCGCGATGGTGATCGGCGAGTTGGCGCTGGACGGCGCCGTCCGTCATGTGCGCGGCGTGTTGCCGGCTACGGCCTTCGCGCGCGAACAGGGTTTCCGCCGCATCTTCGTGCCGGCTGCCGACGCATGCGAGGCATCGCTGATCAATGGGATAGAGGTCATCGCCGTCGAATCACTCGCCCAGCTCGTCGGCGGGCTCAGCGGGGCGACCGAACTCAAGACGGCAGCTCCATGCCCGCCGACTCAAATAGCAGCCACGAACTTCACGCCGACGCCGGTGACCGACTTCGCCGAGATCAAAGGCCAAGAAGTCGCCAAGCGCGCGCTGGAAGTCGCCGCTGCCGGCGGACACAACGTGTTGATGGTTGGCTCGCCCGGCGCAGGTAAGACGCTGCTGGCGCGCGCACTGCCGGGCATCTTGCCTGAGCTCACGCTAGAGGAGGCGCTGGACATCACGCGCATCTACAGCGTAGCCGACCTGCTGCCGCCCGACACGCCGCTCATCCGGCAGCGGCCGTTCCGCGCGCCCCACCACACGATCAGCCACGCCGGCATGATCGGCGGCGGCAAACTGCCTCGGCCGGGTGAAGTGTCGCTCGCCCATCGCGGCGTGCTCTTCCTGGACGAACTGCCGGAGTTCGACGCCCGCACGCTGGAAGTGCTGCGCCAGCCGATGGAAGATAAGGTCGTGACCATCTCGCGCGTGTCCGGCGCGCTCTGCTTCCCGGCCAACTTCCAGCTCATCGCGGCCATGAACCCGTGCAAATGCGGGTGGTACGGCGACCCCGTCAAGCCGTGCACCTGCACCCCGGCACAGATCAGCGCCTACCAGAAGAAGATCAGCGGCCCACTGCTCGACCGGATTGACATCCACTTAGAGGTGACGCGGGTGAACTTTGACAAGCTCAGCGACTTGCGCCCCGGTGAATCATCGGCAGCCATTCGCGCACGCGTGCAGGCGGCTCGTGACCGACAGGCGCACCGCTTTAAAGGCACACCCTTGGCCTGCAACGCCGACATGGGCGTGAGCGACCTACGGCGCTACTGCGAGTTGGACGACGCTGGACGCAGCCTCATGAAGGCCGCGATGAGCCAGTTACAGATGAGTGCACGAGCCTTCCACCGCGTGCTTAAGTTGGCGCGCACTATTGCCGACCTAGCCGAGAGCGACCGCATTACCACGGTGCACCTAGCCGAGGCGCTGCAATATCGCCCGCGGAGACAAGAGTAGGCGTTAACATGTGCTTGAGCATGCGTTGAAGACCTCTTAAACTCTTCGTAGCAGCATGTGAGTCAGGCGCTTCTTCCTTTCTCTACCTCTTCTTGGACGGTCAACGCGGTGGAACCCCCTTCCACCGCGTTGATTTTTGCAACGGCGGTCGGTTGACAGCTTCACCCGGCGCACGCATAAAACCTTTAGCAAGCTGAAGGCCGATCGGATAAAAATTTTTTAAACGTCTCTTAACCAATTCCTGTTTTGATAGCGCCTGATTAAGATTTCGATCTGTGAACTGTCCGCCACACACAGTGGGGGTCGAAGACAAGGATGCCTTTATGACGCAGACAACAGCCGAAGCGCCGACAACGACGAACACACATGCGAAAGCGAGTGACATCGTGCTGCGCGCACGCGACCTGTTTATCTACTACGGCAACTTCAAAGCCGTACACGGCGTAAACATGGACATCGAGCGCAACAAGATCACGGCGCTCATCGGGCCGTCTGGATGCGGCAAGAGCACGCTCTTGCGCGCATTCAACCGCATGAACGACTTGATCCCTGAGGCACGCGCCGAAGGCCTGCTTGAGTTTCATGGGATTAACCTCTATGACAAGAAGGTAGACGCCGTGGATGTGCGCCGGCGCATCGGCATGGTCTTCCAAAAGCCGAACCCCTTCCCCAAGAGCATCTACGAGAACGTGCTTTACGGCGTGCGACTCACGCGCCGCCTCAGCAAGTCAGAAGCAGACGAAATCGTCGAGAGAAGCCTGCGCGGCGCGGCACTGTGGGATGAAGTCAAGGACAAACTGCACAAGTTAGGCACTGCGCTCTCCGGCGGCCAGCAGCAGCGCTTGTGCATCGCGCGCGCCATCGCTACTCAGCCCGAGGTGATCTTGATGGACGAGCCATGCTCGGCGCTGGACCCAATCGCTACGCTGAAGATCGAAGACCTGATGCAGGAGTTGAAGCGCGATTACACCATTGTGATCGTCACGCACAACATGCAGCAAGCCGCCCGCGTGAGCGACTACACGGCGATGATGATGATGCGCCCGGATCGCGCCGGCGAAGTGATTGAGTTTGACCGCACAAGCGTCATCTTCACCAACCCCAGGGATAAGCGCACCGAGGATTATGTAACAGGTCGCTTCGGATAGGTCGCCTTAAATTATTTTTAACTCAAGCTTCAAGGCAACTTAATCTGATTTGTCTAGTTTTCAGACCTGAGTTAGTCCGCCTTTCAAGCGGGCACATCCCACTTAAGGAGAGACAGTAGTATGAACATGAAACCGCAAATTAAACGTGTCATCCCGGCTGTTGGCATGGCCGCTGCGCTCACCTTGGCGATGGTCGGCAGCGCCGCAGGCCAGACCAGGCTGCCTCCTGTTGACCCGCGCACGCTATCGGGCAACATCACGACCGGCGGCAGCTCGACGGTGTATCCGCTCAGCGTCGCTGTTGTGGAAGCTTTCAAGCGCGATGGCTTCCCCGGCGAAGTGAGCATTGACCTGATTGGCTCAGGCGCAGGCATTCAGCGCTTCTGCCGCGGCGAATATGACGTGGCCAACTCCAGCCGCGCTATGACCCAGCGTGAGATTGACACCTGCCAGCCTGCCGGTGGCGGCAAGCCGATCCAATTCCAGGTTGGCGTTGACGCGCTGACCATCGTGGTGAACCCGCGCAACACCTGGGTGCGCAACCTGAACAACAGCCAAGTTGCGTTGATCTTCTCTGGCCAGGCCAAGACTTGGCGCGACGTCAACCGGGCATGGCCGAACCAGCCGATCCGCTTGTTCAGCCCTGGCACCGACAGCGGCACCTATGACTACTTCGTCGAGCAGGTGTTCCGCAACCTCCCGGCCGCCCAGCGCCGCAACATCATTCCGCAGGTGCCCGGCGTTCAGCTCAGCGAGAATGACAACGTGCTGGTGGCAGGTGTGGAGTCCGACATCAATGCAATCGGCTACTTCGGTTACGCCTACTATGAAGAGGAGAAGGGCAAGCTCAAGGCGGTGAACTATGAAGGCGTCGCGCCCAATGCCGCCACAGTGGCTAGCGGTCGCTACAAGTTCGCGCGCCCGCTCTTCATCATCAGCTCCGAGCCTATTCTGCGCAGCAAGCCGCAGGTAGCGGCCTACGTGAACTACTACCTCACCAACGTGAACAAGATCATCCGAGGCGTAGGCTACTTCCCGGCGCCCGAGGCCGAGTTGGAGAAAGCGCGTCAAGCCTTCGTCAACGCCACGAGGTAACCCTTACACGTTGAATTAGACTAAGCGTGAGCAAGAGCGACCCAAATCGCCCTTGCTCACGCTTCATGATTCAAGCTTGTAACAGTATGGCTGTTCTATCTCGGTCAGCAGATACATCGGCACGATCCCGTGAGCGCGTCAGCCTCAAGAAGCGCCCTCGTCTGGGAGAGAGCGTAATAAAGGCTTTCCTGTTCACCTCCGGCTTCATCTCCATCTTCACTACGATCGGCATCGTGATTGTGCTTCTGAGCGAAGCAATCATCTTCTTCTCCACGCCCGAGGTATCCATCGTTGAGTTCTTCACCGACACGGTATGGGCTCCGGAGTCTGGGCGCGTGGGCATCTTGCCGCTGGCCACTTCAACAGTCATTACGAGCCTGATTGCGATGTTGATCGCGCTGCCAATCGGACTATCGGCGGCGATCTTCTTGAGCGAATATGCCTCGCCCAAGGCACGCGGATACCTCAAGCCGATCCTCGAGCTGCTGGCCGGCATTCCCACTGTGGTCTACGGTTTCTTCGCCGTCACGTTCATGACGCCGCTGCTCAAGAGCATCTTCGGCCAGGACACGGTGGAGTTCTACAACATGGCCTCGGCCGGCTTGGTCATGGGCATCATGATCGTGCCTATCGTCGCCTCGATGAGCGAGGACGCGCTGAGCGCCGTGCCACGGGCGCTGCGCGAGGCATCCTTCGGGTTGGGTGCGACGCGCCTAGAGACCAGCTTTAGAGTGGTCGTCCCGGCAGCGGTTTCCGGCATCGCCGCTGCAGTCATCGTCGGCATCTCACGTGCTTTCGGCGAGACGATGATCGTCGCGCTGGCCGCAGGCGCCGGGCCGAACTTCATCTTCAACCCCTTCAAAGCCGCCGAGACGATGACCGGCCATGTGGCTCGCATCAGCAGCGGCGACCTGAGCTTCGACTCGCTTGATTACACCAGCATCTTCGCGATTGGCTTGGTGCTGTTTGTGATGACGCTGACGCTCAACATGATTAGCCGCTGGATCGTGCGGCGCTATCGTGAGGTGTATTGATGGCTGCTTCATCTTCTGCATCTCCCCAAGCCCAGACGGCGGAAACAGCCGCGCTGATCATCGCCGATCCCTCCGTCCGCCGTCGCCAGCGCGCAGCGTTGGCCGGACAGACCAGCCTGTTCATTTCGTTGATCATCGCGCTCATGGCGCTGGTGGTCCTATTGCTCGATGTAGTGAACAAAGTAGGGGGCATGGTCGTCTACGGCTTCAAGATTGATCCGCTCACCGTTGTGCCCGCAGTTCCGCTCGAAGAGCTGAGCCAAGAAGAGCTTCTTCAGATCGCCAAAGACAACATCCCGGCCGAGCGACTCGACGATATTCCCAACGACTACGGCATGACGCTGGAGGAGATGACCTTCGATGACCTCATCGGCGTCATCTACAACGAAGTGCCCAACGTGGAGACGCTGACTGCGCGTCCGTTGGAGACGCTCGCCAACCAAGAGCTGATTGAGGTGCTTGACAATAACATCACCGATTCACGGTTTAATCAACTCAACGAGGAGAAACCGTTCGAGTCGCGCAGCCGCGAAGAGCTCATCGAGCTGATCGAATCAGAGGTACTTCTCGAATCGGTGGTTAAAGCTTGGCCGCTCTTCCCCTCGCTGTTCAATCGCTCGGCCATCGAAGAAGAGATACAGGCGAAGTATCCAGGCGCTGAATATGAATTCCACTGGTGGTTGACTCCTCAGTTCATCATCTCCGACTTGACAACGCGTCCCGAGACGACGGGCATTCGCACCGCTATTATCGGCTCCGTGCTCGTCATCTTCTTCACGATCCTGATCGCCGTTCCGATTGGGGTTGCTGCAGGAATCTATCTGGAAGAGTTCGCCACGCGCAGCCGCATCAACAGCATCATTCAGACCAACATCTACAACTTGGCCGGCGTTCCTTCGATCATTTACGGCATGCTGGGGGTAGCCATCTTCGTGCGCGCGCTCAGCGACTTCACCAGCGGCAGGGCATTCGGTGTGCCTGATCCCCCGCCAAACGGTCGCACGGTCATCTCGGCAGCAATGACGATGGCGCTGCTTATCCTGCCGCTCATCATCATCAACACTCAAGAGGCTATCCGCGCTGTGCCACAGAGCCTGCGCGACGGCAGCTTGGCGCTGGGGGCGACCAAGTGGCAGACGGTGTGGCATCACGTCCTGCCAGTCGCCATTCCAAGCATCCTCACCGGCGTCATCTTGGGCATCTCTAGAGCCATCGGCGAGACGGCGCCGCTCATCGTCGTCGGTGCGGCAGCATTCATCACGACCGATCCCAGCGGCTTGTTCTCGAGCTTCACCGTTCTGCCGATGCAGATCTACAGTTGGGCCATCCTGCCCACGGATACCTTCCGGAACATCTCTGCCGCAGCGATTGTCGTGTTGCTCGTCATCGTTCTCCTGTTCAACCTGACCGCGATCATCATGCGCAATCGGCTGCGCAAGTCGTTGTAGCCATGACTCAGATCCGCAGTATCTCCATCCAAAGCATCAAGGCAGCAGACAAAGACGGCGCCACGAGCGATGCTCAGGCCGCGCTGGAGACGAAGCTCAACGCCGAGAATCTCTCTCTATACTACGGCGAGTTCCGCGCGCTGGCCGACGTAAACTTCCGGGCCTACGCAAACAAGATCACGGCCATCATCGGCCCATCCGGCTGCGGCAAGAGCACGCTCCTGCGCACGTTCAATCGCATGAACGACACCGTGCTCGGCACGCGCATCGAGGGCCGGGTCACGCTCGACGGCGAGGATATCTATGCGCCGGATGTAGATCCAGTGGCAGTTCGTCGGCGCGTCGGCATGGTCTTTCAGAAGCCGAATCCCTTTCCGAAGAGCATCTACGACAACATCGCCTTCGGCATCAAGCTCTACAACCCACGCATGCCTAAGAGTGAGCTGGACGACCGAGTAGAGGCGGCATTAAAGGGCGCAGCAGTCTGGGATGACGTGAAGGACAAGCTGAAGCAACTCGGCACGTCGCTCTCCGGCGGGCAGCAGCAGCGCTTATGCATCGCGCGCGCCATCGCCGTCGAGCCGGAGGTGATTCTAATGGACGAACCTTGCTCGGCGCTCGACCCCATCTCTACCCTCAAGATCGAGGAATTGATGGTGGAACTCAAGAAGAACTATACTATCGTCATCGTCACGCACAACATGCAACAAGCGGCGCGCGTCAGCGACTACACCGCCATGATGATGATGCGCCCCGACCGATCGGGCGAGGTGATCGAATACGACGATACCGAGACCATCTTCACCAAGCCGAAGGACAAGCGCACCGAGGATTACGTATCAGGTCGTTTCGGTTGACACAGGCCTGCTTCTGCCTTCTACCTCAGGCCTTCCCGTCGGCTACCCATCATGCCCCACTCCACCCGCACGACACTCGATCGTAATATAAGCGCGATCATCTTTGAACTGCGCCGGATCGCCGGTCGAGTGGAGGAGCAGATCGAAGGCGCAGTGCGGGCACTTCAGGAACGCAATGTGCTGCTTGCCCATCGCGTCGTCGAGCTGGATCAGCCGATTAACGCATTGCGCTATAAAGTCGAGGAACTGTGCCAGCTCACGATTGCTACGCAGCAGCCTACGGCGCATGACCTGCGCCTCATCATAGCCGCCATTCACGTCGCCGGCGAGCTGGAGCGCATGGCCGACCACGCTGCAGGCATTGCCAACATCGCTCTGCGCCTAGGGGATCAGCCGGCTCTGCAGACTTTAGTAGATATCCCTCGCATGAAAGCGAATGCCTGCGACATGTTGCGCCAGGGCTTCGCTGCATTCGTCGAGGGCAACGTTGCGCTAGCCCATCGCATCATGGCGCAGGACGACGCGCTAGACGCGATGTATGTGCAGTCGCTGCGCGTGTTGCTGACCTATATGATGCAAGACCCGGCTGCGGTGCCCGACGCAACCTACTTGCTCTGGGTAGCGCACAACCTCGAGCGCATCGGCGACCGCGCAGTGAACCTCTGCGAGCGCGCAATCTTCGCCGTGGAAGGTCTGCTCGGCAACCAGGTGCCGCAAGAAGAGCCGACCGATCGCGTCACGGGCGCATGATCCGCTAGACGCCTCGCCCATCCCCGGGCTCAACGCGCCCGTCGGGTATGCCGCCGGACGGTTGGACTCGCCTGGTGCATCATCCCTGCGCACGGCGGGAGTCCACGCTCATGGCGAGGCTAGACTCCCGCCTGCGCAGGAGATGACGATTGCTTACTGACGACGCACGTAGGGCATATATATCTTGCGCGCTACAACGTCCACTGTGCTTGCCAGGTTGATGCCGGTGTCGGTGTTGTCCACGAAGACCTTGGGCTGGTTCACGACCTGACCTTCTAGGATTTGGACCTGCACCACGTAGCTAAGCGTGTGGGACGCACCGCCTGGCAAGTTACCGGCCCAGGTGACGGCGTTCAGCACAGCGCTTGGCCCGAGCGTAGAAGCTGGGCCTGTCGCTCCGGACAAGAACATTGCGCTGCTGCTGCCGCTGTAATTGCCGCCGCTGGCTGAACCGGCTACATACGTCGTGCCGCTTGGAATCGGCGCGAAGATCAGCACGTTGTTGATCTGGGCGGCGCCGGTGTTGGTCATCCTGATCGTGTAGGTGATCAAATCACCTTTGCGCACGACGTCCAGCGTCTGCGTCACCGTGCCCAGAGTGCTGGTAAGCGGCGCGAGCGAGGCCGGCAAGTTCACGTAGGTCGCCTGCGCCGAGGCAAAGCCCACGCCGCTGACTACGGCAAACACATTCTCGATGGCCGGAACCAGCGAGGTCAGCGCGACCGTCACGCTGCCGCCTGCGCCGGTGTTGCCGCTGGTCGGGCTAAACGCGCCTATGCCGGCCAGGAACTGCACCGCTACGCCCGGCACGGGGTTGCCGTATTGATCGGTGACCGTCGCGACTGCTGTGCTCTGGCTGATGCCGTTGGCAAAGATAATGCTCGGCGAGAGCGTCAGCGTCAGCGTGAACGGTGCGCCCGGCGTGAAGGTCACCTGCGCCATGGCGCTCAGGCTGCCCACCGTCGCCGTCACCGTCGCTACCCCCGCCGTCGTCGAGCTCAGCGTCGCCGTCACAACGCCCCCTATAGTTGTCGCTGTGACTGGCGAGACGCTGCCCAGGTTGGTCGTAAAGGTGACCACCGTGCCGTCGGAGGCCGGGTCACCCGTGCCGATCAGCACGGTCGAGGTCAGTATCGCGCTGCTGCCCACGACGGTCGTCGTTGGGTGAGCAACCAGCGTGATGGTGGTTGGAGGAGATGCCTCGAAGTCAAACAGCGTGATCTGGTTGCCCACGCCCACGCGCAGGCCGTCGGCGTAGCCAGTGCCGGTCGCCCCGACGCCACCCACGCGGATTCCAACGAAGCCGAGAGGCACACCCATCAGCGTGCCGGGGTGGATCGCT
>JANWVF010000149.1 GCA_025056965.1 Thermoflexales bacterium | reverse complement strand
AACCTTATCTACTTCACCGGTCTACACATGCACCTGAGCGAGCGACCGATCGTCGCGCTGCTGCCCGCCGACGATGCGCCCCCCATCCTGATCGCGCCGTTCTTCGAGGTGGGCAAAGCGACCAATGGCGCTGCTGCGTTGCCCTGGCAGGTGTATAGCTATCGAGATGGCGTTCCCTACCGTGAGGCCTTCCGCGCAGCAGCCGAGGCGCACGACCTGCGCGGCAAAACCGTCGCCGTCGAGCCGCTGCAGATGCGCCTGCTAGAGTGGACGCTGCTCGGCGAAGCCGCGCCCGGCATCCGGCAAGCCTCGGCGGCCGACCTGATCGCGCCGCTGCGCATGGTCAAGGACGCCGACGAGATCGCCGCCATGCGGCGCGCCGTCGCGCTCTCCGAGGCCGCGCTGGCGCAGACGCTGCGGGAGATTCGCGAGGGCATGACCGAGCGCCAGGTGGCCAACCTGTTGATGGGCCACATGCTGGCCGGCGGCGCACATGGGCTGCCGTTCACGCCGCTGGTGCAATGCGGTCCGAACGGCGCCAACCCACACAGCACCCCCAGCGACCGGCCGCTGCGCCGGGGCGACATGGTCGTGATTGACTTCGGGCTGACGGTGGACGACTACAGCAGCGACATCACCCGCACCATCGCCATCGGCGAGCCGGATGAGCAGATGCGCGAGATTTATGAAGTCGTCAAGGCGGCTAACGCCGCCGGCCGCGCCGCAGCCATGCCCGGCGCGACCGGCGCCGTCGTGGACCGCGCCGCGCGGAGCGTGATCGAGGCCGCCGGCTATGGCCAATACTTCACCCACCGCACCGGCCACGGCTTGGGGCTGGAGGGACACGAGCCGCCTTACATGGTCGCCACGGATGCGACCCCGTTGCGGCCGGGCATGACTTTCACGGTCGAGCCGGGCGTCTACATCCCCGGCAAAGGCGGCGTGCGCATCGAGGACGACGTGCTGATCACCGAGGACGGCCATCAAAGCCTGACGTCGTTCACCCGCGAGCTGATCGTGGTGTGAACGCATCGCGCGCAACTGTAGATGGACGAGGCTCGGCCCAGCAGCCGACGATTCCGGCCGTGATGACCTTCACACCGACCCGCCGCGATGCCTGTGACCTATTGATCGTGTGGGCCTGGGAGTATGACGCGGATTTCGTCGCGCTGCTCACGGACGCATGCGCCGCGCGCGGCGTAAGCACGCACGTCTGCGGCGCCGACAGCCTGGCGCAGCTCCCCGCGCAGCTGGATTCCGGCGAGATCCGGGCGCACGTCGGGCTGGACCGCGTCTGGGACTGGGGCGAAGAATACGAGCGCCACGTCGAGGCGATGCAGCGCAACGTGCCGCTCATGGTCAACGACTATGCGCGGGTGCGGCGCATCTGGAACAAAATGACGATGCACACGATGCTGATCGCGCACGGGCTATATGTGCCCCACTTGATCCTGCTGCCGTCCTACGAAGAACAGCCGGTCTTGCCGCGCGTGGATCTCTCCCCCCTAGGCGGTAGGTTCTCGGTGAAGAGCGTGCACAGCGGCGGAAGCGGCGTGTTGAATCCGGTCACGCGCTGGGAGGATGTATTGGCGCAGCGCCGCGAGTGGCCGAACGAGCAGACCATCCTGCAGGCGTGGGTTGAGCCAAAGAAGCTGGGCAACCGCCGGGCGTGGTTTCGCGTGTTCTACGCTTGCGGCAGCACCTTCCCCTGCTGGGCCGACGACCGCACGCACATCCACGAACCGGTCTCGCCTGAAGATGAGAACCGCTACCAGCTCGGCATCTTGCGCGGCCTCACCCAGCAGATCGCCGGCCTGTGCGGCCTGAACCTGTTCTCGACCGAGATCGCGCTCGATCAGAGGAACCTATGGCAGGTGTGCGACTACGTCAACGAGCCTTGTGACTTTCGCCTGAAGTCCACCGTCGCCAACGGCGTACCGGACGAAGTGGTCGCGGCCATCTGCGACCGGATCGCCGGCTGGGTCAAGCGCCGGACGGGGGCATCCGGCTGACCAAGCAGGGAACCAATCGCAGGCTCAAGACGTCTAAACAGGCGAATTGGCAACAAAACAGGAGGAACACAGATGTCGAGACGGCTCTTGACGGTTATGTGGGTTGGCGCGCTGGCTGTTATGTTTGCGACAGCTCAGCTTGCTCGCGCCGACACGGCGCTTGCCCAGAACGATCAACCCTTCCGCCGCACGCTGACCGTGGTGGGCAACGGCCGGGCGACGGCTACGCCGGACATCGCGCGCGTCTTGCTGGGCGTGGATATCGTCAACGCCAGGCTGAACGCCGCGCTGGCCGAGGCTAACCGCAAGTCTGCCGCGATCATCGCCGCGCTGGAGAAGGCCGGCGTAGCCAAGCGCGACATCCGCACGGCCGAGTTCAACGTCTTCCCCCAGCAGTCGTATGGGCCGAGCGGTCCGGGCCCGATCACCGGTTATCGCGTAGTCAACATCGTGCGGGTGACGATCCGCAACATAGACAACGCCGGCACGGTGCTCGACGCCGCGATCAATGCCGGCGCGAACACGGTTCAAGGGCTGAGCTTCACCATCGAAAACATCAAGGCGATCGAGGCCGAGGCGCGCAAGGACGCCATGGCCGACGCGAAGGCCAAGGCTGAGGCGCTGGCCAGCGCGGCCGGCGCCAAGGTCAGTCGCGTGCTGACCATCTCCGAAATCGTCTCCGGCAACCCGTTTCCGGTGTTCGCAGCCGCGCCGGCCGCCGATGGCATCGGCGGCGGGGTCACCGTCACGCCTGGCTCACAAGACGTCACCGTCCAGGTGCAGGTGACGTACGAAATCGAATGACCCCTCGCTTCTCCTAACGGGAGAGCGGATCGAGGCAGCGGCCTAGATCACTTCCAACCCGTCGCGATCCGGCAACGTCGGGAAGGGCGCATGCGGCTCGGTCTGATACCAGAACGCCGTCGAGGCAATGTCGTCCTGCAGAGGTAGGTATCGCCCGCCGCTGCGCCACCCCAATGCTTGGATGGTCACGCGCAGGTCGCGGTCGAAGCGGATCGGGTCGGTGATGTGCCAGCGGTACATGCCGAAGCGCTGCTGGCTCTGGTATAGCCCGTCCGGCTTGATCACCTGGGGCAGGCCGCTGTAGGGCGAGCAAAACGCGCCGTATTCGCCCTTCGGGTGCTCGAAGTTCCACGCGCCGCCGAAGTAGTCCTCCGTGCCGGTGCCGCAGATGGTCGGCCACTCGTCGCCATCCAGGTAGAACTTGATCTCCCCCTCACCCCACCAGCCGTTGTTGTGCACGCCCCAGGCCAGGTAGGTGCCGACGTAGTGCCCTTTGCCGCGCACGCCGTCGAGCAGCGTGTGAACCGACTTGTACGGCAGCGGGTTGCTGCGCCGCCATTGCGCATGGAAGTACGCCGCGTCGTCCGGGACATCCGTCAGGGCATAGGTGATCTGGTAGTAGCAGATCAACGGGTCATCGGCCAGGTTCTCCAGCGTGATGCGCGCAGACCGCCGGAAGGGCATCTCCCAGTAGGCGTTGAAGCCGCCGGCCGGGTTAACGCATACGGCCAGCGAGGCGACGTTGCAGCGCACCCCCCAGCCGCAGCAGAAGAAGTCGCCCACCGGCGTCTCGACCGAGGGCATCGCCTCGCCGTCCCAATACATGCGCAGCACGGCGCGCCGCCATTTGTCCGGGAACATGGTCATCCAAATGTGCTGGATCGCGCCGCTGCCCGTGATGTCGGCCAGCGTGAACGTGGTGCGCGGCGCGATCGAGACCGAAGGCGAGACCTTCCAGCCTTGGCCGAGCTCGCGCGCGGCATGTGCGCCCGTGCCCTCGGTCGCCATGCCGCCCTTGCCCTTCTCGCCGGTGAAGTTCTCGGCGCTGATCGAGCGCGTTTTGGCGTTCGAGAGTCTCGACAGATTGCCCAGGTGCATCCCCAGGCCGTTGAAGGGGTACGTGTGTGCGTCCATCGTCTGCCGATTGTGCGACCGTGACGCTGCGCGCGCAACTTGGCCGGGCTGTGCTTAAATGGCCTAGCCCATGATTTCCTCGGATGCGCTCTTCGACCAAGCCCGGCGCGTGCTGCCCGGCGGCGTCACGGCCACGGCGCGCTTCAACAAGGCGCTCGGTCGCCCGTTCTACATCGCCCGGGGGGACGGCGCCTACGTGTTCGATCTAGACGGGCGACCGCATGTGGATCTCTGCACCTCGCACGGCGCGGCGCTGCTCGGCCACAACCACCCGGCCATCAAAGCCGCGGTCGCGCAGGCGCTGGAGCTGGGCATCATCTGCGCCGCCGAGACGGAGCACCAAGTGAGACTGGCGCAGAAGCTGCGCGCCCTGGTGCCCTGCGCGGAGATGGCGCGCTTCTCGTCCAGCGGCACCGAGACGATGATGCACGGCCTGAGGCTGGCGCGGGCGGCGACCGGCCGCGAGAAGATCATTAAGTTCGAGGGGCACTTCCACGGCTATTCGGACTTTCTGAACTTCAGTTGGGCGCCGCCGTTGGCGCAGGCCGGCCCACCCAGCGCGCCGCTGCCCTATCCTGAATCGGCCGGCATCCCGAGCCTGACGGCGCAGACGATCCTCGTCGCGCCGTTCAACGACCCGGACGCGCTGGAGGCGATCTTCAAGCGGCACGGGCACGAAGTCGCCGCGCTGGTGATGGAGCCGATCAACTACGATTCCGGCTGCATTCCGCCGCAGCCGGGCTTCGTCCAACGCTGCCGCGAGCTGTGCGATCACTACGGCGCGCTGCTGTTCTTCGACGAGGTGCTGACGGCCTTTCGGATGGCGCCCGGCGGCGCACAACAGTATCTCGGCGTGACACCGGATTTGGCCGTGCTGGGCAAGGCCTTCGGCGGCGGCATGCCGATCAGTGCGTTGGTCGGACGGCGCGAGGTGATGATGCATTTGAAGCCGGCCGGTCGTGCCGAGATGAGCGGCACTTACTTGGCGCACCTGACCGCCGTGCTGGCTGCCGACGCCGCGCTGGACGAATACGGCCAGCCCGGCTTCTACGAGCGGCTCGACGCGCTCGGCGAGCACTTCTACGGTGCGTTCCATAGCCTGATCGAGCGCAGCGGCGTGAACGTGCGCCTGCAATACGTCGGCCCGCGCTTCGGGTTGTACTTCGGCCTCGATCCACACCAACCAGTGGTGAACTATCGGCAAGCCGCGCAGCAAGATCACGAGGCGTTCTTGGTCTTCGTGCGCGGATGCATCCGTCGCGGCGCGTATGTGCATGTCTCCGCCCATCATGGCTTTTCGGCGGCGCACACGGAAGCGGACTTAGATCGCGCATTGGAAGCGATCGAGGGCGCGTTAGAGGACGTGAAACGATCTATACGGGGTTAACAGGCGATGCGGATTGCGATCGGCTCCTTCGTGCAAGAGTCGCAGTTCTTCTCACCGGTCAAAGGGTCGTGGCAGCACTTCGGGCCGGAACAGATCGCGCGCGGCCAGGCCATGCTCGATGCTGCCGCCGGCACAGGCTCGGAGATCGCCGGAGCGATGGACACGGCGGCTCGGCACGCGGTCCGGCTCGTCCCGCTGCTGCGCGCGATGTCATCGGCGTCCAGCGCGCCGATCGTGCGCGAGGTCTACGAGTCCATCCGCGACGAGCTGCTGGCGCGCCTGAGCGATGCGATGGCCGAGCCAGTGGACGGCGTGTTGATGGTGATGCACGGAGCGATGAGCGCGGAAGGCTACGATGATGCCACCGGCGACGTGTTGCAGCGCGTGCGCCAGATCGTCGGCCCGCGCGTCCCGCTGGTCGCCACGCTCGATCTGCATGCCAACATCACTCGGCTGATGTGCAGGGTTGCCGATGGGTTGGTCGGCTACCTCACCTTCCCCCACGTTGATATGTACGAGACCGGCGCGCGCGGGATGCGGCTGCTGATAGACGCTGTTCTCGGCAGAGCTAAGCCGGTCACGGTCATGGCCAAGCTGCCGATGATCGTCCCGGCCGAAAACGCGCAGACGACGCACGGCGTCATCCATGATTTGCTGCAAGCCGCCCGAGCGCACTTGAGGACGCCGGGCATGCTCGATATCTCGATCTTCCCGATGCAGCCGTGGATGGACGTGCCCGAGGCCGGCTGCGCCGTCGTCGTCGTCGCCGATGAGTCGCAGCGCGGGCGCGCCGAAGCGATCGCCGCGCAGCTTGCCGATGCGTGGTGGCGTCGCAAGGAAGAGCATCGCGTCGAGCTTGCGCCGACCGAGCAGACGATTGCCGAGGCCTTAGCCAGCGAACGCAAACCGTGGGTGCTGGCCGATTCGGCCGATGCGCCATCCTCAGGCGCGCCGGGCGACAGCACAGTGACGCTGCAGGCGTTGCTGGACGCGCGGCCGGCGAAGGATTGCTATACCAACATCGTGGATGCGCCGGCCGTTGCGGCGATGATCGCCGCGGGCGTAGGGCACGAGGTGACGATGTCCTTGGGCGCGCGTTCGGGGACGACGCTCTACCGGCCGCTCACCGTTTCCGGTCGGGTGCGCCTGATCTCCGACGGCGCGTTCGTGCACAAGGGCGAGGGGTTTCACGGCGCGACGATGCACCGTGGGCGGACGGTCGTTCTGCAGGCCGGCTGCGTGCACATCGTAGTGATGGAACGCGCGTGTATTCAATGGGATCCGGAGCTCTATCGCTCGGTGGGCCTGGAGCCGAAGGACGCGCAGATCGTGATCGTCAAGTCGCCGGCCGGCTTCCGCGCCGCGTATTCGCCCTTCGCCGCAGAGATCCGCGTGCTCGATGCGCCGGGCGTTTGCACGCCGAATCTCACCACGCTGCCATATGCGCGCATTCCGCGCCCGATGTGGCCGTTCGATCCGCTACAGGATTGGCGCGCCGACGGGGCTTAGCAAGAGGCGCATCGTTCACGCCAGCGCCTCGAATTCCGACCAGGCTGCGGCCAGTTCGCGTTCGGCTTGCCGGTATGCTTCGCCCAGCGCCTGGACGCGCGCGAAGTCGCCGCCGGCCTGTTGCATCTCGGCGGCTAGCGCTTCCAACTGCGCTTCCAGCGCTTGGATGCGTTGCTCGATGGCCGTCAATTTGGCCTGGCGTTGCTGTTGGGCGTTCTTGGACATCGCAGCGGGGGCAGCTTCGCGCGGCAGGCTGCGGGCGCCGTTCGCCTTCTCGCCTTGCGGCCGAGCCGGCGCTTGTGCGTCGCGCGCATCGCGCCACTCGTCGTAGGCTCCTTTGAAGACGGTCATGCGAACATCGCCTTCCGCGCCGCGATCCAGAATCCACAACTGCGTCGCCAGCGCGGCGATCAAGTACCGGTCATGCGAGACGAAGAGCAGCGTGCCGTCGAATTGTTGAAGGGCCGCGGTCAGCGCCTCTTGGGCGGGGATGTCGAGGTGATTGGTCGGCTCGTCGAGCAGCAGGAAGTTGGCGCCCTGCAGCGTGAGCTTGGCCAGCGCCACGCGCCCGCGCTCGCCGCCGCTGAGCGCGGCGATCCGCTTGAAGTGGTCGTCGCCGCTGAACAGGAAGCGCCCGAGGAGGTCGCGCGCTTCGCTCAACTTTAAGTCGGCGCGCACCGACAGCAGCTCTTCGAGCACGGTGTGATCGGGGTTGAGGCTCTCGCCGGCCTGGGCAAAATAGCCGATGCGCACGCCGGCGCCGATCTTTACCGCGCCGGCTAGGGGTGGCAACTCGCCGACGATCGTCTTGAGGAAGGTCGTCTTGCCGACACCGTTAGGTCCAATGAGCGCGACGCGCTCGCCGCGCATCAACACCACGTCCGGCACGCTGAAGAGCGCGCGAGACGACGAACGGTCGTCCGTCGCGGCATAGCCTACGGTCAACGCGCGCGTCTCCAGCACCCGGTCGCCGCTGCGCGCGCCGCCGTGCAGGCGCAGGGAGAGCGCGCGCTGTTGCGCAGGCTTCTCCAGCCGCTCCAGACGATTCAGCCGGCGTAGCCGACCTTTGGCCTGCGCGGTGTTCTGGCCGGCGATGTTGCGCCGGATGTATTCCTCTTGCTTCTTGATGAACTCGCGCTGCGCTTCATACTCGGCGAGGGCGCGCTCGCGCCGCTCGGCGCGCTGCTGCACGTATTCGGTATACCCACCGCGGTAGAACTCCAGGTAGGCCTGCCCGTCGGCGCGCTTACCCATCTCCCAGACGTGATCGCATACCTCGTCGAGGAAGTAGCGATCGTGAGAGACCACGATGAGCGTGCCTTCCCACTCTTGCAGGTAGCTCTCCAGCCATTCGACGCCCTGTTGATCGAGGTGGTTCGTTGGCTCATCGAGCAGCAGCACGTCGGGTGATTGTAGGAGTAAGCGCGCAAGGTTGGCGCGCACGCGCTGCCCGCCGCTCAATGCGGCAACCGGCTTGTGAAGATCGGGCTCGCCGAAACCAAGGCCGAACAGCACGCGCTTGATCTTCGGCTCGATCTCGTAGCCGCCCTTCAGTTCGAACTCATGTTGCAATGCGCCGTATGTTTCGAGCAGATGCCGCGCGCGTTCATCCGATCCGTCGGCTTGAGCCAGCGCGTGCTCGATTTGGGATAGGCGCGCAGATAGTGCGTTTAACTCGGTGAAGGCCGACTGGGCTAATTGCCATACGGTGCGCTCGTCGGAGTCTTCGGCCGACTGGGCCAAGTAGCCGCATCGGACGCCGCGCGCCACGTGCACGCGGCCGCCGGCGTCCGATTCGTCTTCGCCGGCGATGATGCGCAGCAGCGTGGTCTTGCCACACCCGTTTGGGCCGACCAAGGCGATTTTGTCGCCGCGCGCGACGCTGAAGTTCAAGCCGCTGAACACGTCGAACGCGCCGAACGACTTGCTCACGTTCACGCCGCCGAGGATAGACACGGCACTGATTGTAGCGAACGGACAGGCCGCAGAGGCAGGCGCAGCCTAACCCGGTAGGATCTCGGCCAGGGCGCAGGTGAATCCGGGCAACACCGCCTCGCCGCTCAGCACGCCGTCCCCCCGTATCACGCTGACCGAACCGTCGGCGCGGTAGATCGTGGCGCGGCGCAGCTTGGGGTTGATCACCCAGACCAGCTGCGTGCCGTGCTTCAGGTAAAGCTCAACCTTGTCCTCGATGGTCGTCATGCTGTCGCCGGGCGAGATGATCTCCACGGCAAGGTCGGGGGCGAACCGGCCGAAGCCCTCGGGCGAACTGCCTCTGGGTAAGCGCTCGGTCCGCACGAAGGATACATCGGGCGACAACAGGACACGCTCGGCGAGCTGGTAGCCTACGCTAGAGCCGAAGACTTTGCCGAGGCGCTCCTTCGCGAGAAAGGAGCGAATCAGGAACAACAATTCGGCGCCTACCTCTTCGTGCTGCATGCCGGCCGGTGACACGACTAATGCTCCTTCGATGAGTTCATACTTCTGCCCGTCCCGCGGGACGTGATACATGTCGTCCACCGAGCGGATAGCCGGGAGCGTTGACTCGGGGGATGCAGCCGTCGCCGGCGCCTGCGCTTCAGCCACAACTCGATTGTAACGCAGTCTATCTGCCTTAACGCTGTACTTGGAGCAAGGCCAGTAGGGCATCCGGCTCGTCCACGCTCACCACGATCCGTTCGCCGTGGAATTCGAGCAGCACCAGCCGGTCGAGCCGTGTGGCGAACATCTTGAACTCGCCGAGCTTGGGGGACTGGAAGGTGCCGTACCAGCCGAACACGCCGCCGACCGACACCAGGCGGATGGAATATTCAAGCTCATGAATGGCGATGCGCCGGGCGGCAGTCAGCGCATCCAGATGGCGCGGTATGCCGCCCCAGCGCCGTCGAATGTAAACCACCTCATCGCCCACCTCGACCCCGTTCGGCGACAAGGCGAACAGGGCGGTGAAGAAGGCCGCCAGCCCGACGCTGACCGTAGCGAAGAAGAGCGATCGCTCGGCCTGGGCGGCCGCGCCGGTCAGCGCGATCACCGTCGCAACGATTACCATGACGACGATGCTGATGCTGCGCGTGCGCGCATCGAAGGAGGAGTGAAATCGTTTCACGAGGACAGGCCGGTGGTGACGGCCTCGCCTGGGCTTGGGCTATGACCGAGCGAACTCGTCAATGAGCGCGCCGATGTAGCGCATGCCGTCGTAGTAGTTCTGCAGGATGGCGTTCTCGTTAGGCGAATGGACGCGGCTGTCGGGGTGGCTGATGCCGGCGCACACCGTCGGCACGCCGCCGATGAACGATGAGAGCGAATACATCGGGCCGCTGCCGGGGCTGAGCAGCACTTTCACCGGCGCCTGGTTGTAAATACGTTCACAGGCGCGCGCCGCGGCGTGCACGATCGGCGCGTTCACGTCGGACAGTTCGGCGCGGTAACCGGCCAGAAACTTGATCTCGATGTCGCTGAAACCATGCTCGTCGAGATGCCTGCGCAGAAGGTCCAGCACGATCTCCGGCGTCAGGTTCGGCACCAATCGGAAGTCCAGCTTTGCACTGGCGACGGCCGGCAGCACGGTCTTGACGCCCTGGCCTTGCCAACCGCTGGTTAGGCCGCAGATGGTGGCAGTGGGCTGGAAGAATAGCCGCTTAACGGCATCGAAGCCGGTGACGCCGGTGACGAAGTCGCTGATGCCCCACTTGGCTTTGATTTCCGTCTCGTCGAAGGGCATCGCGCGCAAGATGGCTTCTTCGTCCGGCGTGAGGTCGCGCACGTGGTCGTAATACCCTTTGATCAAGATGCGCTCGGTTGCATCTTTAATCGTGTTCAGCGCCCACACCAAACGCCAAGCGGCGTTTGGGGCGATGGCAGCGTTGGACGAATGAAGGTCGTGGCTGACGCCGCGGGCCAGCAGCTCGACGTAGCAGATGCCTTTCACTCCCATCGTAAGCAGGAAGCGCCCCTGCTCGTCGAAGCCGCCGAATTCCCACAGACAACCGTCCATCGGTCGGCCATCCGGTTTGCGCAGCCGATCGCGATGCCGCTCTACCCAGCCGTGCAGGTGCGGACTCCCGACCTCCTCTTCGCCCTCAATCAACCATTTAATCTTGAAAGGTAGCTTGCCCTGCGTGGCCAGCCAGGCTTCGATGGCGTGAATGCGGGTGACCAGTTCGCCTTTGTCATCGGCTGCGCCGCGCGCGAAGATCTTACCGTCGCGGATGGTCGGCTCAAAAGGCGGTGATTCCCACAACTCCAGCGGCTCGGCAGGCTGCACGTCGTAGTGGTTGTAGATCAACAGCTCCTTCTCGCCTTCGCCGAGCTCGGCCCACACGACGGGCGGGGCATCCCCTTCCGTCGGCACGACGCTCACATCGGCGCCGAGGGCCGACAACCGCCGAGCGACCAGAGCAGCCATCTCCAGAATGCCCTGGCCGGTAGCAGCGACGCTGGGTTGGCGAAGGAAGTCTTTGTAGTCTTCGAGCAGGCGCTCGCGGTGCTCCCGGAGATAAGCGTCGAACGATGCAAGGTTCATGCCGGTGATGATAAACGCGCGCCTGCTTACAGCTCAACGAACAGCTTGCCGTTTTCTTCCGTCACCCTGAAACTTTGAATCGGCGTCGGCTCTTTGCCCAGCGCGATGATCTTGCGCGACCACTCCGGCAGCTTGACGCCGGCCACGCCCTGCACCCAGTCCAGGTTTTTGCCCGTGCACATATCGAAGCGAGAATTGTGGAAGGGGCAGGTGATCACGCCGTTCTCGACCTTGCCACCGGCCATGGGCAGGCCGAGATGCGGACATTTGTTGATCACGGCACAGTAACCTTCCCCCACTCGCGCGACGACGATCGTCGTCCCTTCGGCGTCGAACGTTTTAAGACCATTTGCCGGCACATCCGAGGCACTACCAATCATGATGCGCTTGCTCATCGCACACCTCCCGCGACCAAGTATACGTCTGGAGCAGATGCGACCTCTTCGCGCTCCGCGGCCAGCACGAAGCCAAGATACGCACCGATGAGCAGGTGCATGTTGGCAACATAGAGCTTATCGAAGAGGTGATGCGTGGTCAGGTGTGCCCAGGCGCCTAAGATCCCTGCGCAGATCGCTGCTGAGAGCAGGCGATTCCGATTTCGTCGCGACACGCGCCAGGTCGCGACGATGATCGCCCCCCAGAGCGCGAGATAGGCGACCAGGCCGACGATGCCCGTCTCTGCAAAGATGTTGAGATAGTAGTTGTGAGCGTGGCCGAGCGCGTTCTCCCAGGGGAGCAGGCGAAATGCGGGGTAGGCCGCGGCGTAGTTGCCGAGGCCGACGCCTAGCCATGGGCTGAACTCGATCATGCGCAGGGCTGCTTGCCAATGTGCCAAGCGCTCGATCGTCGAAAAGGTGATCGGCGTCACATGCGCGTTGCGTACGTCGAGGCCGAACGGGCTAGCGGGATCATCGAAGTAGCGCAGCTGAGCCTCTAGTGAGGCCGGCACGTTGACCACGTCGAAGGCGAAAGCGGTTAGGACCAGGGCGCAGATTCCGCCTGCCCAGCGCCATGGGCGCCTCACCCAGGCCAGGAAGAGCGTCACGCCGGCCACGGCCGCGCCGATCAGTGCCCCGCGCGAACCGCTGGCGATGAGCGCGCGGACGCATAGGGCAGCGACGATTGCCGAAACGGCTAGGATGAAAAGGATGTGCAGTTGTTTGCCGCTCATTCGCGCAAGCTGCTTCAAACCGGCGCTCTGCAACGTTTGCCCCAGCCGCGCTGCTGCCCACAGCGCCAGCGATGCGGCGACAGGCCAAGTTAACCCCATAAACCCGCCGAACGGGTTGGGTTGCTCGAAAGTGCCGTAGGCGCGGTAACTGTCCGTTCCGCGTATGCGGAATTCCGGAGGGCCGAATCCGCGTAGGTCGGCCTGGATGAGCCCGAAGACGGCCTGGCCCGCTGCCGAGATCAGGATGCCGCCGAGGATGATGCTGCGCTTGCGCGGATCACTTTCTCCGGCGACGAGCAGCGCTACCAAGCCGATCTGTAGCCATTTGGCACATTCGGTCGCCCAGTCGCGGACGTCGCGCGCGAGGAAGAACGAGACCAAGCAGACCGCGACAAAAGCAACGAAGGCAACGGCGATGGCCGGCTGAGGCCAAATAAGTGGGAAGCGGCCGATGGCGAGCCAACGGAAAGTGTAGGCGACCAGCGCTAAGGCCAGAACGATCTGCCCGCTATCAAGCGGCAACTGCAGCGTCACGCGCTCCAATGGTTGAAGCGGGCCGACGATCAACGCCAAAGCAAGTCCGACAATTGGCTCGGCGAAGATCACCACTGCGACTATCAGAAGTGCAACGATCGAGACGAGGAGGATGAGCTGAGTCTGGGGCAATAGCGTGATGATTAGGCCGGCCAGACAAGCGACTGTGACGCAAAGCAGGCTATCCCAGGGCAGCCGCTTGCGACGAATGCGTGGGGTCATCCAAATAACTCGGCCAGCTCGCCCTTCCACTCGATCAAATGGATGTCTGTGACCGACTCGGCTTGGCGCTTCACCTCAGGGATGATCCATCTTCCACCCACAACCGGATGAGCTCGCACGCCAGCCTTCGCCAAATGCGCCGCGCGTCGCATGGCGCGCTTCAGATCCGATTCGCCGACCCCCCAAGACACTTCGACGACCAGATAGACCGGCTGGCCATCGCTCCGGAGGCGTCCGAATACGACAGCGTCGGCTAGGGACAGATCGCGAAACTGCTCATCCGTGAGCGAGCCACGCTCAAGTGCCGGCTCGACGAGGTCAACCAGCTCTTCATCCGTCAAGACGTGAGGGCGGCGCAAGATAGCGCCATACCATGCCAGCGGCCGGGTGCGGAATGATTGCTCAATGGCGAACCCCTTGAGTATGCTGATGTCCTCGCTCATCCGTTGCTGCGACACAACCAGCTCGGCCACTACCGCTTCGGTGCGCTTTTGTGCCTCGATCAGCTCAGCTACTACTGCTTCGGTGCGCTTTTGCGCTTCGGTCAGCTCGGCTATCCGCTGGTCAGCGAGCCGTTGCGCCTCGGCCAGCTCAGCCATCCGTTGATCGGCGAGCCGCTGCGCTTCAGCCAACTCAGCCAGCCGCTGATCGGTGAGCCGTTGCGTTTCGGCCAGCCGCTGATCGGTAAGTCGTTGCGCCTCGGCTAGCTCGGCCAGCCGCTGGTCGGTGAGCCGCTGCGTTTCGGCCAGCCGCTGATCAGTGAGCCGTTGCGCCTCGGCCAGCTCAACCAGCCGTTGCTCGGTGCGCTGCTGCGCTTCGGCCAGCTCGGCTAGCCGCTGGTCGGTGAGCCGCTGCGTTTCGGCCAGCCGCTGATCAGTGAGCCGTTGCGCCTCGGCCAGCTCGGCCAGCCGTTGCTCGGTGCGCTGCTGCGCCTCGGCTAGCTCGGCCAGCCGCTGGTCGGTGCGCCGCTGCGCCTCAGCTAGCTCGGCCAGCGCTCGATCTAGCCGGTCGAGGCGATCTTCTACTCGGTCGAGGCGAGCTTCTGCGCGTTTTTGCGCCTCCACCAGCTCAGCGATGCGCTCACCAAGCTCCTTGACGACGCGCGGCAAATCCAGCAATTCGTCGGTCAGCACGAGACGGCGTAATTCCTGCCGCCATTGAGGATATTGCTCAAGCAGCTCGATGAGATCGCGAAAATCGCTGACCGTAAACGCCATGTCTCGGTATTCTACGCTACTTTGGGCTTCCCTTTGACGAGCAGCGTCCATGTGCCGCGCTGCGCGACGCTGCCATCCTGTTTCTTAACGCTCACTTTGAACGTGACCTTGCCGTTGCCCAGGCGTGGGAAGGCCTTGACTTCGACGACTTCAGCCTCTAGATGAATGGTGTCGCCGATGAAAATCGGCGCGGTGAACTCCCACTCAATGCTGCGAAACGCCTCTACCGTGCCGAGCAGGAAGCCCATCTGGAAGGCCAGGCCGCTGGCAATGCTTAACCCCAACAAGCCGTGAGCGATGCGCCGGCCAAACATGTTGCCCTGGGAGAACGCTTCACTGGTGTGAATCTCGTTGTAGTCGCCGCTCAGGCCGGCGAACATCACGATGTCGGCCTCGGTAACGGTGCGGCTGGGTGACGTTGCCCTATCGCCGACGACGAAGTCCTCGAAATACAAACCGTGCGGAGTAGTTAGCGCCATAGAGCGTAAGTTATATAGCAGGAGCGAAGAAGGCGAATCGGTGGGAGGCGAATGGTCCATGCGGACGGTCGTTACTTCCTCAGCACGACCATCATCCGTTCGGCATCATTGTCCAAGGGAGGCGGCGGGATCAGCATATCGCCGTACCACCACACCTTCGAGAAAGCGCCTGAAAGTTCGATGAGCGCCCTCAGCTCCTGAGCTTGATACCAGCGATGGGGGTGGCGATGTTCCACCACACGCTCCGGTTGACCGGACTCTCGGATCGTCAACCGCGCGGTCACCAGCCACTGTTGCGTGATCCAGTCATACGGGTCATCGGCTGCGCCGAACAGCACATCTACTTCGGTGTAAGGCTCACCGGCGAAATAAGGCACGTCGGTGGATCGCGATGACCAGACGTTCGGCAGATTGTCTCGCCAGATCGTGGATGGATGTGCCATCTCGATCACGAAGACACCACCGGGCAGCAGGCTGCGCGATACCGACCGGAGGTGCGCCACGACCTGTTCGTTGGTCACCATGTGCGACAAGCTCTCCATGAGATTGGCGGCCAGCGCGACCGGCCGATCGAGCGTGAAATCCGCCATGTCGGCGGCCACGGTCTCCAGCAAAACGCCGTCGCGAATAGCGCCCTGCCGAGCGTAGTCGAGCATGTCGGGTGATAGGTCGAGCGCAACGGCACGCCAACCGCGCCGGGCGAATTCGCGGGCGTGGCGCGCCGGGCCGCAAGCGAGTTCGATGAATGACCTAGAGTCGTCTGCCGCGACGCAGCCATGAGTCCGCAGACACCATTCCAGAAAGTTGCATTCATCTGCGAAATCGCGATCGCTAAAAGCGATGTCGTAAGCGCGCGCGTTGGCGTAGAACTCCGGTGATGTCACGAGGGCGAATTCTATTCGCCTCTCCAATTCGATCAAGGGCCAACTCAGCAGGAATGATGAGTCGTCATCCGGCCGGCGACCCAAGCGACGAGCAACTCCCCTTAGCCGAGACATTAGGGATTGGTGTGCATGCCATTGAATGCGCTCAGCCGCAACCCAACGGAGAGCGACATGACCAAAGAGATGATGGAATTCTGAGGTATATTTGCGGGCGTAGGATGCAAGGGATACTGTGCGCTAATTATGACGATGATGCGATCCGCCGAGCAGGCGTCGCCTGAGTCGTCACGCGCAGCGTCGAGCTTGAGACTGAGGGTCGCCTGAAAGAGGCGACCTTTTTGTTTGACCAGCGTCGGCGGACGCGTCGCACGGCGAAGGTCGCGACGGCGGCACAAGACGGTGGACGAAGCAAACAACAACAATTTCCAGAGTGGCGAGCTATGTTCAAGACGCATACATGCGGCGAACTACGTAAGGAACACGTGGGACAAATGGTCACGCTGGCCGGCTGGGTGCATCGTCGGCGGGATCACGGCGGAGTAATCTTCATTGATCTGCGTGACCGCTTTGGTCTCACGCAAATCGTCATCAACCCAACTAGCGTCAGCAGCCCAGAAGCCTTCAAACTGGCCGAATCCCTGCGCAACGAGTATGTGATTCGAGCAGAAGGTCGGGTTACCCTACGGCCTGAGGGCATGGCAAACCCCAAGGTGCCGACCGGTGAGATCGAGGTGATGGTCTCGCAGTTGGCGCTGCTCAACCCGGCCAAGACGCCGCCCTTCGTCATTGACGACGATGGCCGCGATGTAGATGAGCACCTGCGCCTCAAATACCGTTACCTGGATCTGCGACGCGAACGCATGGCGCGCAACCTGACGATTCGCCATACCTTTGTCAAGTTCATCCGCGATTATCTGGACGCGCGCGGCTTCCTAGAGGTCGAGACGCCGATCCTGTTCAAGACCACGCCGGAAGGCGCGCGTGACTACCTGGTGCCTAGCCGGGTGCATCCTGGCTGCTTCTATGCGCTGCCACAAAGCCCCCAGCAGCTGAAGCAATTGCTCATGGTCGCCGGAGTGGAGCGTTACTTCCAGATTGCCCGCTGCTTCCGCGACGAAGACCAACGCGCCGACCGGCAACCCGAATTCACCCAGCTGGACTTGGAGATGAGCTTCGTGGATCGCGATGATGTGCTCAACCTCGTCGAGGGACTGCTGAGCGAGTTCACCGAGCGCTACGCGCATCTCCACGGCAAGCGGCTGCTCTTCAAGCCTTTCCTGCGCCTGCCATACGAAGAGGTGATGGAGCGATTCGGCCGGGACAAGCCCGACCTGCGATTTGGCATGGAGCTTTTCGACGCCACGGACATCACGCGCGGCTCGGAATTTTTGCCGTTTCGGGCGGCGCACGTGAAGGGCATCTGCGCGCCGGGGTGCGCGACCTACACGCGCAAACAGACCGACGAGTTGACCGAGTTTGCCAAGAAGAACGGCGCAAAAGGCCTGATCGTGCTTTGGCATGACCCGGATGGCATCCGCAACAGCGGGGCGGGCGCAAAGCTCAGCCAGGCCGAGAAGGATGCGATCGTCACGCGGGCCGGCTCGAAGCCGGGTGACCTGATCTTGCTGATTGCGGACGACGATCGCAAGACGGCCAACGAGGCGTTGGGCGAGCTGCGTCACGAGCTGGGGACGCGGCTGAAGTTGGCAGACGAGAGCGTGATGGCCTACTTGTGGGTGTTGGACTTCCCGCTGTTCGAGTGGAACGCGGAGGAGCAGCGCTGGGATCCATCCCATCACATGTTCACTGCGCCCAAGGACGAGCATCTGCCGCTGCTGGAATCCGATCCGGGCCGCGTGCGCAGCAAGCAGTACGACCTGGTATGTAACGGCTACGAGGTCGGCGGCGGCAGCATCCGAATTCATCGCCGCGACGTGCAAGAAACCGTGATGCGGCTGATCGGCCTAGAGATGGAGGAGGCGCGGCGCAAGTTTGGGCACATGCTCGAAGCGTTCGAGTACGGCGCGCCACCTCACGGCGGCATCGCGCCCGGCATTGACCGGCTGACGATGCTGTATTGCGGCGAGCCGAACATTCGCGAAGTGATGGCCTTCCCGAAGAACCAGCAGGCGATGGACGTAATGGCCGGCGCGCCGTCGCCGGTATACGAGCAGCAGCTGAAGGAGCTACACATCCGCCTCGCCCTTCCGTAGGTGGTGAGGCGGATCGGCAAAGAAGGCAGCCATGTCTGGCTGCCTTCTTTGTTCGCGGCCTTATCTACAACTTCTTCTCGGAGCTGTGTCCGGGGAAGGCTTTCGCACCCGGGTGCAGATACTGATACGCAAAGTTCACCGCGCGCGTCGCCTGCGCAAACCCCTCGACGATCAGGTTAAGCGGCTCTTCGCCGGGCAACGCGGCGATGTCGCCGGCGGCGTAAACGCCGGGGATGTTTGTCTCCTGTTTGGTGTTGACGCGGATGTAGCGTGTGCCCTCCATCGTCAATCCCCAGTTCTTGATTGGGCCGAGATCCACGCTGTAACCCAGCGTCAGGATGACGGCGTCCACCGGCAGGGTCATCTCTTCTTTGGTGCGGTTATCGAAGATGATGGCGTACTCCACCTTGCCGTTGCCGCCGACCGTCTTGAGCTCATAGAACAGCTTGACGTCCACCGGCGAGTTCAACAGTTCGGTGACCGACGCGCCATGCGCGCGGAACTGATCTCGCCGGTGAATCAGCGTGACGTGCTTGGCGTAGTCCTTGAGATTGAGCGCCCAGTCCACCGCCGAGTCGCCGCCTCCGACGATCAAAATGCGCTTGCCGCGAAAGGCTGCTTTCTCCTTCACGGTGTAATACAAGCCGTGCCCTTCGTATGGGATGAGTTCGGGGTTGGGCAGCTTCTTGGGCTGAAAGGCGCCAACGCCACCACAGATCACCACGGCGCGAGTGTAATGCTCCCCTTTGTTCGTCACAAGTTTGAAAGTGCCGTCGGGTTGTCGCTCCAGCTGCTCTACGCGCTCGCCCAGCACGATGGTCGGCTTAAACATCGTGGCCTGCTCGACCAGATGCTTGACCAAATCCATCGCCAGGATCTTCGGATAACCCGGTGTGTCGTAGATGAACTTCTCAGGGTAGAGTGCCGTTAGCTGTCCGCCCAGGTCGTCCAGGGCGTCAATGACTTTGACCTTCATCTCGCGCAGGCCGGCATAGAAAGCGCCGAACAAGCCCGACGGGCCGGCGCCGATGATCGTCACATCGTATAGGTCCTGCGCGCCATTGCTACCATTCGTGCTGACTGTCATAGCATCGCTCTCCTTACTGACCGCGCCGATTGTAGCACCCGGCGCTATCCCGTTTTGTAGCATTCGCTGCGATAATCAAGGGCGTTCGAGCCTGCCGGGCGGTCGCGTCTCGCGAAGCGAGATGAGGAAAGTCCGGACTCCGCAGGGCGCGGTGCTGGCTAACGGCCAGGCGGCGTGAGCCGACGGAAAGTGCAACAGAAAGACACCACCCGATAACCGATGAGGGATCGGGTAAGGGTGAAATGGTGCGGTAAGAGCGCACCAGCGCCGCAGTGATGCGGCGGCTCGGCAAACCCCACCGGGAGCAATGCCAAAACGCGCATACGAGGCGGCCCGCTGATGCGCAGGTAGGCAGCTAGAGCCTGGCAGTAATGCGCAGGCCCAGAGAGATGATCGCCTCGGGCCGGCTTGCCGGCCTACGACAGAATCCGGCTTATAGGCGAACTCGAACGAATAACCCTTTCCCAAGGCGTTCTATGCGATGTGCGCGGCCTGGCGCGCAACAATCAAGCAGACTATCCGCGTGAGATGCACAGGGTCAATTCACCCTGCGCGTCACCGGCGCAGTAGATTCCCGCACGATCAACGGGCTTTCGAGCTGGGAATAGCCGCCCTTGGGTGAGCCGCCTGATCGAAGCTGCTGTCTAAGCCAACGCACAGCGATGCGCCCCATGCGTGCTTTAGGTACAGCGATGGTGGTGAGCGGTGGGTTGGTGTGCGCGGCAATCGGAATATCGTCAAAGCTAACGATAGAGATGTCGTCCGGAACACGCAAGCCATGCGCCCGAATAGCGTTTAATGCGCCAAGAGCCAGAAAATCGTTGTACACCACGACTGCCGTAGGTCGGTCGTCAGGCGGCAAATCTAAGATATTCGACATACCTTGAAAGGCGCCTTCCATGGACTGCACAGTCTCAGGCCGCCAATGGGGAAGCATCTTCAGGCCCCGCTCGGCCAGTGCCAGTTCAATCCCTCGCAGACGTTGATGAGAGTGCTCGGCGCCGGCCGGCCCTCCCAGATAGCCGATGCGTGTATGTCCTAGGTCGAGCAAATGTTGGGCAGCCCGCCGAGCGGCGCTTTCAAAGTTAACCACGATGCTATAGATTTCAGGATGGCTGACGCGCAAGTTCATTACCACCAACGGCACATGCGTGCGCTCGTAGAAGTCAATCCACGTTTGGGGGGACAAGGTAGTACCGCAAGCAATAACGGCCTCTAGCCGGTGTTGGCTGAGTGTGTCGAGGATGCGTTGTTGATAAGTCGGGTCCGCTGTGGTGTTGATAAGTACACAGAACAGTCCATCCCGATCGGCTTCTTGTTGCGCTCCTTCAGCGATCTCGTGAAAGAAGGGGTTAACTGTGTCCATGATCAGGAGCGCTAATGTGTGCTCTGAAAGTAGGGGTGGAGTTGAAGCAACCATGCGCTTAGGCTCATAGCCCAGCTCTGACATAGCAGCCTCAACTTGTGCGCGCAACGCCTCGCTAACCGGACCGGTCTGATTGATGACACGTGAAACAGAGGCCGGCGAAACGCCTGCGCGGCGAGCAACATCGATCAAGCGAGGTGAGTTAGTTGTTGGTGACATGACATCGATCCTGCAAAGCGCAAGCCGGCAAAGCAACCGGATGATAACAGCCTTTTCGCTTTTTTCAATAGATCGCAGAAAATTTTTCAGAAAAGGTTGACAGCTCCTCTTTTGGGCGGTATGCTACCCCCACTTGTCGGGCGCTTTCTGAAAATTTCAGCGCTCTGGCAGAAAGCCGTCTCATACATTTCCAGAAGGAGAAGAGAGGATGTCCAAGATGAAAATGTCTCGCCGTGGTTTCCTGGGTGTGTCCGCAGCCGGCGCAGCCGGCATTCTGGCTGCCTGTGCAACGCCCGCTCGCCCTGAGTCGGCCCCTGCTAATCCTACGGCTACGGCAGCGCAATCTCCGGCTGCCCCCCCAACTGGGCCGATCTCTCTCAAAGTGGACAAGTACCCACAAGGCTGGACTACGACTGTTAACGCGCCACGTTGGAAGGCGCCCAGCAGTCTAGAGATTTCATTGGCAGTGCGTGAGGACCCGAATCGCAATTTTCCACCTGGCGACGATGCGCTCAACACGCCGTACAACCGCCTGATGCGAGATGCTACCAACGTCTTTCCCAAAGCTGCGTTCACCTACACCGGCGATTATGATGCAAAAATGCTGGCAGTCATGTCCGGCGGTGGTTTGCCCGATTTTGTGTTTCTAAACCCTCAGCTTTATGGGCGTTTCCTCCAGGCCGATGCCTTAGAGGATATTACCGATGTGTGGAACAGCGCTGCCTCTGATCTGTTGAAAGAGTACGCCGGCCGTTACGACGGGCGGTTGATGAAGTCAGTGACGGTGAACGGTCGCATCATGGGTTTGCCTTCCGGCGCCAAGTTCGAAGCACAAGACAATATGCTGTTGTACTATCGCGCCGACATTCTGGAGAAGCTGAACCTCCAGCCCCCGCAGACCATCGCTGAGTTAGAGGAAGTGTTGCGCGCCACCAACAAAGAGTTTGCTAACGATCCCGCTTGGGTGGGATTGCCGGCTCATCGAGTGATGGTAAGCTGGATCAATAGTTTCGATGTGTTCTTCGGCCCTACCGGCGCGATCCCTTCCGTTGGCCGCACCGATATCCGCATCTGGGTGAAAGACCCTCAGAATCCCAACAAGCTCATCTACGGCAGTGTTGATGAGCGCATTAAGCCGGTGTTGGAGATGCTGCAGAGATGGTACAAGGACGGCTTGATCGACAAAGAATTCTTTACACGCGACGAGAGCAAGTCCACTGACCCTGTAGCAGCCGGCAAGTGTGCCGTCTTCTTTGCGCCGGCGTGGGGCATCGGTTGGCCGGCTGGTCTCACCAAACAAAATGTCCCTGAGGCGCGCTGGGGCTTCACTCTGCCGCCGGCAGATGCCAACGGCAAGCGCGGCTGGTTGGAGACGGCTCCTTCTTACGGCTACATTGACGGCTTCCGCAAAGGCATCGAACTGGAGAAGGTCGAAGCCGTTATCCAGGTGATGAACTGGGTGCTGGAAAACGTGACTCGCTGGCGCGAGCAAAATATCTACGGGTTCGAGGAGTGGGATTGGCACTACAATAACGAAGCCCAACGCTATGAAGTCTGGAACAATCGTCCTGGCACCTACCTGGGAACAGCATTCACCACCAGCAACAACTGGGGTGGCTATTATTTGAAGAATGCCGGCGACTTTTACGCTTACGCTGCCGAGTTGGCGGCTGGAGATACAGCTTCGTTGAATGGTTGGCAGCAGGCGCTGGTCGAAATTGCCAAAGACCCAGAGTTGGGCGAGAAAGACACACAACCGGTTGTCCTACAAGGCGCCGGCAAAGGTATTTATCCTGAGTTCTTCGGTCCACCCACCAGCACGATGGCCTCGCGCGGCGCACAACTCGACAAGCTAGAACAAGAGACCTTCACTGCGATCATCACCGGTTCCAAGACTTTGGCCGATTACGACCGGTTTGTGGAAGACTGGAAGAAGAACGGTGGAAACCAGATTACCGACGAGGTGAATCGCTGGTATGAAACCGGCGAGACCGTATAAGCACATGCTGGCGCATACTGGATGGTGATGCAAAGGCGGGCGCGGCTTATTCCAAAGCTGCGCCCGTCCTGTTCCCCTCTTCGTTTTTCTCGCTATCATGATGCAGCGATAACAATGACCGCTTCCTCTCTTGCACAACACAATCGCTCCGCCCAAGCCGGCAATCGGCCTAGCCAGAACTGGCGTCGCCAGGGCACGAGCGCCCTCTGGCTGATGCTGACGCCGGCCATATTGTTGATGCTCCTCTTCAACCTGATCCCGACCTTTGGGCTGGTGATCGCCTTCATGGACTTTAATCCGCTTAAAGGCTTCTTCGGTTCACGGTGGGTCGGATTAGGTCATTTCGAACTGCTCTTTGCCCTGCCCGATCTGCGTGAACTGATGCGCAACACGGTGACGATTGCCGTCGGCAAGATTGTGCTGGGTCAGATCGTCACGCTGGTCTTTGCATTATTGCTGAATGAGGTCTATGAGCGCCATACTGCTTTCAAACGCCTTGTCCAAACGCTGACCTCTTTTCCACACTTTTTGTCGTGGGTGGTAATCGGCGGCATCATGATGGATGTGCTCGCCTCAAATGGCATTTTGAATCAGGTTTTGCGCAGTATAGGGGTGCAACGGCCGCCCTCGTGGTTAGGCGATCCCTCCGTTTTTCCGCTGACCATGATCCTGAGCGATGTATGGAAAGGATTTGGATGGGGCGCTATCATCTTCCTGGCTGCCATGACTAACGTGAACCCTGAGAATCATGAAGCGGCTGCCATCGACGGCGCCGGCCGCTTTCAGCGTATGTGGCATGTCACTATTCCCGGCATCGCGCCCATCGTAGTGTTGCAATGGGTCCTGTCAATCGGTGGTATCCTCAACGCCGGCTTCGACCAGATTCTATTTTTGTATAACCCCGCCGTCTATTCCACCGGCGACGTGCTGGATACCTACGTGTACCGCGTCGGCATTCAGTCCGCGCAATGGAGCTTTGGTGTAGCAGTCGGAGCGATCAAAAGTGGGATCAGCTTTGTGCTCGTTCTCCTCTCTTGGTATCTAGCCAACCGCTATTCCGGCTGGAGGCCGTTCTAGCGTCTCATGGTTCAGGATAAGTCACTCGGCTCGCGGCTGTTTGATCTAATCAACTATGCGTTTCTGACCGTAGCCGGCGCACTATGCTTGGCGCCTTTCTTGCACATTCTCGCCGTTGCGCTCAGCAAAGCCGGACCGGTAGCGGGCAATCTCGTGGGGTTTTTGCCCATTGGACCCACCCTGCAAAACTTCATCATCGCCTTCGAGAATCCCCGTATCTGGAACGCCTTCTTCTGGGCTGTGGCGCGCGCCGTAGCCGGCACGGCGTTGAGTGTCGTTGTCTGCGTGCTGGCTGCCTATCCGATGTCTCGCTCGGCTGATGCTTTTCCGGCGCGTACTGCGTTCGTCGTCTTGTTTTTGTTTTGCATGTTGTTCAGCGGCGGCTTGATCCCGCTGTTCCTCGTTGTGCGCGCGCTGGGAATGTATGACACGTTCTGGGCCTTGTTCGTGCCGTTCGCTTTTAGCCCCTGGATTACCATCCTGATCATGAACTTCTTCCGCAACCTGCCCAAAGAGTTGGAGGAGGCAGCGCTAATCGATGGCGCTACGCACTTTGATGTTCTGGTTCGCATCTTTCTGCCCTTGTCGTTGCCCGTGCT
>JANWVF010000075.1 GCA_025056965.1 Thermoflexales bacterium | reverse complement strand
ATGGTCGCTTCGGGCGCTAGGGCCGGTTGAGCTTTGTGCTGTTCGTGTTGCGGCGTGACGGACGCACTGCGCGCCATCGCGCTGCCTTCTGGGTTGCCGCTGGTCAACGCCACAATCGCCCCGTCCACACTGCGGAAGTACAAGTTGTCGTTGCTCACCACCCAAGTGGCATACTCGCTCCAGTATTGGTCGTAGACTGGGCCTTGGTTGTAGTAGATGTAGAAGCCGAAGTCATAGCCGCGCCCGCCCTCCAGCCCACCGGCGCAGTAATGCGTGCTTGCGTTGAACGCGCAGCTCCCTGTATTGTCCTGCGAGGTCACCACGGTTGAGAGCCGCTGGCTGGTGATTTTGTTGCCGAAGCTGCCGCGCGCATCGGAGCGGTCTAGGATGCGCAGGGCGAAGCCGGCCTCCCAGTGCGCGCCGAACAGATAGTCGCCGGCCATCGAAACGTTCGGCTGCTCGTCGGTGAGCAGAAACGGATCGCTTGACCCCGGCGGCCAGTCGAAGGCGATGAAGCGCACGTCGCCGCCCTGCAGCCCGCCGACCGTGCTGCCGTCCAGCACCATCTCGCCGAAGTGCGAGTCCCAGCGCGGGTCGTAAGCGTGCTTGGCGCGGATGATGATGTAAACCACATCCTTCCCGTTAGCCAAGCGCTTGACCACCGGTTGAGGCCCCATCGGCATGTAGCCGCCGTCGCCGTAGCCGCCGTGCCCGACATTGGCGATGAACGGCACGCTGCCGTTGTCCAGGTCAAGGACAAAGAGCGCCTGGTGACCGGGGTTGTCCATCAGCAGCTGGCGCATGCCGGCGTTGGTCTGCGGCCAGTCAATCCACAGCGTGTCCCAGTCCAAGCGCACCTTGACCAGCACGTAACCGGCGTTGTCGGCGATCACCGGCCAGCCGAAGCGATACTCCGTCGGGTCGTTGAAGCTACGGCTGCTGTGTATGGGGCGCGTCGTCCAGACCTGCGCGCCGTCGCTGTTGCGCAGCGCGCGCACCCGCAGGTCCGGCTCCGTAGCCACGATGACCAGGTCGCGCGAGGCGGAATAGGCCGGCGGCACGGCGACCGTCAGCGTCGTCGCCACGGTGTGCGTCCAGATGCCCTGCATCGTCACTTTGTTCACGGCATGTACCCGCCGCCCCATCGAGAACACCACGCGGTCGGCATACACTGCCGGCGGTAGCGGCAGGGTGCTGGTCTGATCGGTGATGAACTGGTTGAGGATCGCCCCATCCGAAGCGCGCAGCTTGTAGAGCCGCCCGTTGCCGGAGACGACGAACACTGACTGAGTGTCGTGATCATAGGCAACGGTCGAGCGCACGTCGCCGATGCCGCTGCGCTGCCACAGTTGCTGGCCGGTCGTCTCGCTCAGGGCAAACACCCCGTCATTGCCGGCGGCGACATACACCCGCCCGCCGCCGGTGACGGGCTGGACGTTGCGCGGCAGCATGCCATCCGCTGTGACCTTACTGACCGCGCCGCTAGCGTTCGGGCCGTTCCATGCCCAGCGCCAGCGCCAGGGGTAGGCCGGAGCTTGGGTGGTGTAACCGGTGCGCTGGGCGTTATGGGCGTGCTGGCTCCACTCGGCCG
>JANWVF010000058.1 GCA_025056965.1 Thermoflexales bacterium | reverse complement strand
GGTGACACGGCCGCGGGGAATGCCGCCCACCCCCAGGGCCAGGTCCAAGGAGAGCGCGCCGGTGGGGATGGCCTCCACCTGCATGTTGGCCGCCTCGCCCAGCTTCATGATCGCGCCCTCGCCAAAGCGCTTGCGCAGGTTGAGAACGGTGGCGTCGAGCGCTTTGCTGGCTCCATCGGCATGAGGGGGCATCAGGGGTTCTCCACAGCGTAGAGTCTCACACTTTGCCATAGTTTACACCAGCACCTACAAAAAATCAAGAAAGATGGGGAAAGACAGATCGGCCCGGCGAGAAAGCCTGGGCCGGCCGGCGCTGTAGTATAATCGGTTTGGTTCGGCGAAAGGCCGGACCGGCTTTCATCGCTGCGAGGAGGTAGAAACGTCATGACAAGCTCTCAGGTCTCGTCCCAGGAGGTGGTGCGGACCTTCCATCCAGGCTGGTACGGCGCCGTGATGGGCACGGCCATCGTCGGGGTGGCGGCGGCGCTGAACCCAGGCGGCGCGGCGGCGCTCCAACCGGTGATGGGCGCGGTCGGCGTGGCCTTCGTGGGCCTGGCCGCCCTGCTGGCCGTCGCCCTGGGCGTGCCCTACGTGGTCCGCTGGTTTCGCTATTCGCAAACGGCGCTCAACGACCTGCGCCACCCCGTGCTGGGGGCTCTGTACGCCACCTTTCCGGGCGGGCTGTTGGTGCTGGCTGCGGCCATCGCGGCCGTCGGTCCGCTGGCGCTGTCCCCCCGGATTGTCTTCCCCCTGGTCGTCGTCCTGGGCGCAGTGGGCGCCGCTCTGGCCTTCGTGGTCAGCGTGGCCTTCACCTACGTGCTGTTCATGTCCCCCGAGATCCGAGCAGAGCACGTCAACGGCGGCTGGTTCATCCCGCCGGTGATCAACATCATCGTGCCGCTGGTGTTGGTGGCGTGGATGCCGCAGGTGGGCCCGGACGCCGTGAAACTGTTGGCCATGGGCAGCTACGCCACGTGGGGCATCGGCTTCTTTCTCTTTCTGCTGGTGGCGTCGCTGCTGTACGGCCGCCTGGTCTACCATCCGCTGCCTGCGGCGCCCCTGGCGCCCTCGCTGTGGATCGGCCTGGGGCCCATCGGCGTGGGCAGCTTGGCGCTGTTGCGCGTTGCCCAAGGGTCGGCGGCGCTGTGGGGAGAGCAGAGCCGGCTGGTGGTGTCCCTCTCGGCTGCGGCCGCCTTGGCCTTGTGGGGATTCGGCTGGTGGTGGCTGGCCATGGCGGCCGTGCTGCTGTATCGCTACCGCCGCCGCGGCGGCCTGCCCTACGGCGTGGGCTGGTGGGCCTTCACCTTTCCCCTCGGCGCGTTCACCGTGAGCACCCTGGCGCTGAGCCGCTTCTGGCAGGCGCCGCTCCTGGAGGGAGCCGGCGTGCTTCTGTTCGCGCTGCTGCTGGCCTTCTGGGGTGTGGTCGCCCTGCGCAGCCTAGAGGCCGTGCGCAGCGGCGCGGCCTGGCGGCGGTAGCCCAGGAGCGCAGCTGGAAACGGTGATGGCGGATGGGTCACGGATCGGCGCGGCCATCAAAAAAAGGCACGGACAGCCGCCGGCCATCCGTGCCCATCCGTTCAGCTGGCATGTGTGTCCATTTAGGCTAGCTTAGCGACGAGCCGCTCCCAGGCTGCGGCCAGGCGATCTACCACGTTGGCCAAGCCGACGGCTACGCGCGCCGCGGTGTAGTTCACCGCTACGGCATCCCAGTTGACCACGTTCCACCAGGCCTTCAGGTACTCCCCGCGCAGGTTCTGGTACTTCAGGTAATAGGAGTGTTCCCACACGTCCACGCCCATCAGGGGGATAAGGCCGGCGGAGATGGGGGTGTCCTGGTTGGGCGTGGTGCTCAGCACCAGCTCGCCGTTGGCGTCCAGCGACAGCCAAGCCCACCCAGAGCCGAACACGCCCATGGCAGCCTTGGTGAACTGGTCCTTAAAGCTCTCGAACGACCCGAACTTGGCTGCGATGGCGTCGGCCAGGGCGCCGGAGGGCTCGCCGCCTGCATTGGGCCCCATGATCTCCCAGAAGAGGGTGTGGTTGACATGGCCACCGCCGTGGTTGCGCACCGCCGTGCGAATGGCCTCCGGCACGCTGTTCAGATCCGCCAGCAGCTCCAGCAGCGGCCGCGCCTGCTGGTCCGGATAGTTGGCCAGCGCGTTGTTGAGGTTGGTCACGTAGGCCAGGTGGTGCTTGTCGTGGTGGAAATGCATCGTGGCGGTGTCAATGTGGGGCTCCAGGGCCTCGTACGGGTAGGGCAGGTCGGGAACTTTGTACGGGTATGGCATAGGGCGCTCCTTTCTCTCAGACAAGGGGGATGCAGAGCAACGCGCTCCGGTACACTCTGGCAGCCGCTAAGTCTAGCACAACTCGCCGGGAAGCGCCAGTGGCGTAACCACCAATCGAGCGGCCGCAGCGCCGACCCACGCCCCCATCCCCCGCTGCCGGGGGGATTTGTCAATTCGCTGGGCGCCGTTATAATAGCGTGCGTGCCGCTTGCCACCGACCGCGGCACGCTGAGCGCACGGCCGCAGCGCAACACGGCCTGGCTCAGCTCCTCGGCCAGCAGCCTCGGCACATCGAGCACAGGGAAGGGTTGCGTGGCTCCATGAACGACTACTTGGTTCGCACCCTGGCCCGCGAGGCGGGCATCCTCGGCATCGTGGGCGTCACCACGGAGGTCTCTCGTGAGGCTGCCCGCCGCCACGGCGCAACCCCCATCGCAGCCGCGGCCCTGGCCGTTGCCACCACCGGCGGTATCCTGCTGGGCGCGCTGCTCAAGGTGCAGCAACGGGTGGCCCTCAAGGTGGAGACCAACGGCCCCCTGGAGAAGCTGGTGGTGGAGGCCGACGCCTACGGCCGTGTGCGCAGCTATGTCGCGCAGCCGGACGTCCCCTGGCCGCTGCCCATCGGCCCCGACGATGTCGCCCAAGCCATCGGCTCTGAGGGCGTCCTGACCGTGGTCAAGGACCTGCGCCTGAAGCACCTCTACGAGAGCGTGATGGCGCTGCAGTCGGGTCATCTGGACAAGGAACTCACCCACTACCTCAACCAGTCGGAACAAGTTCCCTCGGTGGTGGAGATCGGGGTGCACCTGGACGGCCTAGGGCGGCTGGCCAAGGCCGGCGGCCTGCTCTTTCAGCGGCTGCCCGGCGCCGCGCCCAACGCCTTGGACGCCCTGGCGGAGCGACTGGAGGACCTGCCTCCGCTGGAGACGCTGCTGGCCGACGGCCACACGCCGGAGGAGGTCCTGGCTATGGCCTATGGCCCGGTGGAATACACCGTGCTGCAGCACCAGCCGCTGGAGTTCCGCTGCACCTGCAGCCGCGAGCGCTCGCGCCAGGCCCTGCTGACCCTGCAGCCCGACGAGCTGCTGGACCTCCTGCGCCAAGGGGAAGCGGTGGTGGACTGCCACTTCTGCCACGAGCGCTACGTGTTCGGCGCGGAGGAGCTGGCGGCCATCTTCGACGAGCGGGTGGCCACGGCCGCAGCCGAGGGCTCCGGCGCCGGAGCGGGAGAGTGACGGACGAGGTTGCCGGCTCCTGGCTGGTTGGCAACCCTGGTGCCGGGATGCTGGAGCGAGCGTCGAGGCTTTAGCCGGCGGGTTTGGGAGGGCAGGAGTGCACGAATGACCGGCTGAAGCCTCGAGTCCGTGTCGGGAGGATGAGGAACGACCGGAGGGTCGAGGCCTTGGTCGGTGGTTTCGGTTATCGGGAGTGCACGAATGACCGGCTGAAGCCTCGAGTCCGTGTCGGGAGGATGAGGAACGACCGGAGGGTCGAGGCCTTGGTCGGTGGTTTCGGTTATCGGGAGTGCACGAATGACGGCTGAAGCCTCGAGTCCGTGTCGGGAGGATGAGGAACGACCGGAGGGTCAAGGCCTTGGCCGGTGGTTTCGGTTATCTGTCCGGAGACGCCGGTGAAGTGTAGGATCATCGAAACTCTAGCGGCACTGGGCTGAAGCCCTTTTTTCCGTGTTCGTCAACACTTGTTACGGAGGTTTGCTCTATGGCATCGTCCTCGACAAAGGTCTCTTCCTCCGGCGTCTGGAAGGCCGGGGGGTTGGCCGCGGTGGCGTCTGCAGCGGTCAACGCGGTGTTGTACTTCCTGGGCCGGGCCATCGGCTCCTTCCCGGACACGGCCCTGAACCCTATGGGCCGGCCGGTGGACCTCTTCGCCGTGGTGCTGCTGTCGGTGATGAGCGTGCTGGCAGGCACTTTGGTGTACTGGCTGCTGGCCAGCCGCATGGACCGGCCGCGCGCCAATCGGCTGTTCACCATCATCGCCATCGTTGTGGTGGTGGTGATGATCCCCTCCCCCTTCTTCGTGCAGGGCGCGCCGGTGAGCCAGATCGTGATCATGGAGATCATGCACCTGGTAGCCGCCGCGGCAGCCATCTTCTTCCTAACGCGGCGCTGAGGCGCTGGAGCCCTTGAAGCGGCGCTGCGGCCCCGGCCGATCAGCCGGGGCCGCAGGCTTTCCGGCGTCGGCGCAGACCTCCGGCCGACACCCCACCGGGCGCCGGGCCAACGGGCAAGCAGATGCCCCGGCGGCCACAGCTTGCCCTAGCCGGTTGATCTGCCAGAACAGCTAAGAGACGCACCGCCCATGACCGACCGGGTTGTCCTCCTCACCGGCGCCGCTAGCGGCATCGGCAGACACATGGCTGCGGCTTTGGCTGCCCACGGCAGCGGCTACTGCCTGGCCTTGGCCGACGTGGACGAGGCCGGCCTGGCTGCGGCCTTCACGCCGAGCGAGCGTCTCCGCCTGCACCGCATGGACGTGCGATCGGCCGCCGACTGGCAGCGGGCTATTGACGACACCCTGGCGCGCTTCGGCCGCATTGACTACCTGTTCAACATTGCCGGCGGCGGCCGCATCGGATTCCTCCTGGAGCAACCCCTGGAGAACTTGGACGCCGTGGTGGACGTCAACCTCAAGGGCCCCCTGCTGGGGATGCGGCTGGTGGCGCCTCTCATGGTGCGCCAGGGCCGGGGCCACATCATCAACGTCGCCTCGCTGGCCGGGCTGGCCGGCACGCCGGGCAACGCCCTCTACTCGGCAGCCAAGGCCGGCCTGCGCGCCGCCTCGCTGGCTGTGGCGGTGGAGCTCCGGCGCTACGGCGTGTACGTCACGGTGATCGCGCCCGACGTGGTGGACACGCCGCTGGCGCGGCGCCACTTCGACCACCCAGAGGCGGCCGCCGTCCTGCGCTCCGGCGGTCGGGTGCTCACCGTGGAGGAGGTCGAGGCCGCGTTTTGGGAGGCCATGCGGCGCCGTCCGCTGGAGATCACCCTGCCCCGTTGGCGCGGCTGGCTGGCCAAGCTCTCCAGCGTGCACCCGCCGCTGATGCTGCGCCTGTACGAGCCGCTCAGGCGTCGCGGGCTAAAGCGGATGGCCCAGGGCCGGCCGTCCTAGCCCAGGGAGATGGGCAGTGAAAACAAGGCTGACGGGAACGCTGGTTTCGTGGTTGTTGCTCGCTGCGGTGTTGAGCGGCTGTTTCGCCGGCGGCCGCAGCGGCCCTGGCGAGGACGCCCCCCTCCTCCGGGGGATCCTCACGCTGAGCTCGCGCGAGGGGGTCAGGGACGTGGACCTAAGCACCGGCGGCGTCCGGCCGGTGAGCGACTTCGGCCTCAACGCCACCGAGCGCAACGGCCTCTACATCTACGTGGGCGAGGGCGGCGCCGACCGCGCCGGCTATGCCCTGTGGCGGCAGGATGCCCAGGGGCGGCGCCCCTGGCTGGACGTGCAAGGCGTCGCCGTGCCGCACCAGCCGCGCATCTCGCTCGACGGCCGCTACATCGCCTTCGACGACCTGGCCTATCACCCCACCACCGGCGCCTACGGCCAGTACGTGTTGGTGTACGAGAACCAGGAGCCGGCCCGCTACGCCGACGCAGTGCGGGTCATCCCCGGCTTCAAGAGCCCGGCTTGGCTGCCGCCCACGCCGGACGCGCCGGCCGGCCGGCTGGTCTTGATCGGCTACGAGCAGCCGGGCATCTACCTCACCGACGCCGACCTGCGCAGCCTGACGCTGTTGCCGTGGAACGAAAGCGCCTACGGGGAGCCCTATCAGGCCGAGCCGAGCCCCGATGGCGCTCGGCTGGCGGTGGTCACCGTGAGCGGCAGCCTGTACGTGGCCGATCTGGACGCCAGTCAGGCGTCCCTGGGCAAGCCGCGGCGGGTACGCAGCGGCACCCCTTCCGCCCAGGTGCTGGACCCCGTCTGGTCGCCCGACGGGCGGTGGATCGCCCACCTGTGGGGCCTGGAGCCCCGGCGCGACGTGGTGGTGTCCAGCGCGCTGCGGGAGGCTCCCCCGGTTGCTCTGCGCACCGCAGACGGCGAGACGCTGCGCGGGTACGCCGAGTCGCAGATGTCGTGGCGGCCGTAGGCTAGACCGGCCTTTAGGGCAGGTCCAGCCGGTCCAGCTCCTCCTCCAGCCGCTCGATCTCACGTTGCGTGTCCTGGATCTCCAGCAACAGGGTGACCGGCGCGGTGGCCGCCGTGTAGTAGCTGCGCTGTTCCTCCAGCAGGGCCAGCTTGCGCCGCTGTACGTCGAGCTGGCGACGGAGCCGCAGCCGCTCCGCCTCGCTGGCCGTCTCGTCCTGGCCCGCGTCCCCCGGCTCGGCAGCCGCAGGCCGATGGTCGCGGGCGGCAGGCGCCTCCGCCAGCAAGGCCAGCAGCGCCGTCGGCTCCAGGTCCAGCACCGTCACCTGGCGCTCGGCCCACAGCCTGGCCTCCTCTGCGGGCAAGCCGGGCGCCGTCGCCAGCGCGCCCACCGCCATTCGCCCCATGCGGCCTAGCGTGTCGTGCCACAGCAGGCGAAAGTCGGGGTCGGCTAGGTCGTAGCCCAGGAAGAGCACCAGGTTGCGGCTGAAGGCCTGGCGCACCTCGTCCAGCACTCCCTCCTTGTCCCGGTCGCGGTGCAGCGCGTAGTGGTCATCCTCGGTGACCACCAGGGTCTCCGGCCGTTCCGCCAGGCCGTAGAGGTAGACCAGGGTGGGCCGGTCGGGGCGGAGGAAGCCCACGTCGGCCGTGGTCACCACGCGGTTGAAGCCGACGCCGGCCTCGCGCAGCGCAGCCTCCAGCAGGGTGTCGTAGGCCGTGAGGACCACCGTCCGTAGCCGGTAGGCCGCAATCAGGCCCGCCAGCAGGCGATGGAAGCGCTGGGGGGCCTTGTCGGCGGTGTCCAGTCTTTGGCGCAGCAGGGCCGTGAAGTCGAAGCGGCTCCCCTGGGTGCTCAGCCGGCGGGTCACCTGGGCCAGGGAGAGGCCGGTGGGCAGTCCGCGCTGCTCGGCCATCCAGCGGGCCAGCTCGGCCCGGGAGGGGACGCCGGTGACGGCTTCGGGCAGGTCGCCGCCGACGAAGGGCGCCACCGCGGCGCTGCGCAAAGCATCCCGTAGCCGGGCCAGGTGGACGGTTTGGAGATCGCCTGAGTCGGGGGACATAGCAAGCTCCTGCGTTGAGATGGCCAGCCCGAGGGGGCAAGGGGGAGGCGGCAAGGCGCCGCGAGACGCGCCATCCACGCTGCCGGCTTGCGTCGGGCCATGGCCGGCAGCGGCTGTGCCCATTGTACCCGCCTCCCTCTGCGGCGCCAATCGCACGGGCCGGCGTCAACGCTTTGGGGCGCCGTTGCGGCCGCGGTATAATGGCCGGAGCTATGGCCCCCTCCCCTCCCTCCGATACTCCTCCGCCTCCCCGATGGCAGCGCAACCTCGACCGCAGCCTGTTGGCCGCCGGCCTGCTGGTGCTGGTGGCGCTTTGGCTGGCCGCGCCCGGCGACGTGCTGGACAAGGCTGACCGGGTGGGCTATGCCGTGTGCCACCGCATTCCCGTGCGCTCCTACTTCTTCGCCGACCGCCAGCTTCCCCTTTGCGCCCGCTGCAGCGGCCAATACCTGGGGACGCTGTTTGGCCTGGCCATGCTCCTGGCCCTGCGTCGGGAGCGCGCCGGGCTTCTGCCGCCGGCGCCGATGGTCGGGGTCCTGCTGGGCTTCCTGCTGGTGTGGGCTGTGGACGGCTTCAACTCCTATCTGACCCTCTTCCCCAGCGCTCCCCACCTGTACGAGCCGCGCAACGTGTTGCGGGTGGCCACCGGCGGCCTGCAAGGGGTTGCCCTGATCACCCTGGCCCTCCCCTTCTTCAACATCACCCTGTGGGCCCGGCCGACCGAGGAGCGCACCCTGGGCCGGTGGCGCGAGCTGGCCGGCCTGGCGCTGATCGTCGTGGCGATCGTGCTGCTGGTCAAGAGCGGACGGCCGATCCTGCTCTACCCGCTGGCCCTGTTGAGCGTGGCCGGCACCCTGGCCTTGCTGACCCTGGTCAACACCATGCTGCTGGTGCTGGTGTTGCGACGGGAGAACCAGGCTGAGGGATGGCGCCAGGCGGCGCCGCTGCTGGTGGCGGGACTGGCGTTGGGCGGGCTGGAGGTGCTGGCCCTCAACCTCGTTCGCGCCTGGCTCACCGATCTGTTAGGCCTCCCCTTCTGAGCCCTTCGCTGTCTTCTCTGCAACGGCGCCTCGGCTTCTGCGTATAGACCAGTGAGGCCGGCGGACGGAGCCGGAAGCGCGCTGGAAGCGCTGCGGCATGGCGTTGATCGGCCCGTCCCCGCCGAGCACAGACAAGGAGAACCGACGATGAACGCGAGCAAGGCATTCACCTACGTGTTTGAAGACAAGGACTGGCTCAGCAAGGTGCTGATCGGCAGCGCCATCGTGCTGGTCAGCTTCCCGCTCACGGTGGTCCTGGTGGGCTTCCTGGGCTTCGCCGTGGTGGCGGGCTACACCCTGGAGGTGTTACGCAACGTCCGCCAAGGCCGCAGCCGGCCGCTGCCCGCTTGGCAGGACCGCTGGAGCGAGTGGATGGTGATGGGCCTGAAGCTGTTGCTGGTGTCGCTGATCTGGGGCCTGCCTTCCCTGGTCCTGAACATCCCGTCGGCGGTGGGCAGCAGCCTGGCTGCGTCCGACAACGGGGCAGTGGCTGTGGTTGGCCTCTTCATCAGCCTGAGCGCCGCTCTGCTGATGTGGCTGTGGGCTCTGGTGTTGGTGCTGGTGACGCCCGCGCTGTACATCCGGCTGGCCGAGACCGGCGAGGTGCGCAGCACGCTGCAAGTGGCTGAGATCCTCGGCTTCACCCGCCGCCACTTCGGCGAGGTGCTGGCCGCGGTGCTGGTCAGCTTGGCCGCCGCCCTTGTGCTGTTCCTGGTGGGCGCTACGGCGGGCGTGTTGCTGTGCGTAGTGGGGCTGGCGCTGACGATCCCGGCGGCCACCTTCCTCGCCAGCCTGATCAGCGTCCACCTCTATGCTCAAATTGGCCAGGACGAGCGCCAACTGCAGCCTGTCCAGCCGGTGACGCCGGAGGTAGTGCCCCCCGATCGGCCCTAGGAAGCCAATCCGGGGCTGCGCTGCGGTCCCGGATTGGCCTGTGGTTTGTTGTCGGATATAATGCGGAGCGCTGCCCGTGTCTGTGGCCTGCAGCGCTCTGCCTGTCCAGGCCCTTGTACTGCAGTCCGGAGGATTTATGGACATCGGAAAGTCGTTTAGCTTCGTGTTCGAAGACCCCCGCTGGGTCGACAAAGTGCTCATCGGCGCCGGGATGCTCATCCTTGGTTCTCTGCTGAGCGTGGTCCTCATCGGTGTGATCCCGGTTTTCATCGTCGGCGGCTACGCCCTAGAGACCCTGCGCAACGTGCGCCGCGGGGAACGCTATCCCATGCCGGAGTGGAAAGACCGCTGGGGCGAGTGGCTGATGTTGGGCCTCAAGCTGTGGGTGGTGACGCTGATCTGGTCCTTGCCCATGTTCGTGTTGATCATGCCGATGGCGGTTGCGCTGGCCATCACCGGCCAGCAGGAGCTGGAAGGCGCAGCAGCGGTTATCGCGCTCTGCTCTGGCCTAGCGGTGTTTGCCTGGGGCCTGGTGGTTGCGTTGGCCTCGCCCGCGATCTACACACGCGTGGCCGAGACGGAGGAGATCGGCGCCGGCCTGCGCTTCGGCGAGATCTTATCGTTTACCCGCCAGCACCTGGGCGAGGTGATCATCGCCACCCTGGTCCTGATCCTCGCGAGCCTCGTCTTCAGCCTGGCCGGCTTCTTGATCGGCCTGTTGCTGTGCCTTGTAGGCGTCGTTGTGACCCTGCCGGCGGTCTCTTTCATCGTGGCCCTCGTTCAGTCGCACCTGTACGCCCAGGTAGGCATGCCGTCGCCCAAGCCGTGGCAAACCGGGCTGGCGCCCGTGGAAGCTGCGGAGTGAGGGACGCCGACGGGCGGGGAGGTGAGCTATGGTCGAGGCATTGGCCGGTGTTCTGAGCGCTTTTGGGCTTTCTTCGGCGGCCGGGCTGAACGCCTACTTGCCGCTGCTCATCGTGGCCCTCACGGCGCGCTACACAGATTTGATCCAGCTTCAGGCGCCGTGGGACGCCCTGACCAACCCCTGGGTGATTGGCGTCCTGGCGGTGCTGCTGGTAATCGAGGTGGTGGCCGACAAGGTGCCGGCCGTGGACCACGTCAACGACGTCATCCAGACAGTGGTGCGGCCGGCCGCGGGCGCCATCCTCTTTGCCAGCGCCGGCAGCGTCATCAGCGACATCCACCCCGCCTTGGCGCTGATCTGCGGCATCCTGGTGGCCGGCACCGTCCACGGCGCCAAGGCCACCTTCCGTCCGGTGGTAACGGCCACCACGGGCGGCGTGGGCAACCCCGTGGTGAGCACCGTCGAGGACGTGGTGTCTGGAACGCTGACGGTGATGGCCATCTTGGCGCCGATCCTGGGCTTCATCCTCCTGGTCCTGATCGCCTGGCTGATCTGGCGTTGGTGGCGGGGCCGCCGGATGCGGACGCCGACCTCGGTTGCCCGGTGAGGGGTGTTTGCTGGGCGGTGAACGATAGACAGTGAACGGTCAAGGGTGAGAGCGAGCGGCCTCGCTGGCGGCGACCGGTGATCGGCGGACGGCAAACGGACGCCGATCACCGGTCGCTGTACATTGGCCTCCGATCGCCGGTGGTCAGTCACGTTTGGGGGGCTTGGCTACGTTGACCCAACCCCTGGGGCGTGCTACAATCACGGGCATGGTTCAGCAGATCTCCGACGAGCTGCGCGCCCGGCTTGACAGCCTGCCCACCTCCCCTGGGGTCTACCTGATGAAGGACAGCCGCGGCCAGGTGATCTACGTGGGCAAGGCGGTCAACCTGCGCTCGCGCGTGCGCTCCTACTTCCAGAGCTCTGCCCAACACACCGACAAGACCCGTCGCCTGGTGGCCGAGGTGGCCACCCTGGAGTGGATCATCGTCCCCACCGAGGTGGACGCGCTCATCCTGGAGAACACGTTGATCAAGCGCTACCAGCCGCGCTTCAACGTGATGCTCAAGGACGACAAAAGCTATCCTTTCATCAAGATCCACTGGCAGGACGACTTCCCTAAGGTTAGCGTCACCCGCCAGGTGCAGCGGGACGGCGCCGGCTACTACGGCCCGTACACCTCCGCGTTCGCCGTCCGCCAGACCCTGGAGAGCCTGCGCCGGGTCTTTCCCTACCTGACCTGCAACCGGGAGATCACCGGCCGCGACCCGCGGGCCTGCCTGTACTACGACATCAAGCTGTGCGCTGGGCCGTGCATCGGCGCGGTGGGCCGCGAGGAGTACCGCGAGATCGTGCAGGGGCTGGCCGACTTCCTAGAGGGCAAGAGCGACGAGGCCATCCAGGCCCTGGAGGCGCGCATGCGCAGCGCGGCTCGCGCCCTGCAGTTCGAGCGCGCAGCCCTGTATCGCGACCAGATCAAGCTCGCACGGCGGCTGGTGGAGCGACAGCAGGTGTTGGCTCCTACCCCGATTGACCAGGATGTGGTGGCCTTTGCGCGCGACGAGGGAGGCGACGAGACCTGCTTCCAGGTCTTCACCGTGCGCCGCGGGCGGCTGATCGGCCGGGAGAGCTTCGTGCTGCCGCGCACCGCCGGCGACGACCCGGCCGAGCTGCTGGCCAGCTTCCTGGGCCAGTTCTACGACACAGCCGCCGCCCTGCCGCCCACCGTCTTGGTGCCGGTCCCGCCGGCCGACCAGCGCGTCATCGCCCAGTGGCTCACCCAGAAACGACAGGCCCAGACGGGCGACGACACACCGGTGGAGGTGAGAACCCCCGACGCGGCCAGCGAGCACGACGCCATGCGCCTGGCGACGGAGAACGCCGTCGAGATGCTGCGCACCCTGCGCGCCGTGCGCCAAGCCGACAAGAGCAAGCAGGTGCTGGCCCTCCAGGAGCTACAGCAGGCTTTGGGCCTGGACGCGCCGCCCGGCCGCATCGAGTGCTTCGACATCTCCACCCTGCAGGGCACCCACACCGTGGGCAGCATGGTGGTCTTCGCCGAGGGCACCCCGCGCAAGAGCGACTACCGCCGCTTCAAGATCCGCGGCCGGGGGGCCCAGGGCGAGCCGGACGACTACGCAGCCATGCGGGAGATGCTGCGTCGGCGCTTCCGCCGCGCCGTGGAGCCCGACCAAGCCGACCCCGGCGCCAAGGGCCGCAGCCAGGACGCCGTGTGGACCCTCCTGCCCGACCTGGTGATCGTGGACGGCGGCAAGGGGCAGCTGGGCGTGGCCGTCGAGGTGCTCAAGGAGTTCGACCTGTTGGGCAACGTGCCCGTGGTGGGGCTGGCCAAGCAGCGGGAGGAAATCTTCTTGCCCGGCCGGTCGGACCCTATCTGCCTGCCGGCCGGCTCCGAGGGGCTCTTCCTGGTGCAGCGCATCCGCGACGAGGCCCATCGCTTCGCGATCACCTACCACCGCGAGACTCGGCGCAAGGCCGGTGTCACCTCCGAGCTCCAGAAGGTGCCGGGCATTGGCCCCAAGCGCCGCCAGGCCCTGCTGAAGGCCTTTGGCTCGGTGGACGCCATTCGCGAGGCCTCCGTGGAGCAGCTGGCCGCCGTGGAGGGCATGACCCTCAAGGCCGCTCAAGCGTTGAAGGAGCACTTGGCATGAGCTCCCCGGTGACGGTAGACGGCAGCACCGGCGAAGGCGGCGGCCAGATCTTGCGCACCTCCCTCAGCCTGGCTGCGGTGCTGGGCCGGCCGGTGCGCATCGTCAACATTCGGGCCGGCCGCAAGCCGCCCGGCCTGCGGCCGCAGCACGTGCAGGCGGTGAAGGCCGCAGCCGCCGTGTGCAACGCCCGCCTGGAGGGCGCCAAGGAGCACAGCTGCGAGCTCCTCTTCGAGCCCCAAAGCTCGCCGCAGCCCGGCGAGTATCGCTTCGACATCCCCACGGCCGGCGCGGCCACCTTGGTGCTGCAGACCGTGTGGCTGCCCCTGGCCCATGCCGCCGCGCCGTCGCGCGTGGTGGTCACCGGCGGCACCCACGTGAGCTGGAGCCCGCCCTTCGACTACCTGGCGCAGGTCTACCTGCCCGCCGTGACACCCCTGGGCTACAGCGGCCGCCTGCGGCTGGTGCGTTGGGGCTTCTATCCCAAGGGGGGCGGCGAGATCGCGCTGGAGGTGGAGCCGATGCGGCCGACCGCCCAGCCGACGGAGGCCGACCTGCCCCCCTGGGCCCGGCCGCGCGGGGAGCTGGAGGCCGTGCGCATCCTGTCGGCCGCGTCCAACGTGGGCAACCAGGTCGCTGCGCGGCAGGCCCGCCAGGCCTACAACCGCCTGGTGGAGGCAGGCATCCCTGCCCATCGGCTGCACACCCGGGTGACGAACCCGCCCTCGGTCGGGCCCGGCACCTGTCTCTTCCTGCTGGCCGAGTACGCCGGCGGCGTGACGGCCGGCTTCACCGGCTTCGGACGCCAGGGCTACCCGGCGGAGCGGGTGGCCGACGACGCGGTGGACGCGTTTCTGGCCCACCACGCCACGGACGCGCCCGTGGATCCCCACCTGGCGGACCAGCTGGTGTTGCCCCTGGCCCTGGCCGGCCGCAACCTCGCCTTCGCCACCAGCCAGGTCACGCCCCACCTGATCACCAACGTCTGGGCAGTGGCCCAGTTCATGGGCCGGCGCTTCGAGATCGTCGGCCAGGAAGGAGCCCCAGGGCACGTTCGATGTTCGAGCTCACCTTTCTAGGCACCTCCGCCTCCGCACCCACCATTCAGCGCGGCCTCTCCTCAGCCGTCGTGGACTACCGGGACCATCGGTTCATGATTGACTGCGGGGAGGGCACGCAGCGCCAGCTCCTCAAGTCGGGCCTGGGGTTCAAGCGGCTGGATCGCATTCTGCTCACCCACGGCCACTTGGACCACATCCTGGGGCTGGGCGGCCTGATCTCCACCTTTGGCCGCTGGGAGATGATCTCGGAGATCGAGATCTACGCCGGCCACTGGCCGCTGCAGCGGGTGGCCGAGCTGCTGCGGGTGGTGTTCGGCGCGCTGGAGGAGGTGCCGATGCAGGTGCACCTGCGGGAAATCCGCCCTGGGGTGCTGATGGAAAACGAGGAGTTCACCCTCAGCGCCTTCCCGGTGAGCCATCGCGGGCCGGGATGTTTTGGCTTCTCCTTCGTGGAGCGCAGCCGCCGCCCCTTCCTGGCCGACCGGGCCGAGGCTCTGGGCGTGCCGGCCGGCCCGGTGCGTCGGCAGCTGGTAGCCGGCGAGCCCGTCACCCTGGCCGATGGCCGTGTGATCCACCCCGACCAGGTGTTGGGCCCGGAGCAGCCGGGGGCCAGCTTGATCTTCATCGGCGACGTGGGCCGCACTGACGACCTGGTGCCCGTGGCGCACCGGGCCACGGCGCTGGTGATCGAGGCGACCTATCTGGAGGAGGAGGCCGACATGGCGCGGCGCTTCGGCCACCTGACTGCGGCCCAAGCTGCGCGGCTGGCGCGCGAGGCCGAGGTGGGCACCCTGATCCTCCACCACCTGTCGCGGCGCTACACGGTGCGGGAGGTGCTGGCCGAGGCCCGCCCGATCTTCGAGAACGTGATCGTAGCCAACGACTTCGACCGGTTTCGGGTGAGCCGGCGGGAGGCGGTGACCTTAGTCAGCCGCGAGGACCACCACTGAGCCGTTCGGGCGGCGGCCGGATCCCTCGGCCGGGCCCTGGGGAGGCGGCCTTCACACGGCGACTACCGCTGCGCCGCACGAGTTTAGCGGGGCGGCGATTTGCCGGGCCGTTTGCTCTGTGGTATACTCCGAGCCACGAGCGCGCTTGGCGCGCTCTTATTGCGCACGCCACATGTGCGTTTCGACCCGCCTGAGTGTGCCCTGTCAAGAGACGGCGACAGGGTGAGAGGCGTGGGAGCACAGGGCGGACGTTCTAACACTCAAGCGAAGGAGGCAAAGACAAGCACCGTGGCCGTCGTCACCATGAAAGAGCTGTTGGAGGCCGGCGTTCACTTCGGGCACCGCACCCAGCGCTGGCATCCACGGATGAAGCCGTACCTGTTCGGTCAGCGCAACGGCATCCACATCATTGACCTGCAGCAGACCATCAGCCAGCTCGACCTGGCTCACCAGCGGATCCAGAACGTGGTCGCCTCGGGCGGCAACGTTCTCTTCGTCGGCACCAAGAAGCAAGCGCAACAGACCATCGCCGAGGCCGCCAAATCCTGCTCCATGCCCTACGTGGACTATCGGTGGCTGGGCGGCACCCTGACCAACTTCCGCACCATCCGGCAGCGCGTCGAGTTCATGCAGAACCTAGAGCAGAAGCGCGCGCGTGGGGAGTTCGACCGGCTGCCCAAGAAGGAGGCCCTTAACCTCGACCGGCTGATCGCCAAGCTGGAGCGGAGGCTGGGCGGCCTGCGCGACATGCGACGGCTGCCCGACATGGTGTTCATCACCGACGTCAAGCGAGAGGCCATCGCGGTGAAGGAATGCAACAAGCTGGGCATTCCCATCGTGGCCATGGTGGACACCAACTGCGACCCGGACCCCATTGACATCGTGATCCCCTCCAACGACGACGCCATCCGCGCCATCAAGCTGGTGACCGGCATTGTGGCCGACGCGGTCAACGCCGGCCTGCGCATGCGCGAGGTGATCGCCGCCGAGGAGGAGGAGGAATACCTGGGCGAGGCCGAGGAGCGCGAGGAGGAGCGGTTCCTTGGTCCCTCGGTGTTGGCCAAGCTGCGCGCCAGCGCCGCCGAGGACGAGGACCTCGACTTCGAGGACTTCGAGGACTTTCAGGAAGAGGAGTACGAGGAGGACGAGGACGAGGGTTGATCCCCTCCCCATCTCCGCCACCGCTACAGAACACCGGGTCCCCGGCAGGGCCCGGTGTTCTTGAGCTAACCACCGATCACTTCAGCACAAGGAGAACCTGCCTTGGCCATTACCTCTGAGATGATCAAGCAACTGCGCGAGGCCACCGGCGCCGGCGTCCTGGACTGCAAGAAGGCCCTGGAGCAGGCCAACGGCGACTTCGAGAAGGCGACGGAGATCTTGCGCCAAAAAGGGCTGGCCGCAGCGGCCAAGAAGGCCGAGCGCGCCGCCAACGAGGGCATTATCGGTTCCTACGTCCACATGGGCGCCAAGGTGGCAGCCCTGGTGGAGCTGAACTGCGAGACCGACTTCGTGGCCCGCACCGAGGCCTTCCAGACCCTGGCTCGGGACCTGGCGATGCAGGTGGTGGCCTCCCGGCCGCTCTATACCCGCCGCGAGGAGATCCCGGCGGCCGACCTGGAGCGGGAGCGCGCCGCCTACACTGCGCAGCTGGCCGACTCGGGCAAGCCCGACGACGTGGTGCAGCGCATCGTTGAGGGCAAGCTGGAGAAGTTCTACCAGGAGACCTGCCTCCTGGAGCAACCGTTCATCAAGGATCCCAACCTTACCGTAGGCGACTTGGTCAAGCAGGCGGTGGCCAAGCTGGGCGAGAACATTGTCGTGCGCCGCTTCGCCCGCCTCGAAGTCGGCGGCTGAGGCAGCTGCGCCATGGCCGAGCTAAAGTTCAAGCGCGTGCTTCTGAAGATCGGCGGCGAGGCGCTGGCCGGGCCCGAAGGCTTTGGCATTGACCCGCAGCGGGTGGTCTGGGTGGCCGAGAAGGTGCGCAGCCTGAAGGAGCTGGGCGCTGAGGTAGTGCTGGTGCTGGGCGCCGGCAACATCTGGCGGGGCAAGGACGGGCTGGCCCACGGCATGGAGCGCTCGGCGGCCGACCACATGGGCATGCTGGCGACGGTCATGAACGCGCTGGCCCTGCGGGATGCCCTGGAGCGCATCGGCGTCACCACTCGGGTCCAGACCGCCATCGAGATGCGCGCCCTGGCCGAGCCGTACATCCGCCTGCGCGCCATCCGCCACCTGGAGAAGGGGCGGGTGGTGATCATCGGCGCCGGCACCGGCAACCCCTACTTTACCACCGACACCGCCGGCGCGCTGCGCGCCGCGGAGACGAACTGCGACATCCTCATCAAGGCGACTAAGGTGGACGGCGTGTACACCGCCGACCCGCGTAAGGACGAGGGCGCCCGGCGCTACGAGTTTCTGACCTACCTAGAAGCGCTGAACCAGAAGCTCGGCGTGATGGACAGCACCGCTCTGACCTTATGTATGGAAAATGACCTGCCCATCCTCGTCCTTGACCTATGGCAGCCGAACAGCCTAGAGCGTGCCGTGCGGGGCGAAAAGATCGGCACGCTGATCGCTTCAGGGCGCTGATCGGCTGAAGGTCATAACGTCACTATCAAAACCTATCACTCGGCCTGTGATAGCATTTTGTAGTCCTTCTGCGGATGTCTGCAGAATGACCCCACTACAAAGAGCGAGGTTACTCCAACATGGCTGACGAAATAAAAAGCGTCATCAAAGAGATCGAGAAAGAGATGGAGCGCGCGATCCACGCAATGGAGACGGACTTTCAAGCGATTCGCACCGGACGAGCATCGCCCGCACTGGTGGAGCGGATTCCGGTGGAATACTACGGCACTCAAGTCCCGCTCCAGCAGCTGGCCACAATCACCGTGCCGGAGGCGCAGGTGATTATGATTAAGCCGTTCGATCCGGCGACGCTGAAAGCGATCGAGAAAGCGATCAGCGCCTCCGACGTCAAGCTCACGCCGAACAACGACGGCAAGGTGATCCGGTTGAACATCCCCCCGCTGACCGAGGAGCGCCGGCGTGACATCGTCAAGCTGGTGCATAAGCGCCTGGAAGAGGCCAAGATTTCGATTCGTAACCACCGGCGCGAGGGGATGGAGAGGCTGAAGGCGTTCGAGGAGCAGAAGCTGATCACCGAAGACGATCACAAACGCGGCAAGCAGGAGTTGGAGAACCTAACCCATCGCTTCACTGCGCGGGCCGATGAGCTGGGCGCGCGCAAGGAACGCGAAATCATGGAGTTGTGATCCGCACCTATGGCTTTATCCATCGCAACCTTCGAGCGATCCTTCGCGCGCGACGCGCTGGACGCCGCTGCACCCCAAGCGTACGCGCACACCGCAACCGCATCGCACGGCATCCGACACCTAGCCATCATCATGGATGGCAACGGCCGCTGGGCCAAGCGCCGCAACTTGCCGCGCCTGGCTGGACATAAAGCAGGAACGGACAATCTGCGTCGCGTCTTGCGGGCGTGCAAACATCACGGCATCAAGATCGTCACCCTATACGCTTTCTCCACCGAGAACTGGCGCCGGCCCGAGGAGGAAGTCAACGGACTGATGAAACTCCTCGAGACCGCCATCGAGAATGAGCTGCACGCGCTTCATCGCGAGGGCGTACAAATCCGGCACATCGGTCGCACCGACCGCATCCCCCCGACGCTCTGCGAGAAGATCCGCTACGCGGTCGCCTACACGCGCAACAACACGGAGATGATCTTGAACGTGGCGATGAATTACGGCGGACGCGCGGAGATCGTAGATGCGGTGAAGCACATGCTGGCCGATGGCCTCGATCCCGAGTGCGTGGACGAGGCCACGGTCAGCCGCTATCTTTACACCGGCGACCTGCCGGACCCCGACCTCATCATCCGCACCAGCGGCGAATACCGCGTGAGCAACTTCCTCATCTGGCAGGGGGCGTATTCGGAGTATTACGTGACCGACGTGCTGTGGCCGGACTTCGATGAGAAAGAGCTGCAGAAGGCCATCGAACACTACAGCAAGCGCGAACGTCGGTTTGGGGGATTGAGTTCCAAGTAGCAGCAGACGCCTCGCCTCTCACCCCGCTGTATAGAATCGCCTTATTGCGAACATCGTCCAATGAACTCACCGCGCGCCTGTTGAGCGCTGCTGCCATTGTCGTTGTTGCCATCGCCTTTGGCGCGCTTGGGGGCTGGTGGTTCACGCTGTTCGTGGCGGTCCTCATCGCTCGGACGACCTTTGAGCTGTGGCGGTTGCTCAGCCGCGCCGGCTATCAACCCTCGCTGGCTGCGACGCTGAGCACGGCGGCGGCGGCGTTCATCGGCGTTCGCCTGCCCAACCTGTTCATCTTCATCCCGGCGCTCACGCTGGTGTTGCTGGTCACGCTGGCCCGTCAGTTGCAGCGTGCCCAAGCGCGCACCTTCGGAGATTGGGCGGTGAGCTTTGCCGGTGGGTTCTACCTCGGCTGGACGGGCGGCCATCTGGCCGAGCTGATCGTCCTGCCGCCCGACGGGCGATGGTGGCTGGCGTTGACGCTGATCACGCTCTGGTCTGCCGACAGCACGGCCTACGTCTTCGGGCGGTTGCTCGGCAAACACAAACTCGCGCCGGCCATTAGCCCGGGCAAGACTTGGGAAGGGTATATCGCCGGCCTCATCGCAAGCACGCTCTCTGGCATTCTCCTCGGCGCGCTCGCTCCCTTCGGCGCGCTCGTCGGCGCGATCGCCGGCGTCTTGGTCGGCGCGCTCAGCCCCCTGGGCGACTTGGTCGAGTCCATGATCAAGCGCCAAGCGCACGCCAAGGATTCCGGCAAGCTGATACCGGGGCACGGCGGGTTGTTCGATCGCATAGACTCGCTGCTCTGGGCCAGCGTCATCGTGACTTACGTGGCGATCATCGCTTCGGGGAATTTCCAGCTGCCCTGAACAGCGTCCGAGGCGCTACAATCCATCGTATGTGGACGCTGCTGACGCTGCTGGGCATCTACGCGGGCACTTCGGCGCTGGGCACGAGCATCCGGCTGGGCTGGGTGAACACGAGAGGTTGGCGCTGGGTGCACCATGCGTTGTTCGGTCTGATTTGGCTAGCGCTAGGTGGCGCTGCATTTTGGGCCTTTGCCTTCGGCGCGCCGTGGCGCTGGCTGCTGCTCGGCGTCGTGCCGTTTCTAGTGCTGCTGCCGCGCTTCCGGCCGGGCTCGTCGGCGCACTGTTGGACGGCCACCGGCGGACTGGTTGTGCTCGTCGGCCTGGTGATCGGGGCAGCGCTGATGTGACGCTCCCCACGCTCGTGCGCGCCGATCGAGGCCCACAGCGCTGGATGGACTCTTGAAACCACGGACCGACCGATGGATCTACTCGAAGCGATTCGCAAGCGCAAGACGACCAATTCGCCCTTCCGACCGGAGCGCATCCGCGACGAGCATAAGCGTCTGCTGATTGAGGCGGCGTCGCGCGCGCCGTCGCACTTCAACAGTCAGCCCTGGCGATTCATCGTCATTGAGGATCGCGAGCGCATCGCGCAAATCGCCGACATCGCCGGCGACTCGATGAAGCGGCTGATGGACGAGGGGGCGTTCGTGGCGCGCTACCGGCGCTATTTCCGCTTCGACGCCAAGGAGTCCATGGCGACCGGCAGCGGCATCTACATAGATAACATGCCGGCGGTGCTCCGGCCGATGGTCAGGCTCGTCTTCTCGGAGCAGGTCGGATCGCTGCTCAACAAGCTCGGCGCGTCGGCCATTTTGGGGAACGACCAGCGCAAGATCGTGCGCAGTGCGCCGATGTTGCTGGCGATCACCCTCGATAAGCAGGAATACCGTCCGGGTGAGCTCAGCGGCCTGTATGCCTCGATCACGCTGGGCGCCGTGATCCAGACGCTGTGGCTGGTGACGACGGCGCTGGACATCGGCATGCAGTTCATCAGCACGCCGCTGGAGGTAGCAGAGAACAAGGCGCGCCTGGTCGCCTTGCTCAAGATCCCCGAGGCGCATGAGCTGGTGGCGATCTTCCGCATGGGCTACAAGGACCCGCACATGCCCCGCAACACGATTGACTGGACGAGCAACCAGCGCAAGCCCTTTACTGAACTCACCCGCTACAACGACTGGGACACGCCGGTGCCCGAATCGCTCGCTAAAGCGCGCAGCTTGTTGTGGGGAGATTCGGAGCAGCCGAGCGAACCCTAGGTGGCTGCTCTAATCTCTTACTTATGGATGGCCGGTACATTGCGCTTGCTATGGAACACATCCTCGTGATTGAAGACGACCCTGCGATTCGCGACCTGCTGCGGCGCGGGTTGACGTATGAGAATTACAAGGTCACGACGGCTAACGACGGGGCGAGCGGGCTGGCGGCAGCGCGCGACAACCCGCCCGACCTCGTCATCCTCGACTGGATGATGCCCGGTTTGGACGGGCTGGAAGTGTGCATGCGGCTGCGCGCGGCGAGTAACGTGCCCATCCTGATGCTGACGGCGAAGGATTCGGTGCCGGATCGCGTGCTCGGCTTGGAGAGCGGCGCAGACGATTACCTGGTGAAGCCGTTTGCCTTTCCGGAGCTATTGGCGCGCGTGCATGCCTTGCTGCGCCGCACACAACCGAGCAGCAAGCCTGAGATCCTGAAGTATGCCGATTTGCAGCTGGATACCGGCACGCGCTTGGCCAAGCGCGGCGACCGTCAGTTTGAGCTGACGGCCAAAGAATACGACCTGTTGGAGTATCTGATGCGCAACCCGCGCCAGGTGCTGACGCGCGAGCAAATCCTCGACCGGGTTTGGGGCTACGACTTCGGCGGCGAGAGCAACGTGCTCGAGGTATACATTCGCTACTTGCGCCAGAAGACCGAAGCCAACGGCGAACCGCGCCTGATTCACACCGTGCGCAGCGTCGGCTACGTGCTGAGGGAAGAGTAGGCCGGCGCGCGGATCTAGCCGAGCGGGCGCCGATCCGGGTGATTACCTGCCCTTCTTGGCGGCTCTTGTCGGCGCGGATGCGCTCCCCTGCGCGGGAGCGGATGCCTTGTCTCGCCCCGCTTTCGGCAGCGCGCCGCACGGCTGCGTTGCACTTGAGCATCACGAACGCTATCCGTGATAAGCGTGCGAAGAAAATAGGAGGAGAACTTCAACGATCGGACGCGCCTCGCTGCGCGAATCCGACCCTCGAAGAAGCGCCGCCTGTATAATCTGCGCGATGGCTGCTCAACGCTTGTGCATCGGCGCTATGCTGTGTGTGGCTCTCGCGGCTTGCGGGACGGCAACACCTCCCGAACAACCTTCACCACCCGCCGACACGCCGCCTCCCGCTCAGCCCCAGGTGACCTTGACCCCGCGCCTTTATATCCCGTTGATGACCGGCGACCCAGGCGGAGCGAGCGATGTCGGCCGCAAACGAGTGCTGTTCATCAACGGCGACCATATTCCGGAGAGCGGCTACCCGCATTCGCGCGTGAATGACGACGGCAGCAAACCGGAGAGCTTCTCCCGTTTGCGCGCCGAGGTCTTAGAAGGCGACCTGAAGTTATCGGTAGATGAGTACGTCCTGACGGCCGGCGCGGCGATCACGCCGGGCCTGTTGTCCCCATATACCCTGGTCGTGCTTGGCTCGAACGGGCGCGCGCTCAGCGCCGACGAGGTGCAGGCGCTGACCGAATACTACGATGCCGGCGGACGCATCCTCACCTACGCCGACTTCCAGTATGGCCCCGATAATTGGACTAGCGATAACAACTTCCTCAACCAGTTCGGCATCGAGGTCTTTCCCGATAACTTTCAGCCGACGACGCAGATCACCGACATCGTAACGGCTCATCCCATCATGCAAGGCGTGACATCGTTCGCCACCGAGGGCAGCAGCCAGTTCCTCATCAGCGCGGCCAGCCTGGACCGGAATCAGGTGCTGGCGAAGTGCGCGCCGCTGGAGCGCAGCGGCTGCGCCGTGCAGCCGCCGGAGCAGGCCAAAATCCGGCCGGGCGACGTGGTCGCCTGCACTTGGGTGCGCGAGAATGCCCGCGGCGGCAAGCTGGCCGGCACATGCGACCGCAACACCTTCCACAACGGACCTGGGCCGGGCACGGACATTGACCAGTTCGACAATCGCACTTACGCACGCAACCTATTTCGATGGCTGACGGAATGAATGCGCAGACCGACATTCGCCACTCGGCGCTTGCGCTGCGAAAGCTGAGCAGCGACGTGCTCCAACTCCTCAGCTCGCGCGCGGCGCTTGTCCCGATCCTCGCCGTATTTTTGGTGCTGTGCTTGCTCTACAACGTGACGCTGCCGATCTTCGATGCTCCGGACGAGGCGGCGCACTTTCGCTATGCGCACTATCTGGCCAGCGAGCAACGCCTGCCAGATTTGAAAGGTGATCTACCCTCGCACGAAGTGACCCAGCCGGTGCTGTATTACGCGCTGGCAGCCTTGGTGATCGCCCCGTTTGACCGCAGCAACCTTGACCAGCTGATCCATCTCAACCCGGACTGGTTCGACCAAGCGCTCAATAAGGGCTACACCGGTGTGCGCGGCCAGCACCTGCATACCGAGGCAGAACGCTGGCCGTATCGCGGCGCCGTGTGGGCCGTGCGCGCGGCGCGCCTGCTATCGTCGCTGTTGGGCGCAGCGACGATCGTCCTGGTTTACCTCATCGCGCGCGACATCTTCGGCAGCCGTGCGACAACCGAAACCACACGCGGTTTGACCGCCACCTTGTGCGCGGCGCTGGTCGCCTTCAACCCGAAGTTCATCCACATCAGCAGCATCGTGAATAACGATGTCGCGATCACGTTGGCTGCTACGGCCGCTTGCGGGTGGATGGTGCGCATGGCCGACCGCTCGCGCGAAGGCGATGGGGGGTCTCCGCGCCGCTTCTTCGTCTTGGGCGCGCTGGTTGCCGCGGCGACGCTGTGCAAGCTCCAGGGGTTGGGCTTGCTCGCGCCCGCGCTGGCAGCAGTCTTCTTAGTTGCGCCGCGCAGCGGCCTGCTCATGCGTATTGTCACGCTGCTGGCCGGCTTTGTCGCTGTGGCCGGCTGGTGGTTGCTTTTCAACTGGGTTAATTACGGCCACCCATTGGCCTGGGCGCAGGTGCAAAAGGCGAATGAGGCGCTGCTGCGCATCCCGCCGCTGAGCGCGGCTGAAGTCATCGCGACGCTGCCGCTGTGGTTCACGTCATACTGGGGCAACCTGGGCATCGAGCTGCACTACGACAACTGGGTGAACGTCGTGCTGTTCATTGCGCTGGCATTGGCGGTGATCGGCTGCGTCGTCGCATTTGCGCGCGGGCTGCCGATGGTGGGCAACCGCACCGGATTCGCGCTGCTGATGATCTGGCAGCTTGCCCTTGTCGCGATGTTTGCCTGGTGGTTGCGCAGCTACGTGGGCACCGAGAACAGCCGGTTGATCATGCCGGGCGTCGCGTCGGTCGCCGCGTTAACGGCGATGGGCTGGCTGACGCTGGCGCCGCAGCGCGCCCAGCCGGCTGCGACTTTCGCCGGCGCTGCGCCGCTGCTGGCGCTGGCTGTCGCCGCCCCGTTCCTCACGCTCCAGCCGGCCTATGCGTTGCCCGACATGATGCAGCGGCAGGCGCTCGTCGTTGCGCATCGCCTGCCCAGCGCCGGCGTGGCCACCTTCGACGGCATGATCGAGCTGCTCCATGCCGAGGTGGGCAAGAAGCGCGTGAAGCCCGGCGAGAGCTTGGACGTGACGCTCTACTGGGGCGCGCTGCAGCCGGTCAACCAGAGCTATCGCGTGGTGTTGGAAGCGCTTGACCTGGACGGGGAAGTGATTGGCCGCAAGATGGCCATCCCCTTCGGCGGACGATTCGCCACGCAACGCTGGCAACCGGGCGCCTACTTCCGCGATGTGTATCAGTTGCCGATTGATCCGACGGCCGCGCGCGGCCCGGCGCGCGTGCAACTCAGCTTGTTCAAGCAGCACCCGCAGCCGGCCACGGCTGAAATTGACGGCGCAAACACGCGCGCCTTCCTCATTGACCGCGTGAAAGTCCAAGCAGCCAGCGCGTCTCCCCCTGAGTCATCGCAGCCGCCGGTAGCCGTGTTTGGCGACGCGTTGCGCCTCGACCGCGTGCGTTTTGCGTCGGATCACATCGTCTTCGATTGGACGGTGCTCAAACCGCTCGGCAACGACTATACGCTCTTCGTCCACGTCCTGGACGCGAGCGGCGCGCAGATCGGCCAGCAAGACGGCGAGCCATTCGACGGGCAATACCCGACGGGCTTGTGGGATGCCGGGGAGCGCGTGCGCGACGTGCGCGCGATCGCGCTGCCGCCGGAAGCCCGCCGGCTTCGCGTCGGCTGGTATGACCGGCAGACCGGCCAGCGCCTGACTGCCCGCATGGCCGATGGCAGCCCATGGCCAGACGATATCGTGTTTATCGAAATTCCTTAGCTGAAGCGTAGACGCGCGGCCCAGGAGTCTGAATCGTGAGAACACGCTGCTTGAACCCAAGCAAGCGCGTCGCTGCGGCGCTGACCTTCCTCACCGTGATCGGCCTTGCCTGTGTGCCGACTCACACCTCTCACGCTCAGCCGACGCGCGCATTAGACGTACCGCCGGGTTTCAGGGTTGAGCCGATCACCTCGAACCTGGAGTTGCCGACGACGTTCACTTTCGCGCCGGATGGGCGAGTGTTCATCGCCGAGAAAGCCGGCCGCGTCAAGGTATGGAAGGATGGCGTGCTCTACGCGCAACCGTTGATTGACATCCGCGACGAGGTGAACAGCTTCGTTGACCGCGGCCTGATCGGCATGGCGCTCGATCCCCAATTCGCCGAGAACGGCTGGATCTATCTGCTTTATGCGTGGGATGCGCCGGGCCAGGCGAAGGACGCAGACGAACCACGCCGCAGCCGGCTGGTGCGCTACACCGTCGAAGGTGACGTAGTCAGGCCGAACAGCGCCTTCGTCTTGTTCGACGATCACTGGAATTACACGCAGAATCACTCAGTCGGCACGCTTAAGTTCGACAAGCGCGGGCTGCTCTGGGTCTCGCTGGGCGAAGGTTCGCTCTCGGCCATGCCCGACAGACTCTCGCTCACCGCGCTCGACCTCGATACGCTGCAGGGCAAAGTGCTGCGCATTGACCCGCGCAACGGCAAAGGCGTGCCGGGCAATCCGTTCTACGACCCTCGCTTTCCCAAGAGCGCCCGCTCGCGCATATGGTCTTATGGGTATCGCAATCCGTTCCGCTTCGCACTCCACCCGGAGACTCAGCTGCCGTATGTCGGCGATGTGGGCTGGAATACCTACGAGATGTTGATGATTGCGACCAAGGGGTCGAATTTTGGCTGGCCATGCGTAGAAGGGAGCATGGATCGGCCGGAGTTCCAAAATGCGCCCGAGTGCCGTGGCATCAACGTGAAGACCACCACGCCGAAGGAGCTGAACTATCCGCACAACGAGAACAACGCCTCGGTGACGGCAGGTGACTTCAACACCGGCGAAAACTTCCCGCCGGAGATGAAGGGGAACTTCTTCTGGGGGGACTACTCCACGCAAGTGATCAACCGGACGGTGCTAGACGAGCGCGGCCGCTTCAAAGAGACGATCCCGTTCGGCAAGCAGATGGGCGAGCCAGTGGACATTCAGTTCGGCCCCGACGGCGCGCTGTGGTATCTCTCCATCTACTCCGGCGGTCTGCGACGCATCGTCTACGAAGGTCGCCCGCTGGGCGCCCTGGCGACGATCACCCAAACGCGCGCAAGCAATAAGCCGATGGCTGCCATCCTCGCGCCATTGGACGGTGAGACCTATTTGGCCGGCCAGACCGTGCGGCTGCGGGGCGAGGCCAGGAACGCCACGAAGGCGGAGTGGCGCATCACCCGCTACGACGGCCGGCGCGCCACGCCGCTGGCTAACGCGAGCGGGCTGACGGCCAGCTTCGTCATGCCAGCCGATCTGCGCGACGATGGCTTCGTCGAGGCCATCTTCACCGCGGCCGACGCTCGAGGCAACCTATCCGCGCGGAAGGTCAACATTTATCCCTTCCCGAGCGACGGCTACATCCGCGCCTGGTGGCTGAACGGCGGCTATCCCTATCGCACGTTGGATGATGACGTGCTGCCCGGAGGTGAAGCCAACTACATCGCCCGCCCCGGCGACAAGACGGCCTGGGCGATCCGCAGCCCATCGCACAACATCAACCTGCTGAAATACATCACGCCCTCGCGCAAGAACGTCGCCTACGCCTTCGTGTGGATCGAATCGCCGGAGGATCGCAAGGGACTGCTCGGCATGAACTCGGATGACGGCTTGGCCGCTTGGCTGAATGGCAAGGAGATCTGGCGCAACAAGGTGAGCCGCTACATGCCCGACGACCTGCGTGACATTGACCTGCCGCCAATTGAGCTGAAGAAGGGCTACAACGCGCTGTTGCTGAAAATAGACACCAACGACGGCGACTGGCAATTCAAGGCGCGCGTGCTTAATCCCGACGGCTCGATCATGCGCGATGTAGTGGCCAAGTTGATCCCGCCAGATGAGCCGTGAGTCAGTTGCGCCGGTCGGACCAGGCCGACTTGTATTTGGTCAGCGCCGCCAGCGGCCGCAACAAGTCAGGGTTACGCAGTTGAATCTGCGACAGGCTGGTATTCAGCAACACGTAGATCAAGGGCAGCAGATGTGAATCCGGTCGCCACAAGCCGAACTTGGCGAAGCTGCTGCGCGGGACGGCGGCATCGCCGGTGCGGGTCTGCCGCGTGATGATCCACTGGTCACGGAAACATACGATGGCGTCGGGTGTGTGTTCCGGCCGAATAGCGTCTTCCTCGATCAGGTGATTCAGGCGCTGAAGGAGGGTTTCCGGTGCCGCTGCCTCCAAGGCGAAGACATACCCCAAGTAAGGATTGAGCTTGTCATCGGAGAGCTGCGCGTAGCGCGCGCCGAACACCCCTAAGTGGTGGATCGGCGTTACGTCGTGGGCGGTCGCTTTGGCGCGGTGGAGCCGCTTGAGCGAAGCTACGTTGTGCAGGCGCGCGGTGAATGTCTCTGGATCGAGGTGCAGCACGACCTCGCACATCGCGTAGACGCCTTCGCATGGCAGCAGCCGGCCCATCGGCAGGGCGAAGATGGCGTCGTAGATCAAGATGCTGTCCTCGCGCGTGGTGACATCGTCTATCGAGAACGCCTTGCCCCATTCCAGGCCGTAGCGCAAGGGCAGCATCGGTCGCAGGACGTGGGTGATGAAGGCGTGCTGGTGGGCTATGGCGGAGTCGCCGTTGTGAAAGACTTCACCAGCGTGGATGCGCTGCTCGATGGGTTCGACATAGGCGCGAATGGCATCCAAGATCAACATGGTCGTACTAGTCAAGAATATCGCAGATGTTTGTTGGATCGGCGTATGCGCACCACTCACACGCGGATCAGCTCGGCGCTGCGCAGCGCAGCCAGGTCGCGCGCGCCGGTGCACAACATCACGGCGCGGAGCTGGCCGAGGATCACGGCGATCTCGTCGGCGACTGCCTCCGGCGATAGGGTTGCCGCGCGCAGAAACGGGCGGGCCATGCCGAACAACGTTGCGCCCAAGGCCAGGCACTTCGCGCCGTCCACACCGTTCTTCAACCCGCCGCTGGCGAAGATCATCATGTCCGGCGCGGCCTCGCGCACATAACAGATTGAGTCGGCGGTTGGGATGCCCCAATCTACGAAGGCCTCCGCGATACGACGCTGCACGTCGTTCTTGGCGCGGAACATCTCTACCTGGCTCCAGGACGTGCCGCCGGCGCCGGCCACGTCAATGGCGGCTACGCCGGCATTGGCCAGGTCGCGCGCCGCGCGAGGCGAGATGCCCCAGCCGACTTCCTTGGCGATGACCGGGATGCCATCGGCCTGCAGGGCGCGCACGACCCGCTCGATCTTGCCGAGCAGGCCGGCCCAGTTCACATCGCCCTCCGGCTGAAGGATCTCCTGCAACGGGTTCAGGTGCAAGACCAGGGCATCGGCGCCGGTGAGCGCTACGGCGCGCCGACACTGATCCACATTGAAGCCGTAGTTGAACTGCACCGCGCCAATGTTGGCAAACAGCAAAACATCCGGCGCCACATCGCGCACCTGAAAGGTATCGGCCAGCTCCGGCTGAACAACCGCAGCGCGCGTTGAGCCGAGGCCCATCGGGATGCGCGCCTGCTGTGCTGCGATTGCCAGATTGCGATTAATCACGCGCGCCTGTTCCGTGCCGCCGGTCATGCACGAAATCAGGAGCGGCGCGCTGAGCTGCCGCCCGAACAACGCTAGGCTAGTGTCTATCTCGCATGCGTCTAGCTCGGGCAGCGCTTGGTGCATAAACCGATAGCGTTCTAAGCCGTTCGTCAGGCGCGAGGCGACGTTCTCGTGTAGGTTGATGCGGATGTGATCGGCCTTACGCGCTTCTAATGTTGGTTCGCCGGGTGCGCTCATCTCTCTGGCGCGTTCGTCTTCCATAAGTGGTATTTCCCGTAACTTAGCTCTGCGGACGGTGTTTCAGTGACGCAGAGATAGATTAAAATGCTGACGGATCGCATAGGAGGATAGATTGATGTCAGACCAATCCACATTTGAACGCGTCAAGGCGCTGACCGTCAAGCTACTCGACGTGGCGCCCGAGAAGGTCACGATGGACGCGAGGTTCCGCGAGGATCTTGAGGCCGATTCGCTCGATCTGGTTGAACTCATCATGGCATTTGAAGAGGAATTCGGCGGCGAAATCTCCGACGAAGATGCACAGAAGATTACCACGATTGGCGAAGCCGTAGCTTACCTGGAGCAGCGACAGAAGCAGAGCGCATGACGCAGCGTCGCGACGGCCGGTAGTATGAGCATTGCTTGAGGCTCCTGCGCGCGCAGGAGCCTCTTTGTTTGCGCGGTGGCTCAGCTCACTTGACCGTGCGCGCGTAGAAACGACTCCACCTCTTCGCGCAAGGGGATGCTCGGCTGCGCGCCCGGTCGCGTAACGGCGATGGCGGCCGCGGCGCAGCCGAACCGCGCTGCTTCGGCCACCGGCGCGCCTTCCACTAACCGTGTCACGAATGCGCCGATGAACGTATCGCCTGCCGCCACCGTATCTATTGCGTGCACCGGGAAGGCTGGTACGTGGCCGCGCCAGGCTTCAGCGTCCACCCACACCCCGTTCTCGCCCAGCGTCACCAACACGTTGCGGGCGCCACGTGCCCGCAGGGCTTGGGCAACTTCCGCCGCGCTTCGCAAATCGCGCACAGTGACGCCGACCAGCCGGCCGGCCTCGTTCTCGTTTGGGATGAGGTAATCGCACGATCCCAGCAGCGCCTCATCGAGCGGCGCGAACGGCGCCGGATTGAGCACGCTGAGCCGGCCGGCCCGGCGTGCGATCGCCATCGCTGCCTCGGTAGCTGCCAGGCTGGTCTCCAACTGCGCGATGACCGCGTCCGACTGCGCTAACCGGTCGGCGGCTGAGCGCACGTCGTCCGCCGTCAAGGTTCGGTTGGCGCCGGCGGCGACGATGATCTCGTTCTGACCGGTCGCATCGTGCACGAGGATCATGGCCACGCCGCTCGGGTAGTCTCCTCGACGGATGACGCCATGGGTATCTACGCCCACGGCTTTCAAGTTTTCAACCATCGCCTCGCCGAAGGCATCCGCGCCGACGCAGCCGACCATGTAGGCCGGCTGACCCATGCGCGCCACCGCGTAGGCCTGGTTAGCACCTTTGCCACCGCATGCCGTGCGCAGGTCCTCGCCGTGAATCGCCTCGCCGGGCTCGGGGAAGCGCGGCACGCGGATGATGAGATCCATGTTCAAACTGCCAACGACGGTAATCATCTCTTTATAAAGGGCAGGTGATCGAGGCCAAGTTCGGCTGCCGCGCGACCGCGGGGGGCGCGGCTTCGCTCATTCGTCCTTGGGCAGAAGTTCATCGTAGAGGTGTTCTAGGCCGGCGCGCATTTCGCGAAACAGCACCTCGTAAGCCGGCGAGGATTTGCTGCGGGCGATCTTCGGCGCATATAGCGTCATCAGGTCCGGCACGAGCGCGCCGACCTCGGATCGGCTGCGCTTGGCGCGCAGCAGCGCCTTGACGCGCGTCGTGGCCGACCTGATATAGTCGAGCGTAGCGTCCACTGCTTCTGCCGGCGTATTTGTTGCCGAGCCGCGCCCGGGCACCAGCATTGTGATCGTGCGGCTCTTCTTCAACCCGGCCAGAACGCTCTGCCATCGCTCAAAGTTGCCCTGCGCTAGGTTAGGCGGATGGCCATAGGTCACGTGATCGCCCGTGAATAGGATGCCCGAGTCGCGCAGCGTGACGAAACAAGCGTCGGGTGAGTAGCCACCTTGAAAGGTGATATCCACAAAGGTTACATGCTTCACGCCTAGCACAACGCTCAGCGAGCTGCTGAAGGTCAGCCGTGGCGCGCCGTTGAGATCTTTCGCCGTGGGTACGGGCAACTCAAAGGGCTGCGCGAGCGCCGGTTCGGTCGGCGCGGCGACGGGCGCGAACGCAGCGTCGTGGACGATCGCCGTCGGCCCACCGATGGCCGCCAGCGCCTCGGTGCTCATGCGATCTGCTGAAGTGAAGATAACGGCGCGAAGGGGTTTGTCGCTCAGCTCGGCCACTTGAGCGTGCCAAGCGCGCGCCTCGGCCGGGTCCGGCGGCAGGTCAATGTATACGACGGCGTCCTCGCCGACCACGCATCCCACGTTCAAGCCACCCGCCGTAGTGTGGTAATACACGTTTTTATGCAGCTTCTTCATGGCCACGTCGTAACGGGCATTGTACGAGTGCATGAGGAGGGAGCGAGGCCCGAATATACTGGCCTGCGTCCGGGGCCCTGGGCGAGTGCGCGTATGATTCGAGCAAATTCGCGCCCAGTTCGCGCGAAGAAACCCGGACGCTTGCTTCCGCTCGGTTGTTCCGATCCGGAGCAGCCGTGATCCAACACCTATGCAGCACCAAGTGAAGGCAGTCGGCGAGACCGATCCGCTCGCAGAAAACGTCAACGTCCTGGGCCATTTGCTAGGTGAAGTGATTGCCGAGCTCAACGGCCCGGAGACGCTGGCGCTAGAGGAACATCTGCGCAAGTTGGCCAAAGACAGTCGCGCCGGCAACCCCCAAGCAGCCGAGCATCTGCGCGCTGCCGTCGGCGAGCTCAGCGCCGCCGAAGCGTATGAGATGGCCATGGCCTTCACGACTTACTTCGAGCTGGTCAACTTGTGCGAAGAACACCATCGCACGATGAAGCTGCGCCGCTACCGAGCCGAACGCGCCGCCGGCCGGCGCGCCGAACCGGTGCGCGAATCCATCGAGGCCGCGCTCGTCGAGTTGAAGCGCCGCGGGGTCTCTGCGGAGGTGCTCCAGGCCATGCTCAACCGGATGTCCATCGAGCTGGTCTTCACCGCCCATCCCACCGAGGCCAAGCGCCGCACGGTGCTGACCAAGCTGCGCCGCCTGTCGGACATGCTTAGGGCGATCGAGCGCTTCTCTGCCCTCCGCCCCTTGGCCTCGCCGAGCGGCGACGGCGGAGGGCCGGGCGCAGCGCTCGCCGGCCGGGCGCTTGCAGCTGCCGTCAAGCGCGAGGTCGCGGCATTGTGGCTGACCGATCGGGCGCGCGCCGTGCAGCCGGCGGTGACCGATGAGGTGAGAACCGGCCTGTGGTATTTCAGCGCCACCTTGTGGCAGGTCATCCCGCAGCTCTACGCCGACTTGCAGGCTGCGTTGGACGCGCACTATCCGGGGGTGCAAGCGCCGCCGCGCTGGCTGACCTTCGGTTCGTGGATTGGCGGCGACCGCGACGGCAATCCCAACGTCACGGCTCAGGTCACGGCCGACACGTTGCAGTTGCATCGCGAGCACGCGATCGAGAAAGTTCGGTGCGCCGTGGACGAACTCTCGCACCTGCTGAGCATCTCGATCAACCGCGATGCCATCACGCCGGAGCTGCAGACGCTCATGGCACAGGTGAACGATGCGTCGGCGCCGTCGCGCGTGCGCGCGATTGCCCAGCGTTACCCCAACGAACCCTATCGGATGGTGCTGGCCAGCCTCGCCGCCCGGCTTCAGGAAGCCCTTCAGCAGACCAAGTCGCATCCGCTCTATCCATTCAACGCGGCGCGCCCTTCGTTGGCGCTGTCGCCCAGCCTGTCCTTGCCGCTGGTGTTGCCGTCGGCGATCTCACTGCGCCAGGTGAAAGAGACGCTCGAGGCGGTCAGCAGCAGCCTGCGGCGCGGGCGAGCAGCGCTGCTGGCCGGAGGTGAGCTGAACGAGTTGCGGCATCAACTGGACGTTTTCGGCTTGCATTGGGCGCGCCTTGACCTGCGCCAGCATTCGGCCTGGCACGAAGCGGCCATCGCCGAAATCCTGGCCAAGAGCGGCGCGTGCGATGACTACGCGCGGCTCGATGAGGCGCAAAAGGTCGCCCTCCTCACCGATCAGTTGTCTCAGCCGAACAGCGGCCTGCTGGATCGCATCGGTCCGCTGAGCGAAAGCGTGCTGTGCGTGACGGAGCCGCTGGCCCTGGCGCGCGAAGCGATTGAGCGTTACGGGCGCGAGGCGCTAGGCATCTACATCATCAGCATGACCGACGGGCTGTCCGACGTGCTGGAGGTAGCGCTCTTGATGGCTTGGTGCCGCGTGCGGCTGCCGATCGCGCCGCTCTTCGAGACGCGCGAGGATTTGCGGCATGCGCCCGACATCTTGCGCGCCATGTTCGCCCACCCGATCTATCGCGGCATCTTGCGCGCGCAGGCCGATGAGCAGTTCATCATGCTCGGCTACTCGGACAGCAACAAAGACTGCGGCTACATCACGTCCAACTGGGAGCTTTACAAAGCGCAGGAAGCCATCGCGTTGCTGTGCCGCGAACACGGCATTCGCTTCACGCTCTTCCACGGGCGCGGCGGGACGATCGCACGCGGCGGTGGTCCGGCGGCCCGGGCAATCCTGGCCCAGCCCATCGGCCTGTTGGACGGGCGCATCCGCATCACCGAGCAGGGCGAGGTGCTCTCGACGCGCTACCAAGATCCCGACTTGGCGCGCCGACACCTGGAACAAGTGACCTACGGGGTGCTGCTCGGCATGTACGCTGCCGATCATCCCTTTGTTGTCCCGGCCGAGTGGAAAGCGACGATGGAAGAGATTGCCGATCTCGGCTTTAAGGCGTATCGCGCCCTGGTGTATGAAGATCCGGATTTCCTAAAGTTCTGGGAACAAGCCACGCCGATCGCTGAGATCAGCACGCTGAAGGTAGGATCGCGGCCGGCGTTCCGTCGGCAGACTCGCTCGGTGCATGACCTGCGCGCGATCCCTTGGGTATTCTCGTGGATGCAGAGCCGCTTCGTGCTGCCCGGATGGTACGGCCTAGGCGCCGCGCTGGATGCCGTGCTGCAACGCGGCGAAGAGGCATGCGCGCGGCTACAGCGCATGTATCGCGAGTGGCCCTTCTTCCAGACCACGCTGGACAATGCTCAGCAAAGCCTGACGAAAGCAGACATGGGCATTGCATCGCTCTACGCCACGCTGGTAGAAGAGGCGCCCATCCGCGAGCGCATCTTCGGCATCATTCGACGGGAATTTGACCGCACCTGCCGAGCAATCTTCACGATCACCGGCCAGGCAGCCCTACTAGACAACGAGCCGGTGTTACAAAAATCCATCCGCTTGCGCAACCCATACGTAGATCCGCTGAACTACATCCAGGTGGAGATGATCCGCCGCCTGCGCCAGCTGAAGCGGCGCGGCGAATCGGAAGATAACGCAGAAGTTGCGATGCTGCGCCGGGTGATCGAATTGACGATCAACGGCGTGAGCGCCGGTTTGCGGAACACTGGCTGAGTAAAATGGCGCAAGTGACTTCATGAGAGACGCGCTGCTGAACCGCTCCAACCTGCTGTGGTTCATCCCCGGACTGCACGTCAAGCGCTGGTTCATCCTGATGATCGCCGGCGTGACGTTGATCGGCCTCGGCATCGGCTTCTTCCTGGTTGAGATCTACCGCGAGGCGTCGCTGCCGGCAGTCTTCTACTACTTGACCCTGCAATTCATCCCGCGCTGGTTGCGTGGGGCGCTGCTCGGCGCGCTGGGCACGGTCGCCTTCTTGATCGGTTTATACCGGCTGAATCGCACGCTCATCGAGTCGGTGCGCGGCAACGATACCCAGCCAATCGTCAAGAAGCTGGTGCGCCAATATGTCACCTCGCATGGGCCGCGCATCGTCGCCATCGGCGGCGGACACGGCTTAGCCACGCTGCTGCGCGGGCTGAAGCAGCACACGTCTAACATCACGGCCATCGTCACGGTGGCCGACGACGGTGGCAGCTCCGGCCGGCTGCGCCGAGAGTTCGGCGTGCTGCCGCCCGGCGACTTCCGCATGTGCATCTCGGCGCTGGCCGATGATGAATCGCTCGTGTCGCAGTTGATGCAGTATCGTTTTGGCGGCAACAGCGGGCTAAGCGGCCATTCGTTCGGCAACCTCTTCATCACGGCGATGGCCGAGCTGACCGGCAGCTTCGAGCGCGCCATCCTCGAGTCCAGCCGGGTCGTGGCCAGCCAAGGCCGAATCGTGCCTAGCACGCTGACCGACGTCACGCTGTGCGCCGAATATAAGGCGCCGGACTCATCCCTGGTCATGGCCGGCCCTGCGCCGGCGCCGGTGCGCGGCGAGTCGTCCATCGGCAAGAAAGGCCTGCCGATCGAGCGCGTCTGGCTGGAGCCTGCCGATCCACCCGCCTATCCGGATGCGATCAAGGCGATCCTAGAAGCCGATCTGATCGTGCTAGGACCGGGCAGCCTATTCACCAGCGTCATGCCCAACCTGCTGGTGCCGGAGATCGTCCAAGCGCTGCGTGAAACTCCGGCGCGCTGCATCTACGTGTGCAACGTGGCGACCGAGCGCGGGGAGACAGATGGCTTCAGCATGAGTGATCACGTCCGCGCCATTGAGCGACACATCGGGCCGGGAATCCTCGATGCAGTGCTGGCGAACGACCACATTAACCCTCACTTCAAGGCGCCGAGCGGGGTGGACATGGTGCACGCCGACGCTCACGTTGAAGGCAGCACGGTCGCCGTTGTGCGCGCGCACTTGGCCGACGACGCCGAGCCTTGGCGCCACGATTCGGCTAAACTCGCGGCAGCGGTGTTAGCCTTCCTCCACAACTGAGCGTCACCGTCGGGTGAGCGCTCACGCCGATTGTGATAGGCTTAGCCTTGAAGAACACCGCTCAAGGAGCTTGACACAAGGAGAAGATCATGTCGAAAACGCGCATTGGGATCAACGGCTTCGGCCGCATTGGGCGACAGGTGCTGAAGGCGATGTTCGAATACCACCGCGGCACGTTCGACGTCGTCGCGATTAACGACTTGGTTGACGCACACGCTAACGCCCACCTTTTTAAGTACGACTCCAACTACGGCCGGTTTCACGGCACGGTAGAAGTAGATGGCTCTGATCTGATCATCAACGGCGATCGCATCAAAGTGTTCGCCGAGAAGGATCCGGCCGCCATCCCGTGGGGCGACGTCGGCGCGGACATCGTGATTGAGTCCACCGGCCGCTTCACCGATGCCGATAAGGCGCGCGCGCATCTCAACGGCGGCGCGAAGAAGGTCATCATCAGCGCGCCCGGCAAGAAAGAGGACATCACCATCGTCATGGGGGTGAATCACGACAAATACGACCCCGCCAAGCACCATGTGGTGTCGAATGCCTCGTGCACGACCAACGGCCTGGCGCCGGTGGCCAAAGTGCTGTTCGACCGCTTCGGCATCGAGAAGGGCATCCTGACCACCATCCATGCCTACACCAACTCTCAAGTGCTGCTCGACGTCGCGGCGAAGGACCTGCGCGATGCGCGTGCCGCAGCCATGAATATCGTTCCAAGCGAGACCGGTGCGGCTCGGGCAGTTGGTCTGGTCATCCCGGAGCTGCAAGGCAAGTTCAGCGGCATGGCCTTTCGCGTGCCCACGCCGACCGTGTCGGTGGTGGACTTCACGGCTCTGCTGAGTCGCGACGTGACCAAAGACGAAGTAAACGCGGCGATGAAAGAATACGCCGAAGGTCCGATGAAGGGCATCCTCGGCTACACCGACGAGCCGTTGGTCTCCATGGATCTCAAAGGGGATACCCGCTCTTCGATCTTCAGCGCGATGGACACGCTGGTCATCGGCGGCAACCTGGTGAAGGTCGTCGCCTGGTATGACAACGAATGGGGCTACTCGTGTCGCGTGGCTGACCTGGCGGCGTATATGGCGTCCAAGATGTAGCCACATCGGGTTTAGGCTGCGGCCGGCTGAACGCTGCTTAGCGGCGTAGGCGACGTTTCGCCGGCCGCATTCGATGCATCTGCCGATCGTCGTTCTCCGCGCAGCTTCTACTCGCGAGGTCGAGGCGCAAGGAATCCCACATCACAAGACCCGGATACCCACCTGCGCGGGGGCGATGTCCTCCATCGCCTGGCCTGCCGGCGGCACCTTTCACGGTCATGCGTCGCTATATACTGCGCGTATGAGCATCCGAATCGCGCGCCGAGTCATAATTAGCATGTTATGTCTTGTCGTCGGCTGTGCTGCTCCCCAGCCGCGACCGCTGAGCGAGTCTCCAACCCCGCCGGTCACAAGCACGGACACCCCGATGCCGACTGCTGTGCCACAGAAGATGAACGTCATGCGCCCCGAATTTACGCGCGCGACCACCGGATTTGCTCTAGACCTGATCCGCCGGATCGCCCGCCGAGATGCGGACAAGAACGTCTTCATCTCGCCAGCCAACATCGCCATCGCCTTAGCGATGACGGCGAACGGCGCGCGCGGCGAGACGCTGCAGGGAATGCTCAGCGTGCTAGGCGACGGAGAGGCAACGCTGGACACGATGAACGCCGACTACTCGGCGCTACAGTCGTTGATGAAGCGCGATGACTCGGGCGTGATCTTGACCATTGCGAATTCGCTCTGGGCGCGCGCCGGCGTTCCCTTCCACGCCGACTTCCTACAGCGCACACAGCAATTCTATGAAGCCAAGAGCGAGGAACTCGACTTCGCGCAGCCCGATGCCCCAGACGTCATCAACCGCTGGGTGAGCGACAAAACAAACGGCAAGATCAGCGGCATCGTTGACGAAATCCCGCAAGATACGATCCTGATCCTCGTCAGCGCGATTTACTTCAATGGGGCATGGCAGACGGCTTTCAACCCCGAGCAGACCCAGGACATGCCCTTCAACCTGCTCGACGGGACACAGAAGCAAACGCCGACTATGTTTCGCTCGGGCCGCTTTGAATACCTCCAAGGTGATGACTTTCAGGCAGTGCGCCTACCGTATGCGGGTGACGCGCTCCGCATGGTTGTGTTCCTGCCGAGCGAAATCATCACTCTGTCGAAGTTCGTCGCAAACTTAACGGTTGAGCGCTGGGAAGCCTGGAGCGCCCAATTCGCCCCGAAGCAAGGGCAACTGTTCCTGCCGCGCTTCAAGGTGCAGTACGACACGAAGCTGAACGACGTGCTCCAAGAGACGGCAATGGCGATCGCTTTCGACCCGCAGCGGGCGGATTTCTCCGGCATGCGCCCGATTCCTCCGCCTATCTTCATCAGCAGCGTTCGACACCTAGCCTACGTGGATGTGAACGAAGCCGGCACAGAAGCCGCAGCGGCAACCGCCGTCCAAATGGGCGTGACCTCAGCTCGCCCCAGCGATGAGGAACCGTTCACGATGCGCGTGGATCGGCCGTTCCTGTTTGCCATCGAGGATGTCGGCACGGGCAGCTTGCTCTTCATGGGTGCCGTCCTCGAGCCATGAACGACGGTTTGGTGGCGGACATCAGCGATTGATGCTCACTCGCCTTTGCGGGCGACGCCGAAGAGGTAAGCGCCGGCCTCAGGCCTTGGCTCGTCGTAAAGTGGGCGCAGGAGTCGGTACAACAATCGCAATACAGGGTTTCTGGCGCTCGGGAAGACCACCCATCTACCGGTGATCTTCTTCCAGAGCAGGTTAGGCAGCCCGAGGTAGTGGCCGACCTCGAGTGCTCGCAGGGCGCGAGGTGAGAAGTAGTACCACATACGCTCGACCGTGAAACCGGCGCGCTCCAGACGCGCTCGCCACGCCGAAGGGCCGTCGCAGTGATAGTGGCGCGAAATGCGGTTGAACCAGCGCCGATATGCGTCGCCGGCTACCTTCGCCCCAATCAACCAGTCCGTGAAGTGATCCGAGGGTGAGCAGAATAGGAGGTAGCCGCCCGGGCGCAACACGCGGAAGCACTCGGCGAGCACCGGCTCCAAATCGGGGATGTGCTCCAGCACGGAATTGCTGACGACGGTGCGAAAGGCGCAGTCTGCGAAGGGTAGACGCGCGCCTTCTGCTTGTATGAGCAACTTGTGCGCCCGGCGTGCGCGCGATTCCCACAGCGGGGCAGCCCACGGGTCGAGTCCGACGTCCAGCGGGCGGGAGAACGTATGAGCCGCGAAGCTGCCGTCCCCCGATCCTAGGTCGAGCACCGGCTCAACGATTGGCAGCTCCTGGTAGAACCGCGATTCAACGGCTCGGAGCAAGGCTCGGAAGTAGGGCAATTCGACCAGTTGATTCCACAAAAAGTCGTGTTCAGGCGGCCGGGCAAAGGCATTCCTCGTCATAGGCAATGCTGCTTGCTGGGAAGCAGCCGCGAGATTCTAGCATCAGCGATGTTTCTACGATAAAGCTAGGCATCCTGCTATAATCTTTCGCAGGGTGAACACTTATGGAATGGCGCAGCACGGTTGATGAGTTCCTAGCATCCCTGCAAACGGAGCGAGGCGCTTCGGTCAACACAATCATGGCATATCGCAACGATCTCACCCAGTTTTGCCAGCATCTAAGCGCGACGCTGCCCGATGATGCGACTTGGTCGAACGTAACCATCGAGGTGATTGAATCCTACATCCAGCAGCTCACGGAACAGAACTACGCAGCCTCCACTGCTGCGCGCAAAGTCGCTGCGCTCAGGACGTTCTTTCACTGGTTGAATCAGCGCGGATGGATAGCGGAGGATCCGACGCTGCGGCTGCGTTCGCCCAAGGTGGAGAAGCGCATCCCTCGCCTACTGAGCCGGGAAGAAGTCAATCGCCTACTAGAAAGCGCCTCGAAAGCATCCTCTGCGCATTCGCTGCGCGACCGGGCGCTGCTTGAGGTAATGTATGTGACCGGCATGCGGGTTTCGGAAGCCATCAATCTGCGCCTGGCGGATGTGGACCTAGAGACGAACACCGTGCGCTGCGCCGGACGCGGCATGCGTCAACGCACCATCCCGCTGACGCCCGAGGCAGCGGCGACGCTGCGCGCATACCTGGAGCACGTGCGAGGCAACGCCGCATACGATTCCAGCACCGACTTCGTGTTTGTTAATCCGCAGGGGGGCAAACTAACGCGCCAGGCCGTATGGCAACTCACCCGCCAACATGCCCAAGAGGCCGGCATCGAGGGTGATCTCACGCCGCACACCCTACGACACTCGCGCGCGGCGCACATGCTGAGCGACGGCGAAGATATTCGGCGCGTGCAGGAATGGCTTGGCCATGCGAATTTAGCCACGACGCAGATGTATCGGCCGCGGCAGGAGCAAGAGAGCAAACTCGCTCCTGTCAACTCATAGCGGGAGCTGGTTGCGTCGCTGTGCGCGTCGCGCTATAGTCGCCCGCGTCCCATGCCGAACATAGTAGCCTCGACTCAGGCAACGCGGGAATCCATTGATGCCGCGGTGGCCTACCTGCGCCGTCGGGACGCGCGCCCATGGCGCCTGCTCATCATCTTGGGCAGCGGGCTTGGTGCCTTGGCGGATGAAGTGGCCGAAGCCACTTGCGTCCCCTATGCGGACATCCCGGGCTTCGCACGGTCCACCGTACAAGGCCACAAAGGCCAGTTTGTGATCGGCACGCTGTTCGGCGTGCCGGTCGCCGTCATGCAGGGGCGAATGCACTTCTACGAAGGGCATCCCCTGTGGCAAGTAACCCTGCCGGTGCGGGTAGCGCGCGCGATGGGCGCTACGCACATGATTGTCACCAACGCCGCCGGCGGCATCAACCGCGAATATCACGTCGCCGATGTGATGCTCATCACCGATCACATCAACCTAGTGGGCATGGCCGGCCACAATCCGCTGATCGGGCCGAACCTGGACGAATACGGGCCGCGCTTTCCCGAAATGACCACGGCATACGACCCCGAGTTGCGCCGATATGCGGTGCAGGCTGCGCAGGCCGCCGGCCTAACGTTGCGTCAAGGCGTCTATGCTGCCGTGGCTGGACCGAACTTCGAGACTCCTGCCGAATTGCGCTTCTTGCGCGCCATCGGCGCAGACGCCGTCGGCATGTCCACGGTGCATGAGGTGCTCGTGGCGCGCCACGCCGGCATGCGCGTGCTGGGCCTGAGCGGCATCACCAACGTCGCGCGCCTGAGCGCAGATGAAGGTGAGCCGCCTTCGCACGAAGAAGTAATGCAGGCTGGGGCGCAGATCGCGCCCAAAATATTCACTATTGTGCGCGGCGTGCTGACGCAGATGCTCTGAGCGGCCTTGGTTTCCTATCCGCCGTCCGCGGCTGTCGGTTGCACTCATGGAAGTCATCCTGCGGTTGCTGATCGAACTGCGACTGGTGCTGATCGCGATCGTCGCGATCTGCTGCGCGGCGTTTGTCTTCACCGGCCTAAGTGCGCTGCGCGAACTGCGCCGCGCGATGTTTCGCCTGGAGCGAAGCATCATCGTCAGGCGCGCTGTGGATGCTTGGACGAAAGCCGGCTTGTTTGCCGTTCTCGGATTGATCATCTGGGTCGTGACGAACACGTCGCCTGAGTCGGTGACCCTGTCGGACGCAGCCGAGAATCCGCTGGCTTTCACACCAACAGTCGAGGTAAACATCGCCGAACCGACGCCGATGCCCACTGCTGACCTCGCCGCTGCGATGGCACAGATAACGGCGCCGGCGGCAGAAGCTCCCATCGCCGACGCGGTCAATGAAGCATCGCCGGTGCCGACCCTTCCACCAACCGAGACGCCTTTGCCTTCGCCGACGCCGATCCCCCCGACGGCGACCCCGGCCGTATCGCCCACGCCCACACAGCTGCCGCCACAGGAGCAGCTGCCGTTCATCGTAGTTGTCACTGCGACGCCGGCGCCGGTGGCTCTGCCCACATTGGGGCCGACGGCAACGCCCACACCTCTGCCTACGCCGACCGAAGCGCCAACTGCGACACCGGGGGATGTGCTGGTCGCAGACTGCCCGAATCCCGGCGCCGCCCGCATAGATAGCCCAACAGCGGGTGAAACTGTGTCCGGCATCTACGTCGTGCGCGGCACGGCCAACTTCCCCGGCGGCGTCGGCCGTTATAGGCTTGAGATTCTTCGCCCCAACATCCCGGGCTGGGCGTTCTTGTGGGAGAACTACAATGCCGTGAGGGACGGTGTGCTGATGCCCAGGTTCGACGCCACGCTGTTCCCACCCGGCATTTACACCTTGCGACTGTCACTGATAGACGCCGCCGGACAAGACACGGGCATCTATTGCAGCGTTCAAATCAGAATCGCTTGACGACTATGCGCATCCGTCCTGCCGAGCTGGCCGATCTGGAAGCGATTCTGGCGCTTGACCACAGCTACACCACCGATCACGTCTGGCAAATGAGCGCGCAGAACGCGGCTGGCGAACAGGCGGCCATCTTTCGGCTGGTGCAGTTGCCGCGCCAGGTGCAGACCCCGCCGCCGTATGAGCCGTCCTTGCTCCGCCGCTGCTTGCATCGCTGCGATTACCTGTGGGTGATGCAGGAGCCTGTGGGCCAGGAGATCTACGGCTACATCGGCATGGCTACGCTGCCGTGGCACAACACCGGCTGGATTCCGGCGTTCGCTGTTGCGCCGCACATGCGGCGCAGGGGAATCGGCACGCAGCTGTTACACACGGCCATCGCCCAAGCGAAAGCTGCCGGCCTCCACAGCGTCACGCTGAGCTTGCAAACTAAGAATTACCCTGCGACGCGCTTCTGTCAGACGCGCGGCCTGCGCTTCAGCGGCTACGCCGATAATTACTACTCCGGCCGCGATATTGCTTTATTCTTCACATATAGAATCAGGTGATCGAGGCTAACTCATCGTATGGACGCATTGCTGAGCACCATATTGGGCGCTGTTCAACTGCTCAACCGGATCACGGTGACGGGCATCTTGGTCACCGCGTTCGCCTTGGTCATCTACATCGGGCTATACAACCGGCGCAGCCCCATCGCGCGCGACTATGCCATCGTCCTCATGTGCGTGATTGGCAGCTATCTGGGCGACCTACTCGCTCAAGTGTCAGAGCTTGCGCCACGCACCGATAGCACAGAACTGTGGTTGCGCCTGCAATGGATCGGCATCGCATTTATCCCGGCGGCGTTGTTGGCGCTGTCGGACTCGCTGCTGCGGGCGACGGGCGACAGCTCGCCGCTGCGACAGCTCGCGGTCAAGGTCGGTTACGGAGTCGGCGCAGTGACGTTCGCCTTGATCTTGGTCACGGCGCTGATAGCCACGCCGGGCGTTTCAACGGAAGGGTTGACTCATCTTACCCCTGGGTTGCTTTTTTACCCATTCACGCTCTATTACTTCGGCAGCGTGGCTTGGGCGACGTATAACGTCTTCGAGGCGCGCCGACGCGCATTGACGGCGACGAGCAAGCGACGCATGACCTACTTCGCCATCGCATTCGCTGCACCGGCGCTGGGGATGTTCCCCTACTTGCTGCCGGTGGGTTGGCCGGCAGCCTTCCCGCGCCTAGTGCCGTGGGCCGGCATCTTAATCGTCAACATGGGCGTCGGCGCCGCGATCACCTTCATGGGCTACGCGGTAGCCTACTTTGGCGCCAGCGCCCCGGATCGCGTGATTAAGCGGCGCATGGTGAAGTACCTCATCCGCGGTCCGCTGACGGCAGCGGCGGTCATCACGGCCTTCGTGCTCAGCGCGCGCGTCGAACGCTGGCTCGACCTGCCCGGCACGTTCATCGGCCTGGTTGCTGCGGCGACCATTATCCTTATGGTGCAGTGGTTCATTGATATGGTACAGCCGACGCTTGACCGCTTGATCGCGGGGGACGACGCCGAGGAGGTAGGCCGCCTGCAGCAGTTTAGCGCCCGGCTGATGACCACATCAGACCTAACCCAGTATTTGGAGAATATCCTCGCCGCGCTGTGCGATCTGTTGCGGGCGCGCACGGCGTTCGTCACGACCTGTCTGGCAGAGATGTCGAACAGCTGTGCTGCGCCGATCAACGTCGTGATCGGCAACTTCACACCGGACGACACACACGGTGGCCTGCCTGTGCCGCCCGATGCCGTGCGTTCGGCGACGACGTTGCGTCACGGCCAAGCTGCCGGCAGGGTCAACGGCGATCACGCGACCGATCGTCGGGCTTTTGAAGTTAAGAATGACTTCATCCTGTGGGGCAACTACTGGTTGATCCCATTGCGTTCTCAGGATCATCGCGAGGTGCTGGGCGTCATGGGACTGGCCGCGCGTACTGCAGAGCCGGACCTCAGCGATGAGGAACGCGAGGGCGTGGCGGTGTTGGTATCCCAAGCTGCGCGTGCCTTAGAGGATGCGGCCAAGCAACGGCGCGCCTTCGAGGCGCTGGAGCGGCTGGTGCCGGAGGCGGACGACATGCAGCGACGCATGGCTAGCACGCGCAACCCGGCTGCGCCGACCGTCGCCGACTTCGAGCGTGTCCCGGTGGACAACCACGACGACTTCACCCAGCTCGTGCGCGACGCGCTCAGCCAGTATTGGGGTGGGCCTAAGCTGGCCGAATCTCCCCTGATCAATCTGCGCGTGGTGAGCGAGGCTATGAAGCAGGAGAACGGCAACGCCACCAAGGCGCTCAGGCGCGTGCTATCTGAAGCCATCGAGCGCCTGAAGCCGGACGGAACGCGCAGCTTCACCGCAGCTGAGTGGATGCTCTATAACATCCTTGAACTCAAGATCATGCAGAACATGAAGGTGCGCGATGTGGCGCGCAAGCTAGTGATGAGCGAGAGTGACCTCTACCGCAAGCAGCGCGCCGCGTTTGAAGAGGTCGCGCGCATCGTAGCCGAGATGGAGCGCGAAGCGCGCCGACGCGAGCAGCAAGCGGCCTGGTCGTCCTACGACGGAGGGGCGCTTTCGCGTCAGGACCGTGAGAAGGAAGCAACCGTCTCTCCGGACTTGCGGTAGCGAGCTTCAAATCGGTGACGTTTAGCCGAGAGCGGCAGCCCATCTTCGCGAAGGCAGGGAGCAGGGAATCCGGCATCGCAGCAGGTCTTGACCCCACGAGTGGAGATGATCTCGCGGCGCGCCTATCGGCCGCGCTGCCCACGAGCGTCACGCGCATCGTCGGTGCGACGCATTGCAAATCCGTGCCGAGCTCGCGAAGGCTTAAAATGAATTAGCCATGAAGAAAGCGCTCATCGTTTACGGGGGCTGGGAAGGTCACCAGCCGAAGGAAGTCTCACAACTGCTCGCCGACGCGCTTACGCGCGATGGGTTCTCGGTCGAACGCGCCAACACGCTTGACGCCTTCCTCGATGTGAACCACCTCAAGTCGCTTGACCTGATTGTGCCGATTTGGACCATGGGCACGATCAAGCGCGAGCAACTTGAGCCCTTGCTGGAAGCCGTGCGCAGTGGCGTGGGCCTGGCCGGCTGCCATGGCGGGATGTGCGATGCCTTTCGCAACGAGACTGAGTATCAGTTCATGACCGGCGGCCAGTGGGTCGCGCATCCGGGCAACGACGGCCGGCACTATTGGGTCAACATCATTGACCACAACCCTATTACCGAAGGCATCGCGGACTTTGAGGTGTGGAGCGAGAAATACTACATGCACGTAGATCCGGCCATTCGGGTGATGGCGACGACAACTTTCGAGGACTACGGCGACACAATTATGCCGGTAGTGTGGACGAAGACCTACGGTAAAGGGCGCGTGTTCTATTGTTCTTTGGGCCACCAGGCGAATATCGTGGCCATGCCGCCGGTGCTCACGATGATGGCGCGCGGAATGCGCTGGGCGGCCGGCGAATGGCAGACCGAGATGGGTCTGCCTTTCGCTAAGGTGTACTGTCGGTAGCAGAGGCAGCAGCGACCATCACCCCGGCCGTCAGCATGAAAGCATGCGCCAGCTCCAGCAGGAAGAAGCTGTGGTCCACTAAGCCGTGCGCGAGCGTGGCGGCCAGCAGGCCGGCGCAGCCAACGGCCAGCGGGCGGTTGACCTGTAGGGTTCGCTTGATCAGCGAGATATAACCGAATATCAGCCCAATGCCGACAAGCACCCCTAGCGTTCCCAGGCGGGTGGCGAAGTCGAACAGCAAGTTGTGTGGATGGGACAAGTTCGGCTCTTGCCAAGCGGCCGGCAAGATGTAGAAGCTACGATACGCATAGAGGAAGTTGTCGGGTCCGACGCCGAGCAGCGGGTGGTCACGCCACATGTTGACGGCGCTTTGCCACAAGTTCAGTCGGAAGAAGCCGGTGCCGCGTTGCAGGTCCAGCGCGCCAGCGAAGCGCGTGCCCTCCAACAGTGGCTGCGCCGCGCCGCTGAGCAGCACGGCGAAACCCAGAATTGCGGCTGCCAGCAAGCCAATCCCCAGCAGGCGCCAGCGCCGGCCGGCCAGCAGCAGCACGGTGATCATCGCTGCCGGCACGCCCAGCAGCAGCGCCCCGCGTGACTGGGTGAGCAGCAGCGCAAGCGTGACCAGCAGGATGCCGATCGGGTAGAGCACGAAGCGCAGAGAATCGAGCGTTGGTTGCCAGAGTGCCTCTCGATGCTTCATGCGCCACGCGGGATAGCCGAGGATGGCCATAGCTAGCAGGATCGGCAGTGCGCGTTCCAGATAGAGCGCGTCGTTGTTGGGCGAGCCGAACACGCTTTTGATGCGTGGCAGCCCGAATTCGGCTTCGATAGTGTTGCCTTGTGCATAGTTGATTAGGCCGATCGTCGCCACGACGGCCGCGCCGAGCACGAAGCCCTCGACGATCGGCATGAATCGCCGCGCCATTCCTTCGCCCGGCGTCGCAGGCAGTGTTCGCAGCATCAAATAGACCAGCGCCGGTTCAACGATGACCAGCCGCAGTTCCCGGAACGCTTCAACCCGGAAGTCCGCCTGTAGCGCCGAAAGCAGCGCTACCCCGACCAGTCCAAGCACGCTCCAGTCGAACAGCGAGAATTGGGCGGCTAAGGAGGAAAGGCTTAGCGCGGCCTTACGCGTCGTGCGCTGCGCGTAGATGTGCCTGACCCATCGCACCGCCCATGAGGCTACGCACATCAAGGTGAGTAGTTCAACCATGGCGAATGACCGCTCGAACAGGCGTTGCGGCAGAAGGTAAAACGGGATGAAGAACGCTAACAGCATTAGGCCCGCCTCCAACCGCAGCATCACGAGCGCCGTCAACGCGATGAGCGCGATCAGGCTGATCACCATCACGGGTGACCAAAACAACACACCGGAAGCCAGAGCAGTGAAGACGACGTTCGGCCCCAGGCCGAGATTGCGGTAAGCGATCGCCGCATCCTGTGCCCAGGTCAGCGCTGCGCTGAACCACAGGACGATTGCCACGAGGATGGCGCGCGCGTTCCACTGCTCGGCATCCGGTCGGTTGCCGCATAGGCGCGCCATCCACGCCGCGCACCACTCACGCCAGCGGGCGCGCGGTGCGACTGCGATCAAAGCGATGACGCTCAACGCACCGACGCCCGCCGCCAGCCAGCCGACGGCCGTCCACTGCCCCTCGTCGGGTGGGGCGCTGCTCCACCCGATCAGCGCCCACTGATTCCAGCCCCGATCTAGCGTAATCTCGGCGATGTGTTCTCCCTCGCCTAGGCCGGTGGCGACCGGAATCGTCTCGATGACGGGATACAGGCCGGGCGAGGTCATGATGAGGTATGCCCCGCGCGGCTCGGTGGGCAGCAAGTTGGCCGGCCGGCCGTTCACGCGCACAAAAGTGTAAGCGCGGTAATTGCCACGCCGCACGATTAATGCCAGCGAGTCGCCCGTGAAGCGAAACCGCACTTGTGCGTCGGGCCGATCGGGGATGTCGGCGCCGAGCTGGCCGAAGCGCCAACCTTCGCTGAACGCCGCGCGCGGGTTAGGCGTCGTGCAGTCCGGCTTGGACGCTAAGATCTCCGGCATCGCGGTCATGACATTGTCGAGGTTGAGCGTGCGGTATAGACTTTGCGATGATCGGCAGTTGGCGAACAGCTGCGCGCGCGGCGCGCGCTCAGCGTCGGCGACGGCTTGCGTCAGCGCCTCATAAACTGGCCGAGGTCGTCTCTGTGGGTCGAGCAGCGCGAAGCCCCAACGCGCGTCAGCTTCGGGGCGAGTATGGCGCGGGCGTGGTTGCAGACCGTCAACGAACATACCTCCCACCCATGGCCACTCCAGCGCTGCCCGCCGGACGGCGCGATAGGTATAGTCGGCTTGCTGTGCCTCGGTCGTGTTGCCCCAGATCGAAGGCTCACCTTGCCACCCCGCCGGCAGCGCGTTCCAGCCGAACGAGGTGAGCCAAATTGCCTTGTGGCCGTCGTTGTGGGCCACCATCATCTCACGCATCAAGATCACATGCGAGAAGTTCAGCACGCCCGCATCCACGCGCCGGTCATCCGGCGGAAAGTCGAAGCCATACGCCTTAGCCGCGGCGATGTCGAACGCCTCGTGGCCGCCGAGCTGATACAGCTTGAGCAGAAAGGTCTGCGGCGCAAGGTTGATGTTGCTCTGTTCGACGGTGGGCGCCAAACCGGCCAGCATGATGCGTGCGTCCGGGTTCACCTCGTGGATCGCGCGGCGTGCGGCGCGCAGCATTTGCAGGTAATAAGTCGGATCTATCAGCGCATTGCCCCATGCCGCGCTCAGGTTTGGCTCATCCCAGATCTGGTAGGCGAAGATGGGCGACGGCTCGACGTCGTAGCGCTTCGCGAACGCCTGAACGAATCGCGCGTAGTCGTCTACGTCGGCGGGCGGTGCAGTCTCCACGGGCGGAAATTGTGCCGAAGCGGAGGGCGCGCGTGCCCAAGTCGGCGTCGTCCACAGCACCGGCAAGATGTGGATGCCATGGCGGACAGCTGCCTGGACGATGCGGTCGCTCGCCGACCAGTCGAACTGGCCGCGTTGCGGCTCGATCGCGCTCCAGCGGAATTCTTGTCGCACCCAGCGCACGCCGCGCCGCGATAAGTCGGCCAAGAGCGCGTCGAGCGTGTCGGCGTCGTATTGTTCGAGCGCGGCGTTAACGCCCAAGCGCAGCGACTCTGCCCCGAACACCGGCCGGGGGAAGGGCAACACACGCCCGCGCGCTTGTAGCGCTCGGGCAGACTGCAGGCCGATCAGGGAAGTAGTAGATAGCGCGAGGGCAAGTAGCGCAAGCACAGAGAGTATGCGGCAGTGCTGAGTTGACCAGTTCACGATCGCGATGCCGATTGTACGACCCTCAGCCGATGGCTGGCTTTGTAACTCTGGATTGGGCCGCGCGAAGGCCGCTCGAACGACAAGAGTGTCAGGTTAGAATATGCAAGGCTGCGGGGCAAAACAATGGCTATCGGCATTACGGAGTTTCGCGAGCTCGTCAGCGCGCTGTATGAGCATCCAGAGTGGCGTGAGGAATTGCGCCGCTTAGTGCTGACCGATGAAATCCTAGGTCTGCCCAGAGTTGTGCGTGAGTTGGCCGAGGCGCTGCGCGAACTAGCCGAGGCGCAGCGGCGCACCGATCAGCGCGTGGAAGAGTTAGCCGAGGCGCTGCAGCGCACCGATCAGCGCCTGGATCTGCTGACCCAGCGGGTGGACAATCTGGGTAAGGCGGTAGGAGACCTGCAACGCACCTTCGGTTCCACTGTGGAAGAAGAAGCTGCCAGCGTCGTCGAAGTGGTGCTGCGGCGTAAAGGCTACCGCGTGCTGCAGCCGCCCTATTCACTGCCAATCGATGGACAGGGGGAGATAGATGTCGTTTTGCCGTTAGAGGACCCGGCAGGACGGCGCGTGTGGGCGGTTGTCGAGGCGAAGGCGCGCCTGAGCCGACGAGATATACAGGCCTGGGCGCAACGCATGACATCGCCGGAGTGGCGTCGCCAATTGGCCGAGCGAGGTTGCGAAGGCCCCTATCTGGTCTATGCTTATGGCATCCGCTTCGATCTAGGCGCGCAGGAATTGGCGGAGTCGGTCGGCATTGGGCTGCTGAAGAGCGATGGAGAGGTGCTTGCCCCGCGCGGCCTGATTTAGCCCAAAGGTGAACGGCGGAGCCGGCCAAGTCCTAGCCGGCTCCGCTGTTTTGTTGGGCAAGCCCGCTCTATGCGCTAACGCCGCACGATAGGCAAGAAGATGCGCGCCGCGGGCTGCACTTGTGCTGTCACGGTGAACGCTCCACCCTCCACATTGCCCAGGTATACCTTGGACGTGTTAGTGATGGTTCCCTGGATCAGGTTTGCTTTCACGGCGTACTGAATTGTGTGGCTGGCGTTGGCAGCGATGTTGCCCTGCCAGATAACCGCGGTCGTCGCCATCGGCGAGGCCGGGCTGAATGTCCCGTGCCCGCCCATCAGCATCATCAAGCTGCCGCCGAAGGGCGTGCCGCCGCTGGCGCTGCCGACCACATAGCTCGTCCCGCTGGGGATCGGCGCGACCATCAACACGTTCGCAGCGTTGCCGGGACCGCTGTTGGTCACCGTGAAGGTGTAGGTCAACACGCCGCCGCTGGTCACTACGACCGATGACTGCGACAGGCTGCTTAAGTTGAAGGTGACTGTGTCGGTCAGTTGTTGCACAAAGGTGACCGTCGTCGAGGTGTTGAGCGCGCCGGCCACGGCGAAGATCGTGCCTATGCCGGCATCCATCGGCGCAGTCAGCGTCACGGTGACGTTGCCGCTGGCGTCGCTTGTGCCGCTGTTGGCCGACAAGGCGCCCTGGCTGGCCAGTAGGGCGACTGCCTGCCCAACAAACGGCGCGTTGAACTGATCGCGCACTTGGGCGACGACGGTGGCCGTGCTGGCTCCGTTGGCGAACAAAGTGTTCGGCGCCGCGCTTACGGTCAGCATAGTCAGCGTCGGCGTATACACGTTCACGCGCGCCGTGTCGGACCAATAGGCCGGGAAGTCACCGTTCGGAGCGAAGCCTTCCCATTCGGCCAGGTTCACCGTCGTCTGGGTCAGCGTGGCAGCAGCCGTGATGAACACGCTCGCCCCTGGCGTCAGGGTGTAGGCGAAATTGTTCAGGATCGTGCCGAGCGCCGAGTCATACAGGTTATGCTGGGTCAGCGTGATGTTGCCGGTGTTCTGCACGGTGTAGCAGTAATACACCGTGGTGCCGGTGGTGACGGTGATCTGTTTCGTCGTGGCGCACACGCTCGGGTTCAGGCCGACCGTCTTGGTGACCACGATCGAGGGCATGTCCAGGGTGATGACGTCGGCCTCGCGACCCCACTGCGCGTCGCGGTACATCAACAAGACGCCGAGCTGCGACGGCGACTCCGTGTCGTTGTAGGCCCATTTGCTGATCGTCAAGGTGCTGCTGCCACCGGCCGGCACAGCGCTGGGCGACACGCCGGCCGTCGCGCGCAGGTAAGCTGGGTTCACCCGCATGACCTCTGTGTAGTCGGTTAGGAAGCCGGTGAAGTAATTGTCGAAGGCCAGCACGTAGAAGTCGAACGGCTGCCAAGCAGAAGGATTGGTCAAGCTCAGGCCAATCTGGTTCGCCGGCACGGTAAAGATGATATTGCCGGAGTTGAGGTCGGCGTCGGCAAAGTAGAAAGCGTTGAACGGCCCGCCCGGCAGCGGTCCGACGAACACCAGGTTTGCACCCGTGGCGCCGAAGCCGTTTTGCTCGGCGTTGAAGATCACGTAATCGTCCACGCCGTCGCGGTCGCTGTCAATGTAGATGTCGAACTCGGCCGGATAGTTGGGGTGGGTGCGTGGCTGCCAGGTGTTGATGGCGAACTGCACGCCGAACTGCCCACCCCCAATGCTCACGGCGCGCACGCCGACGTAGCGCAGGTCAATAACGGCCTCGTTGTCGCCACGTCCGGGTAACGTGATGTAATCCTGCGGGCTAATGGCCGTTAAGGCAAAAGTGTCCACGCGACCGCTGCGCGCGCCCTGTGGATTGTTGAGCGTCGTCACGATCGGCGCGCTCTGCGTCACCACGGCGCCGGTCACCGTTGGGGTGAGGATGCCGGCTGCGCGGTGCGTCAGGATGTGCCACGGTAGGCTGACCGTGTCGGTCACATCGCCGATGAGCAGATAACCGTCGAACTCGTTAGTCCTAAGCAAGCTGCCGTTGCCCAGCGACGAGCCGCCGGTAAAGGCCCACAGCGGCGCCTTCGAGACATCCACCGTCCAGGTGACTACGAAGGACTGATACTGGGAAGCGCCTACCGAGATCGTGAGCGGCGCGCTAACCGTCACTGCGCCGCTGACCAAGTCGTCCGTGTAGCGGAAAGTGGGCGTGATGCTATACACGCGAGGGCTGCCACTCTGGTTGCCCACCGCGACGCTGCGAGTGAAGGTGTATGTGCCAGTCAATAGGCGGTGATAGCCCAGCGATAGGCTGACGCCGTCGGTGTACGGCTCGCCGTTGAGGATTTGCGGGTTGGCCGCAAAGGCGGTCGTCGTGCTGCTGATGGCGCGATCGGCGCGCACCTCGCCGCTGCCGATGCGGCTGATCTCAGCCAGCACGCCGGGCTGGGCAGCCGGATTGATCAGCACGTTGCGCTCGGCGGTGTTCATCAGGCGCGCCTTGACTTCGTGGGGCAGCAGACCGGGTTCGGCGGATAGCAACAGCGCGGCCGCGCCGGCCACCATCGGCGCTGCGCCCGACGTGCCGCCGAATGCTGCCATGCCCGTGCCGCTCCCCGACCTTGCGGAGACCGAAGCGCCCGGCGCGCCGATGTCGGGCTTGGCGGCGCTGAAGCTGTAGTTCGGCCCGCGCGACGACGAGGCCACCATGCTGCCGGCCAGCGAAACGAAGGTCAGCGGTGACACCGTCACCGTCACCACGTTGGTCGGCACTTGGGTCTTGATCAGGTTGCCTTCGTTCTGGCGGATGATGAGCGTCTCGGTCATGTTGCTGCCGCCGCCAAAGGAGAAGGTAGGCGGATCGCCGGCCACGTTATTGGCGATCAGCACGCCGATGGCGCCGGAGATCACGGCGCGGTCTACTTTCAAGCTGACGGCGCACTGACCGCGGTCAATCAGCGCCACTTTGCCGGCCGGGTTTGCCAGGTAGGGATCGGCCGGCCCCCAACTGCCGGCCGGGCAGCCGCGCCCGACATAGGCGACTTGGCCGGTGAAGCCGTTGATGATGGGTGCCCAATCCACGCTAGCCGTGTTCGAGTAATGGCCGGCGATGGTGATCGGCGCGTTGATCACCAGCGGAACTGCACACCTTCACGGCATAGAGCTTGGCCCCCGGCGCGACGCCGCGATGGGTGTCGCTCACGTTCTGGCCGGCGATGATGTCGGCCACGTGCGTGCCGTGGCCGCCGGCCGCGATCGGCGCCGGTGGCGCGTCAATCGG